>JAGBDS010000057.1 GCA_017937405.1 Oscillibacter sp.
CGACAAGCTGCTGCAAGTTTTTCTGAACTTGAAAAGTTCAGAAAAACTTATGATTGAAAACGAAAGACACCCCTCCTGGGTTTCTTTCGTAACTATCTTCCTTCCCGTCGCGCAAGATTTCCGGATTTATCGACAGTCTGAGGCCGCCATGCCGGACAGTTTGTCCGGCATGGCGGCCTCATTTCATTTTTAATTCAGGCGCCTGTCAGCTCCAGGACGGCCCGGGTCAGATGCGTGGCCTGGCTGGCCGGGAGCAGCTTTTGCACCAATCTGGCGGAAGACCCCGTCAGGGTGGGGATCTCCAGCACGGCACTGGGCAGCTGTGTCAGGAGGGCCCTGCCGCCCGCCTGCAGCACCGCCATGGCATAAGCGGCGCTGCCGCTGGCCGTGAAGAACTGGGAGAGGTAGACGCCGTCTTCTCCCGCCCCGGAAAAGATCGCGCAGGCCTTCGGCTGGCTGGTCCGGTCCAGCAGCACATAACTGGCTGCTTGCAGCGCCTGCCGCATCTCCGGAACAGTGAGGTCAGCTACCGCGTTCTTTGCCAGCTCCTGTACCAACTGGCGGAGGCAATAGTCGGGGAGTTCCTCAAGCGTGTGCAGCGTGCACCCGGCGGGTACCGGGGCAGGGTACTTCAGAAGAGGGCTGTCCACCAAGTCAGCGACAGGCAGCTGCCAGGATATCGCCTGCCCGTCCTGCTCCATGCGGAAGCCCGCCTTGGCAAGCAGCGGCTCCACGCCCTCTGTTCCGGGCAGGTACGCGGCAGTTACCCAACGCAGGCCGCCGTCCGTGGCTGTCATGGTTTCCTCCAGCAGCTCCATCAGCAGCGTGCCGCCCAGGGCGCGGCGGCGGAACGCCGGGGCCACATAGAGGCTGACAAGCTCCAGCACCGCTTCATTTTCCGGCAGGAGCCGGGCACAGGCGGCGGCCCGGGCCTCGCCCTCCTCCACCAGGGCCATGCCGAAAGCCTGGCCGCTTTTGATGGATTCCACCGCTTCCGCTGTCAGCAGCGGAGCGGCATGGTCTGCTTCCTGTGGGCCGATGGAATAGAGCTCCACTTCAGGCAGTTGTTCTTTCGTCATAGACATCTCCCGTTCTGTCATACAGATTTACTACGCATCAATAACAAAAGCCCCCGGGAAAGGTGATTTCGCGTTCTCCTTAGCTTCCTGGTCAGCCCTCTGTGCTTCTTTCAGTATGCCATACAGCCTCATCTGGTCATCCAGACGCATCTTCTCACCGGAGATCATCTTCATAGCCAGGACAGCATCCGGGGAGGACATTCCGCCCTCCTGGGACTGCCAATAGAGCATAGCGCACTCCAGCTTTTCCATCCAATCGGTAATTTCACCAGCGGAGCGGCTGGCAAGGTTGCATTGGCGTCCGCCGTACTTGTCGCCCACCTCGTCCATGCGCTGCCCGCCCAGACTGGATGCCTTTTCCCCAGTGGCATGGATATCATGGGTATGGCCCATCTGGTTGGTCACACCGTAGGCATCCGACTCCAGACCCATGAGCATGGCACCGTAGTGGTCGGCGTCCGCTTCCTTATACATAGAATAGAAATGGCCGCAGGAACCGTCGTTGCAGAGGGTCTTGCCGCTGACACCGGCATTGCCAAGACCGCCGATAGCACAGTTCATGCCCCGCTGCCCGATCAGGTTGAACAGGACTTTTTTCTCCTTCACCTTCCCCCCATCCTTGATCTTTCTGCGCTCAAGGGAATGGGTGGAGCTGCCGCGGCTGTTGTCCTGGGCGGTGTTCTCTCCGCCTGTCGTCAGGATGGACCGCCACATCTTCTCCTGCTCATTCGCCGGACTCCGTTGATCCTGCTTTGGAAGCGTCAGCGTAACGCGGGAGCAATGGCTCAATGCCACTGCCATGGAACTGCTCCAGTTTTCTGTTCTGGAGGTTCCTGTCTTCTCGGTATGGACAACTTTGAAGTCGGAGAGCTGCATCAGCAGCAGCCGCTTGGCGATTTGGATCTGCTGGGCCATATTGGCCTTGATAGCGTTGTCCGCATCACTATCGGCGTTGGCCGATCCCCTGCCCTCGAAATAGGTCTTGACCTTATCGCGCTCAGCCACATGGGTCAGGGTGGACACCATGACGGCGGTAGACATCGCCTCGTCCAACTTTTCGAAAAATAAATACTGCCTCGTAGAAAAGCCTCTTGTACGCTGTGCCAGGGACAACCCCAGCCGCAGGGCCGGGTTCAGGAGGACGCTGACGCCCGCGCCGTTTTGCTGGAGGCGCTCACAAAGAGCCTGCGGGTCAATTTCTTTGTTCTCGATTTTCTCCGCGGTGATGCCATAGTCATCCATGAATTGGGACAGTGCTTTGTTGGCGATCAGATTGCGCATAACATGGTCCAGGTTTTCAAAGTTGGAGTAATCCTTATCATTGAGGATCTGCTTCAAGGTCTGCTCCCGGGTGAGTTTGGAGTGGGGAAGCGTCTCGTTAGCCCATTCTTCCCGGGCTTTCTGCGTCTTGAACAGTTTCAGCCCCTTTACCTCTTCTTCACTCAGCAGGCGCTGCTTGTCCCCCAGGAACTTGTATTGCTCTTTCCGCCGCTTACGCTCCTTATAGCCGACCTTCTTCTCTTGGGGAGCCGGGCCATTTGTCACAGGTACCGGCGGAAGCGGCTTGAGCGTGTGGAAAAATCGCTCATATGGGGAATTCCTTTCTACCTGCCGCTGCTCGGCAATGTCGTGCTGCGGGGCCATCATTTCATGCTGAAGCTGCCGATGCTCCTCCACTACGATATTTTTTTGCTTCGTCTTGTCCGCATAGGTCTGACCGCTGTTCTCTCCCGGCCGTGCCATCGCAAGCAGCTCCTTTCTTGTTCCCGGTCTGTTTCTTATCCGCTATTATACCGTATCACAAAACAATGCACAAGGGCGGAAAACAAAATCCCGCCCTTGCTTATCACAGCATATTCTCTTCCAGAGATGCGCCCGGAACACCCTCCATCCCCTACCGCTTTTGTAGCGCGGTCCCGGAGCACCATCTCATACAGGATCTTTTTTCTCTCATCCGAACCATCCTGAACAGGCCGCGCAGCTCAAGTCTGTTGTCCGCTGCATTTCCAAAACCCTGTCCATTTTCTCCGCAGCTTCTGCTGCCGCCAAGTCTTCTATCTTTTCATTACCGGCCAGAGCGGTGTCTTTTTCCCAATTCGGCATACATGCCTCCTCCCCTATCCTTACCGGCTTTTGTAATATCTCATATTTGTTTTATCCTACGCTCTCTCCGAACTGCGCGGTCCCCGCTTCTCCATCCTTTCCGTATAGGAGGACCACTGGTTTTACCAGGCCGTTTGGCTATATACAGTACCTGGTCAGCCTTTCGGACCAGAGGAAGGTAGTTCCGTCCATTCCGGTAGCCGCAGCCGTTCCCGAGGCCATGCTGAAGCTGTCCTGTGGAGCCGGATATTCGATTTCTCTTTTCAGCAGGTCCACCATTCGTTCCATCTGTTCGGCCACGGCATTGTCAGCACTCCTTCCATTTTGCGGAAACCGTTTATACAAAATACCCCTGTTTCTCGGCAAAAGGATCAAAATCCGAAGCAGATACAAAAAATATTTCAAAATCGTTGCATTTACAATTTTCATTTTCCTAGTTTGGTGATATGTTATATAAAAATACAGCTACGTTTGGAACACGCCTACAACTGGCTGACCGGGTCTGCATGTGGCTGTCAGGCGATTTTATGAGGGAGGATGAAAACATGGCATTCAAAGCGATTTATGGAGAACCCCTGCAAGATCCCAAGGCGGATTACCAGAGCGCCGTAAAAATTGGAAATGTGCGCATCGGCAGCGAGGCGCTGTATATCCCCGCCTTTCCGGTGGGCGCCCAATATCTGCCCCTGTCAACGCTGAATCGGGCCTGGGTCCAGAAGAGTTCCATCTCTCCCAAGGGCTGCTGCGGCGGACAGCTGCAGGTCTTCGTCGTGCGGGTCCAGTACGGCGGCGAGTTTTACCAGAGCCTGACCTTTGACCGGGAGCCGGACGCCAGCCGCGCTTTGAGCCTGCTGAAAGAGCGCCTCCCGGAGCTTCCCGGCGCTCCGGAGGGGACATCTCCCGGAAGCAGCATCGTGTAAGGAACAGGACATCCAAAACCGATTTTTCCATATAAATGGCCCGCAGGTCAGCGCACTGACCTGCGGGCCATTATGTATCATCAATCCGCTGATGCTTCGTTCGGAATGGTAACGCCGATGCCGTTGACCTCCACACCCTCATCCGCAGGGATCAGGATATACTTTCGTCCGTCGATGACCCTCGTCTCCAGCAGATAGCTGTTCTCCGGCGCCACCGTGATCTTGACCTCCGGCGTCGTGACCTCGTACTTTTTGCTTTCAATAATATTCTTGGGATTCAGTACAGCTCCGTCACCGTACTGCTTTTCGCACTCTTTTTTGAATGCCTCCACCTTTTCCGTGGAAACGCCGCTGTTGCTCAGGATACCGCCGACTTCGCCGATGGTCAGGTCCAGAGGTTCCGGGCTTTTGCTCTCCGTATGTTCGTCGATCCTGGCCCGGATCTGCTCATGTACGGACTGGACCACATCATAGCTGCAGTCCTTTTCCAGCGTATCCGCCAAAGCGGAGTCAAACACATTTTTCTGCTCGGCGGCAGACATGGGCGGCTCGACGCGGAACACCGCGTCGATGACCTCCCGGTGGAGCTCGGCGGCGTTCCGGCTGTAAAAAAGTGCGTTGTAAATATTGGCGGCCCGGTCATCGAAAGCCGGAAACATGAAGCCCAGTTCCGGCGGGGAGGCCACATAGCCTGTGGAGGAGCTGTGGAATTCATGGCTCTCCATGTCATAGCGCAGCTCCAGATCGGGAGCCTTTACCGGGCAGATGCTGCACACAAAATACTTGAATACCTGGTCCGAGGCATCGGCCTGCATCTCCCCGTCCCGTCCCCGGTAGGGCACATCGTAGGCGTCCGCCGCCAGGAGGATCAGGTAATTGCTCTCTCCCATGTCGATGGAGTCGATGATCCTGCGGCACAGGGCTTCCCGGGCATTCGGGTCCTGCAGCGCGGTCATCCGCAGGGTCTGGAGCAGGCGGTGCTCGTCGCTGTCAGCGACCTGCCGGGTGCTAAACACGATGTCCACCAAATTCTTGCCCAGGGCGCCGGAGAGCGATTTTTTGAGAAGGGTCAGATACATTTCCGACTCCTCCTGGGACATCAGTCCAAGGGAGGCGTCGATCCAGGAGATGACCTCCCGGTTGCTGTTGACATAGCAGCCGAAGATCCTGCTGATGCTGCTTTTGTCCAGGCGGAAGCGCCTGCGGATCTCATTGAGTTCTTTCTGATTCATGTTGGTTCCTTTCCAGTGGAAATGTTTTGCGTTGAAATCGTATTGTACCACCTTCCCGCCACGGCGGCAAGGGTGCCCTTATTTCCTCCCCTTTACCTTTTGTGCTGATATTGGTCTACTTGAGAACCCTTCGCCAGAACGGCGAAAAAAGCTCCATCCTGTCGGGTGAAGCCTTTTCATCGGTTCTACAAGCTGAAATTTACAAGTGTAAATATTTTTTCAAAGCATTTTGATGCATAAAGAATATCTTTTCAGGTTCTTCTTTTATCAGCCGCTTCACTTCTGAAACGTTTTCCCAACGGATATTTTCTGTTTCATTTGTGCAATCCAGCAAGTTCCCTTCTGCTTCACATAAAAATGTATTTAAAATAATGGAATATGCGCCAGACAAGTTTTGTGTGACACAATAAGGTTCAAAAGAAATTGTAGTAACATCGCCTACTTGGTTAGACACAACATCATTTTCTCCGTAGATTTTTGTGATTCTTAATCCAGTTTCTTCCCGAACTTCCCTACGCAGTGCAGAAAATATATCTTCGTATTCTCTGATTTTTCCAGCGGGGATTTCTATCATTCCATTCGTTTCTCCACCATCTTCTTTTTGTCTTGTTTGAATGAGTATATATTTTTCATCATCTACTGTCTTTTCAATGAGTGCTCCAACGCACGGTTTTGCAAAAATCTCATTCATAACAGAACACCTCTTCAATCCATCAAAATCCAATTTGTTCAGTTCATTTTACCATGCCATGAGTCCGCACGCAACAAAGCGCATCTTGCGATACTCAGAAGCATATGAACCCCCTCCATTTTCCCTCCCAGTCTTACCTCTTGGCGCATCACACTTTAAAGGGCAAAATTTTTTCTTGACTATTTTGGATTCTTGCAGTAGTATAGTCAGGAACTTCATCGCTTTTAAGTATTAAACTATCAAAGTTTTTTGGAGTCCCCCAAAGAGAAAAAGGAGAGAATCTACCCATGAAAAAGATCATCGCAATGCTTCTGACCGCTGTTATGGTGTGCTCGCTGGCAGCCTGCGGCTCCGGCGCTTCTTCCGGTGCCGCCTCCTCCAATTCCGGTGCCGCCCCGGCGCAGCCGGCCGAGACCGCCGCTTATCCCACCAAGAACATCCAGGGCTCCATCATGTGGAGCGCCGGCGGCATCTGTGACACCGTCTCCCGCGCGGCCGGCCTGGTAGCCCAGGAGGAGCTGGGCCAGTCCATCGTCTTCACCAACCGCGCCGGCTCCGGCGGCGGTGTCTCCACCGCCTACGTCAACGCCCAGGCCGCGGACGGCTATGAGCTGCTGTTCGGCGCGGAGAATCCCCAGATCGCCAGGGTCATGGGCACCAGTGAGCTGGACTATGACGACTTCTATCCCATCTGCCTGCTGAGCAACAGCTACGGCGGCATCTTCGTCGCCAAGGACTCCAAGTACCAGACGCTGGAGGAGCTGTTCAACGATATGCTGGCCAATCCCGGTAAGGTCATCGCCGCCACCACCGGCGCCGGCGGCCTGCCTGAGACCGCCGCCACCATCATCCGCAGCATCAGCGGCACGGAGCCCAACATGGTCCCCTTTGACGGCGAGAACGAGTGCGCCATCGCTGTCATGGGCGGCAACGCCGATTTCGCGGTGTCCACCCTGGGCTCCATCGCCAGCTTCTACCAGTCCGGCGACATCCGCATCCTGGCCATGTTCCACAACGAGCGGCTGGAGGGCTTCGATGACGTTCCCGCCATCACCGAAATTTATCCCGAGTATAACGAAGTCCTCCCCTGGGGCCCCTTCTACGGCGTCTTCGTGAAGCAGGGCACCGACCAGGCCATCATCGACACCCTGACCGCTGCCTTCTCCAAGGCCTGTGAAGCTCCCGACTTCCAGGAGCTGGTGGCCTCCAAGGGCTGCTTTGTGATGAACATGACCGGCGACGAGGCGGTGGAATACCTGAAGAAGTACCGCTCCACCACCAGCTATATGCTGTATGACTCCGGCGTCGCCGCCATCGACCCCGCCTCCGTGGGCATCGAGCGGTAATTCATTCCGGGAAACCCCTAAATTCCTGAGAAGCAGGCCATGCTGCCATGGCCTGCTTCTTCCCTCTGATTCCAACGAAAGGAACGTACCGCTTATGGAAAAAAACACGCAGCAAAAGGGAGAAAAAGGCTTTCTTGTCTTCCTCGGCCTGTTCTCCCTGGTCTGTTTCGCCGCATCCATGAAGCTGTTTCTCGCCGCGCCCAAGCTCTCCGGCGAGGGAACGGTGCCCGCCCTCTGCTCCCTGGTCATGCTGGTCACCACTGTCCTCAGCTTCGCGGAGCTGCGGGGCTGTCCCCAGCCCTTTGAGGATAAGCTCCCCCTGGTCAAAAAGGCCAAAGAGACCTTCGCCTTTCTGTTCCCCGGCAAGGTAGGCGTCATCGTGCTCTACTGTATTCTGTACGCCGTGGCGCTCAGTTTCATCGGCTTCGCGGTGTCCACCTTTTTGTTTCTCGCCCTCTCCATGCTAACGCTGAACCATGAAAAAAAGCTCCGTATGCTGGTGATCTCGGGCATCACGATGGTCTGCGTCCTCGTGGTGTTCCAGTACATCTTCCAGGTACAGCTTCCCTGAAAGGAGGTCTTCCGATATGGAATTTTCTCAAGCGCTGGGCTATGCCCTGCAGGCGCTGACGGACCCCACGCTGCTGTTCTGTCTGGCGGCAGGCGTCTTTCTCGGCATCTATGTGGGCGCCATCCCCGGTCTTTCGGTGACGATGGCCACCTCCCTGCTCATCTCCTTCACCTACTCCTGGGCCACGCTTCCCGCCCTGGCAGCCATGGTAGGCGTCTATATCGGCGGCGTCTACGGCGGCTCCCGCTCGGCCATCCTGCTGAACATCCCCGGCGCTCCCGCCGCCGTGGCTACCGCGCTGGAAGGCTACCCCCTGGCACGGAAGGGACTTGCGGGCCAGGCCATCGGCGTGACGGTCATCCAGTCCGTGCTGGGCGGCTTTATCGGCACCATGATTCTATGCCTGGGCGCGCCCTACCTCTCCAAATTCGCCATGCGCTTCGCTCCCCGGGACTACTTCCTGCTGGCGATCATCGGCCTTTTCCTGGTCAGCAGCCTTGGCAATGACCGCCCCGCCCGGGGCATCCTCTCGGCGGCCCTGGGCCTGTTCATCGGCTTCATCGGCCTGGATAACCAGACCGGCCACAACCGCTTTGTCATCGGCGCCAACGGCTCCATGTTCCGCACCTACATGATGCTGGGCGTCAGCTATGTGGTGGTGATGATCGGCCTGTTCGGTATGTCCGAAGCCCTCATCCAACTCCGGGACCTGACCACAACGCCGGTCAAGCAGAAAGTCGATAAGATCATTCCCAGCTGGAAGAATACCGTTCGTTTCATTCCCCTGACCCTGAAGAGTTCCCTCATTGGCGCGGTAGTGGGCGCGCTGCCCGGCACCGGCGGCGACATCGCCGCCCTGCTGGCCTACGACCAGGCCAAGCGCACCACAAAAAACCCGGAGACCCCCTTCGGCGAGGGCGCCATGGAGGGCCTGGTGGCACCCGAAAGCGCCAATAACGCCGCCGTGGGCGGCGCCTGTATCCCCATGCTGTCTCTGGGCATCCCCGGTGACGCCGTCACCGCCATCATGCTGGGCGCAATGTATATCCACGGCCTGAATCCCGGCCCCCTGTTGATGACCAGCAGCCCCGACGTGTTCTACTACATCATCGGCGCCATGTTCGTAGGCAACATCTTCCTGCTGATCTTCGGCTTCACCGGCATCAAGGCATTCTCCAAAATCGTGGAGATCCCCAAGGCCATCCTGATGCCCATCATCATCCTGCTGTCGGTGGTGGGCGCGTTCTCCATCAACAACTCCATCATGGACGTTTACTGGATGATCGCCTTCGGCATCCTGGGCTATGTGATGAAGCTCTATCATTTCCCCGTCGGCCCCACGGTGCTTGGCATTATTCTCTCCGACCTGCTGGAGCTGAACTTCCGCCGGGCCGCCACCATGACGAACAACAGCCTGCCCGCGCTGCTGCTGGACCTTGTCAGCCACCCCGTCTCCCTGGTCCTGCTGGTGTTCGTAGTATGTATGGCCGTCACCTCCAGCGGTCCCTACAAGCGTTGGAAAGCAAAACGGTGAATCAAATAGAAACAGCCGCCCTGTGGGCGGCTGTTTTGCTGTTTCATCTTATATACCAGTTAAAAACGCCAATATATTCACCCATTTATCTTCCGGATAGCATCATCCATCCGCCGCAGCGCCTCCCGCAGATCGCCCTCCGCCGTGGCGAAGGACATCCGGACGCAGCAGGTGCCACCGAGGCCGTAGGCATCGCCGGGGACCGTTGCCACTCCGGCCTCCTCCAGCAGATAATCCGCAATTTCCTGGCTGTTCTTTCCCTCCAGCTCCACCTTTGCCCAGGCGTAGAAGGTCCCCTTAGGCGCATGGCAGGTAACGCCGGGGATGCTGTTCAGCCCGGCGACGAAGAAGTCCCGGCGCTGGCGGTAGCTCTCCACCATGGCGGCCATCTCATCCTTGCATTGGAGGGCCGCCAGCGCGGCCTCCATGGCAAACTCACTGAGGCAGCTCATGGTGTGCTGGTTCAGCATCTGCACCATGTCCACGATCTCCTTGGGCGCGCAAATGTACCCCAGACGCCATCCGGTCATCGCCACGCACTTGGAAAAGCCGTTGACGGTGATGACGTAGTCCGCCGCCCGGGCGATAGACGCCGGACTGACACTCTCGGCTCCGTCATAGACGATGGTGCTGTACACTTCATCGGACAGGATGAGCAGTTCGTGGTCCAATGCAAAGTCCACAATACACTCGGCCTCCTCCCGGGAGAGGACGCAGCCTGTGGGATTGTTGGGATAATTGATGATGAGCAGCCGGGTGCGAGGCGAAACCACCTTTTCCAGCGCCTGCCGAGTGATATGGTAGTTCTCCTCAAAGGTCAGCTCCACGCCCACGGGCACGCCCCCCGCCGCCGACACAATGGGCGCGTAGGAGACCCAGCCGGGATTGAGGATCATGACCTCCTGCCCTTCTCCGGGGTCAATGAGGGTGCGCACCGTCTCATAGATGGCGTATTTGCCGCCGGACGCCATGAGGATATTGTCCGCGGTGCAGACGATGCCCCGGTCCTCCCGCAGCATCCGGGCGATGCCCTCCCGCAGCGGGCGGATGCCCCGGGATTCCGTGTAGTGGGTGTGTCCCTCGGAGATGGCGCGGATACCGGCGATCCTGGCACGGTCCGGCGTGTCAAAATCAGGCTCGCCCGCCGCCAGCGTGATGACGTCCTTTCCAGCGGCCCGCATGGCCTTTGCCTTTTCGTTAATGGCCAGAGACGCGGACGCGGGGATAGAACTGATGGATTTATTAAACAAATATTCCATTATATTGCCCTCTTTTCACTGATTCTTCTCTGATTCCGGGCCTGCCCCCAGCAGGGTGTCCGGCAAAATTTCCCCTTCTGCTCATTATTATACCGATTTTCCCCATCTTTTCAAGTTTTGAAAGGCTGCCTGATGACCACGGCAATTTGTCTGGGGACAGCGCTTGCACAACCCTGGAAGATGCGATAAAATACAAGCAAAATATATTTGGAAAGAAAGGATGAACAGCGCTATGTTGGATGAAAGCCGGAAGGACCAGATACTCGCATTTTGCAGGAAACTGGTCCAAGCGCAAAGCTACAGCGGCCATGAGGACCTGGTCGCGGAGGAGATCAAGACCTTCTGCCATGCCAATGGGTACCACGACATCCATGTGGACCGTTACGGCAACTGCATCTGTCACATCAAAGGCAGCCGCCCCGGCCCCCGTATTCTGTTTGACGGGCACATGGACACGGTGCCGGTGCCGGACCCCTCCGCGTGGGAGCACGACCCCTTCGGTGCCGAGATCGTGGATGGCCGGATGTACGGCCGGGGCACCTCTGACATGAAGGGCGCCCTGTCCGCCATGCTGGCCGCCGCCTCCTTCTTCGCCCAGGACTGCCAGTACGATTTCGCGGGCGACATCTACGTGGCGGGCGTGGTCCACGAGGAATGCTTCGAGGGTGTGGCTTCCCGTGCCATCAGCGACTATGTGAAGCCGGATGTGGTCATCATCGGCGAGGCGTCCATGTGCAATGTGAAGATCGGCCAGCGGGGCCGTGCCGAAGTGATCCTGGAGACTTTCGGCGTCAACGCCCATTCCGCCAACCCGGAGAAGGGTATCAACGCCGTCTATGGAATGTGCCGCGTGATTCAGGAGATTCAAAAACTGACGCCGCCCAGCCACCCTGTCATGGGGAAAGGCATCCTGGAGCTGACGGACATCAAATCCTCCCCCTACCCCGGCGCCTCCGTGGTCCCCGACTATTGCCGGGCCACCTATGACCGGCGGCTGCTGGTGGGCGAAACGAAAGAGAGCGTCCTGGCGCCCATTCAGACGCTGCTGGACCGCCTGATGGCCGAAAATCCCACATTGAAAGCAAAGGTATCCTTTGCTGTTGGAGAAGAGCTGTGCTATACAGGCGAGGCCATCCGGGGTGAGCGCTTCTTCCCTGGCTGGCTCTATGACCGGAAGGAACCCTTCGTACAGGACGTTCTGGCTGAGCTGCATGCAATGGGCTATGCGCCGGAAATCACGCAGTATAACTTCTGCACCAACGGCAGCCACTATGCCGGCGAGGCCGGCATTCCAACGCTGGGCATCGGCCCGTCCAGGGAAAACCTGGCCCACACCGTCAACGAGTACATTGAGCTCGGTGAGCTGTTCAAGGTTGCGGAATGCTATCGGGGTGTCATGAAGGCACTGCTGAAATAAAAACAACATGGCGGACATCTTCCCGGCTTCAAGGCCGGGGAAGATGTCCGCCATGCATATTTCAGGCTGTATAGAAGGCCTCCGGGGCAATTACTTCAGTACAGCTTCCAGGTCGCGGGTAACGGTACCGTCCTCCAGGACGAAGCAGGGGATGCCGATGCCGCCGTTCTCCCGGATGTCGGCGTAGACAGGACTGTCCTGCCGCAGGGCCAGATAGGCCTTCAGGTCGGACAGGCTGGCAGACAGGTTCTTGAAGTCGATCTCCGCCTTGACCTCGCTGAGACGGTTCAGAGCGTACAGGGTATCAGGGCACAAATGGCTGCCGATCACAGTAACTTTCATGGTAAAAACTCCTTTTACAAAAATATCATGCTTATTTTACAGCAATCGCTTCGATTTCGCAAGCGACGCCCTTGGGCAGGTCCTTCACCGCCACGCAGGACCGGGCGGGCTTGGAGGTGAAGTAACGGGCGTAGACCTCGTTGAAAGCGGCGAAGTCGCCCATGTCAGCCAGGAAGCAGGTGGTCTTGATGACCCGGTCAAAGCCGGTGCCGGCGGCCTCCAGAATGGCGCCCACGTTCTTGCAGCTCTGCTCCGCCTGGGCGGAGATACCCTCGGGGACGGTGCCGTCGGCAGGGTTCACGGGGATCTGACCGGAGGTGATGACAAGGCCGTTGGCCTCATAGCCCTGGGAATAGGGGCCAATGGCGCCGGGAGCGTTTTTGGTTTCCAATACGTTCATCGTAAAAACTCCTTTTGCAAATGATACCGCACTTATTTCAGTTCACCGGCTGCCATCTTCTTCTCCAGCCAGTCCTTGCCCTCCACCAGGCGGGCAACCATCATGGAGGCGATGGTGTCGCCGGAGGCATTCAGGCAGGTGGCCGGGGGATCGAACAGGAAGCCCAGGGTAGCGATCAGGGGGAAGGCCTCGGCGGGGAAGCCGAACATGCTGACAATGAGCATCTCGCCCACCAGGCCGCCGCCGGGAGCGCCGGACAGCACGAAGGCGCTGAGGATAGCCACGGCGATGGCCATGGCGTAGGTGCCCGCCCCGGTGAATTCCATGCCGAACACGCCGAACAGGAAGGCGATCTTCACGATGGAGCTGAGGACGGAGCCGTCCATATGCATGGTGCAGCCCATGGGCAGCACCAGGTCGCTGACATCCTTGGGAACACCGATGTTGTCGCAGGCCTCCTTGCTGACAGGCAGGGTAGCGGCGGAGCTCTGGGTGGCGAAGGCGGTGACGGCGGGGGTAATGATGTACTTCAGCATCCGCTTAAAGCCCATCTTGCCGCCGGCGAACAGGGCGTACAGGGGGAAGAAGATGACCACGTACAGCAGGCACAGGGGATAGTAGACCACCATGGAACGGCCGTAGTCGCCGATGAGCTCGGGGCCGTAGACGGCGATCAGGTTGGCGAAGTAGGCGCCCAGGCCGATGGGGGCGATGGTCATGATGACGCCGATGAACTTCATAATGATCTCGTTCAGGTTGGTCAGGAACTTGCCCACAGGGCTCTCCTCACCGCCGCAGGCGGCCACGCAGAAGCCGAAGATCATAGAGAAGATGATGAGGGGCAGCATATTGGACTTGGTCAGCAGCTGGTTGAAGTCGCCAACGGTCAGGGCGCCCACGATCATATCGGCAGCGCTCTTCATCTCGCCCATCTCAGCGGTGCCCATCTGGATGTTGGCACCGGCGGAGGGACTGAACAGGTTGACCCAGACAAGAACGCACACACCGGCAATGGCGCCGGTCACCAGGAAGGTGGCGATGGTGCTGCCCAGGATCTTGCCCAGGCGCTTCATGTTGGCCATGGCACCCACAGCGGAAGCGATAGACGCGAAGACCAGGGGTACCACGATGGTGAACATCAGGTTCAGGAAAATGTCACCGATGGGTTTGAGCTTGGTGCCGAAGCCGGGGGCGATGATGCCGATGAGGGCGCCGATGGCGATACCGCCGAGGAGCAGGATGGGCATCTTGTACTGCTCCCAAAAAGTCTTTTTCTGCATGATAATTCTCCTTTTCTTTTTTCTCTCCGCGAGGAAGGGTCAGATCCGGCGTCATATACCTGCGAATGGTGAAGCGTACTGACAAGAGAGAGGGCGCGGCGGTGACGCGGCGCCGTCAGTTCCGGCTCTTTTGATCCGCCAGGCAGATGGACCGAATCGCTGAGAAGGGGGATATCGTGAAACCGCGCCAGCCTTTTTACAGGCTGTTGACGGCAGCTTCCAGTTGGCCCATGGCTTGCTCCAGCACGCTGCGGGGGCAGGCGGCGTTGAGGCGCATGTAACCGTTCAGGCTCCGGCCAAAGGCACAGCCGTCGTTCAGGCCCAGCTTCGCCTTCTGGATCATGAAGTCGTGGAGCTCCTCGTTGGTCAGGCCCAGTTCCCGGCAATCCAGCCACATGAGGTAGGTAGCGTCGGGGGCGTAGGTCTTGATCTTCGGAATGTGCTTTTCGCAGTAGTCCACCACGAAGTCGAAGTTGTCGCTGATGTAGGGCAAGAGCTGCTCCAGCCACTCCTCGCCCTCATTGAAAGCCACCTCCATGGCGGTAACGGAGAAGGCGTTGTTGCGGTGAATGTCCATGTTGGTCCAGAACTTGTCGAACATGGCCTTCATATGGCCGTTGGGGAACACCACGGTGCTGGCCTGCAATCCCGCCAGGTTGAAGGTCTTGGTTGCGGAGATGCCGGTGACCACGTTGGCGGCGATCTCGGGGGACAGAGAAGCCGTAGGAATGTGCTTCTTGCCATGGAAAATGAGGTCGGAGTGAATTTCGTCGCTGACCACCAGAACGTGGTGCTTCAGGCACAGCTCCATCATCTGGCGCAGTTCTTCCTCCGTCCAGACGATGCCCAGAGGATTGTGGGGATTGCACAGCAGGAAAATGTCCGCGCTGTGGAGCTTTTCCTCGAAGTCGGCCCAGTCCACGGTCCACTTTCCGTCCTGCTCCACCAGCTGATTCTCAATGACGTGCCGCCCGGCGAACTCGGCCATGTCGTAGAACTCGCCGTACACGGGGGTCTGGATGAGAACATTGCCGCCCTGGGGGGTGTAGAGCTGGATCATGACGCTGAGGGTCTGGACCACGCCGGGGCAAAAGCTCATGAGGGCGGTGTCGGTCTCCCAGCTGTTGCGGCGCTTCTGCCAGTTTTTCACGGCCTCAAAGTAACTGGCAGGCCGGGCGGTGTAGCCCCAGATGCCCTCCTCCGCCCGGGCTTTCAGGGCGTCGATGATGGGCTGGGCGGTCTTGAAGTCCATGTCCGCGATCCACAGGGGGATCACATCGTCGGTGCCGAACTTCTTCACCCGCTCGTCGTACTTGGCGGAGAGGTTTTTGGACCGGTCCACCACCTGGTCGAAATCGTATCGCATGATTTCCGCTTCCTTTCTCTGTGTGTTGATTGGTTCGTTCGCGTGTTTTCGGCAAACTATTAAAGCAAGAACCGTGCCAAAACGATGTGAACAGACATTTTTCCCGGAAAACCACCCGGAAACCGGAAAAGCGCATAAAAGCCACGGGATGGATTTTGTCAAATCGCCAAAATCCATCCCGCGGCTTTTTTCAGTCAAAATGGCTGCGCAGTGGCTCCCAAATGGTCATCTATTGGTTAAACAAAATTAAATGGTTATAATCTATCATCTTTGACCTTTTCCCACAGCTCCCGTCCTTTGGGCGTCAGCTGGCTGCCGCCCCGGCCCCGGCTGACCCGGGCCAGCCCCTGCTCCGCCATATCGGAGAGGATGGCCCGGACTTCCTGCTGAGAAAGGGGGATATGAAACTCCCTGGCCTTTTGCAGCAGCTTGTCCCGTCCCATGGGCACTCCCGCCTCAGACGCCTCGTAGAGCTGGGAGAGCACAAACCGGAAAGCGTTGGAGGGCTGCTGCTCCTGGCGCACCGGACGGGAAACTGTCGCTCCGGAGAGGAACAGGGTGGGCGGCAGGTCCTCCATGGTGATATCCCGGTGACCTGTATAAATAAAGTATTCCACTACGTTCCGCAGCTCCCGGATGTTGCCGGGCCAGGCGTGGCAGCGGAAGAACTCCCGCACCGTCTCCGTCAGGTGGAAGTCCCCGTTCAGCTCCCGGCGGAAGTGGTCCATCAGGAGGAACATATCGTCGCCCCGCTCCGTCAGGGGCGGGATGACCGCCGGGAGGGTGTTCAAACGGTAGTAGAGGTCCCGGCGGAAGGTCCCCTCCCGGACCTTCTGTTCCAGCGCCTCGTTGGTGGCGGCTATGATACGGACATCCACATGGATGATGCGGTTGCCTCCCACCCGCATGACCTCCCGTTCCTGCAACGCCCGCAGCAGCTTGATCTGCAGGGCGGGGCTCATGCTCTCCACCTCGTCCAGGAACAGCGTGCCCTTGTGGGCCAACTCGAACAGGCCGGGGCGTCCACCCTTCTTGGCGCCGGTAAAAGCGCCCTCCTCGTAGCCGAACAGCTCGCTTTCCAGGAGATTTTCCGGAAACGCCGCCACATTGATGGCTACAAAGGGCCCATCCGCCCGGCGGGAGGCCCGGTGAACGGCGTGGGCGAACAGTTCCTTGCCGGTACCGGTCTCTCCAATTAAAAGAATGGGACTTTCACTGATAGCCATCCGGGCCAACGTCTCCTTGGTCTTACAAATGGCCTCCGACTGGCCGATCACATCGTCAAAGCTGTATTTGGCGTAATAACCCTTGTGGAGCAGCTGGCCCCGCAGTTCGTTCTGCCGCACCTCTACGTCGTTGAACCGCTGGAGGAGGGCAAAGGCGCCGATACAGGTCTTCTGCCGGATGACCGGCACCACCTCCACGCTGAGGTTGACGCCGTTGACCTTGATGACCTTGGCGGGCAGGGTCTGGCGGGTGCGGAGACACTCGGCAAAGGGAATATAGGGAAAGACCTCCTCGCACCGCCTGCCCTGGATCAACGGCGCGCTGACGCAGGTCATGTCCTCGGCCCGTCGGCTGCAGGCGAAAATTTCACCCTTTTCGTTGATTCCAATGACGCCGTCCTCCAGACTCTCCATTAAAATATGGAAACGGCTCTCCAAACGGATGGACCGGGCAAACATTTGGTCAAAGCTGTAATTGCTGGTGGCGATGGACTGGAAATAGTTCTGAAATTTCTCCGTCTCCAGAAGCTGCTCCAGCCCCAGCCGCAGGGCAATTTCGATCATCATACCGGAAGTGCAGGGCCGCTGCCCTAAGTCAATGACGGTGTCCATCCCCGGCGGAACGTAGCGCATCTCGTCCGGCGTGACGGCAATGCGGACGTCCTCGTCCAGCCTGGCGCCGGGATAGAAGGGGATCCATTGGACATGGGTGACGCCGAACTGCTCCAACTGGGCAATGGCCTCCCGGGCCATGGTCTGGGTGATGTTGACAAACAGTACCTTACTGCCCGCCGGCAGCTCCTTCAGCTTCCGCAGTTCCCGCCACCGGAAGGACACCTCGATGGCCATGGTCTGGCTGTCCAAAGGGATATGCTTTGCCAACTCCTCCGGAGAGCCGTAGGCATCCGTGGAGGCCACGAACAGGTCCGCCCGGTCCAGAACACCGGCGGCGCTGCCGTCCAGCACAGAAAAGACGGAGATGTCCGCCACATCCGAGAACAACCCGGCAATATCCTCACCGTAGGACTTTCCCGCCCGGGGGTCCAGAGCGATGACGGAGATTTTCTTTTTGGTCGCCACGAAACCACTTCCTTTGACCATTTCTTTCGACCATTTAATCATGCTTTCGGGCATTTTGCAAGGAAAAACCGAAAGGACAGCAAAAAAGAAGTTGGCACGAAACTTGCTTTTTAATTCAGACAAACACAAAAACTCAGCGCCGAAAAGAATAAAAGGAGGAGCTTTCACATGATCACCAAAGAAGAATTGCTGACACTGCTGCGCCAGGAGGTGGTCCCCGCCCTGGGCTGCACCGAGCCGGTGTGCGTGGCCCTGGCCGCCGCCGACGCTCACCACGCCATCGGGGGCGACATCGTCTCCGTCAAGGTAGAGGTCAATCCCGGCATCTACAAAAACGGCATGAGCGTGGGCATCCCCGGCTTCCCCCGGGTGGGCTTGAAGTACGCCGCCGCTCTGGGCGCCTGCCTGAGCAACCCCGAGAAGAGCCTCCAGCTGCTGGAGGACATCGACGAGGCCGTCACCGCCAACGCCATCGGCCTGGTGGAGGACCGCCACGTCATCGTCATGATCAAAAACGAAGAGACCCAGCTCTACGCCCGGGCGGAGGTCATCACCACCGCCGGTATCGGCATCAGTGAAATTCGCGGCACCCACTCCAACATCATTTTCACCAAGCGGAACAACCAGGTCCTGCTGGAAAAACCGTACAGCGCCAGCACCCAGGATGACATCCACGCCCGCCTGATGCCCATGACCGTGGCGGAGATCAAGTCCGTGGTGGACCAGTGCTCTGAGGAGGAGCTGGCCTTCATGCTGGACGGCATGGAGATGAACGAAAAACTGGCGGACTTCGGCCTGGAGCACAAGCTGGGCATCGGCATCGCCTCCTCCCTGCAAAAGCAGGTCACGGAGGGCGCCATGGGGGACAACCTGTTCAGCCGCACCATGATGCGGGTGGCCAGCAGCGCCGAGGGCCGTATGAGCGGCTGCCCCTACGCCGTTATGAGCAGTGCAGGCAGCGGCAACCACGGCATCACCGCCGTCATCCCCGTGGTGGAGATGGCCCATCACCTGGGCGCCTCCAATGAGATGCTGGAAAAGGCCCTGGCCTTCTCCCACACCCTGAATGTGTACATCAAGTCCTTTACCGGAAAGTTGTCCGCCACCTGCGGCTGCGGCGTCTCCGCCGCCACCGCTGCCGCTGCCGCCATGGTTTGGCTGATGGGCGGCACGGACGAGCAGATTGGCCACGCCATCATCAACATGAGCGGCAACCTCACCGGCATGATCTGCGACGGCGGCAAGATCGGCTGCGCGCTGAAGCTGGCCACCGCCACCAATGCCGCCCTGATGTGCGCCTACCTCGCCATGAGCGACGTGGTCCTCCAGTCCACCGACGGCATCTGCGGCGCTACCCCGGAGCAGGCCATTCGCAACATGGGCCGGGTCAGCACCCCGGGCATGGTGGAGACCGACAAGACCATCCTGAACATCATGATGGAAAAGGACCAGGAGGGCTGAACCATGGACCGCTGTGCATTGGCCCATCAGTACCACCAGCAGGGATATAGCTGCGCCCAGTCCGTGGCGGGGGCTTTTGCGGACCTCACCGGCTGGGAGCCGGAGCGGCTGTTTGCCGCCGCCGGAGCCTTCGGCGGCGGTGTGGGCGGCAGTCATGAGGAGCTGTGCGGTGCCGTCAGCGGCGGCCTGCTGGTTCTGGGGCTGCTGTTCCCCCACACCCGCGCCGAAGACCGGGACACCAAAAAGGAGATCTTCAGCCTTGCCAAGCAGTTCCGCCAGCAGTTCTTTGACACCTTCGGACACACCCGCTGCGGCGACCTGCTGCGCTCCCGCTGCGGGGGCAGCGAAAAGACCGCCGCGGCGGCCCGTTTGGGTCTCACCGCTCACTGTGACATCATGGTGGTCACTGCCGTGGAACTACTGTCAGCGCTTCTGAAAGAACATATGGCGTAAGCAGTAGTAGCGCATACTCTCCCAAAAGCAGGCAGTCCCTTGGGTCAAGGTTTGACTCAAGGGACTGCCTGCTTTTGCAAAGATATCTTTTTACACCGGGTCCTCCCCGGCTGCCGCCTCTGCGGCAGCTAACTCCGCAGCGGCTTTCGCAGCCGCGGCCTCCTCGGCAGTCGTCTTGTCCCAAGGCTCCGCCAGCTTGCTCAGGCACCGCTGGTAGCCTTTTTCGTCCTGTCCATAGGGCGTCGGACGGTAATCGTTCTGATTCGTCACGCCGCTGACGCTGCACGGCACATATTCCATATCCCAGGAAACCCCGTCCTCCTCCACCTGTACGACCATCTGCGCGATCACCGTATCCTTGTCTCCCGGATTCCGGTTGCCGCCAAAGCAGAAATTTCCAATGCTGTATAAAATCTTACCGCCCTGATACGCCTCCACCGGCTGCAGAACATGGGGATGTGTCCCCACCACCAGGTCGGCTCCCCCGCTGATGGCAGCGTGGGCCAAGTAGGTCTGCCGCTTCGTGGGAACGTAGATTTTTTCCGCACCGGCGTGCATACAGGCGATCACGATGTCCGCGCCCTCTTCCCGCAGACGGGCCACGCCCTTTTGCATCTGTTCCGTCGAACCGTTGAAGGGATGCGCGTAGATGCCCACCCGCACCGATATACCATCCGCATGCTTCAGGTCAAAATATGTCCCCTGATTTTCCTGTATCCCGGTGATGCCCTCCTTCTCCAGCACCGCCGCCGTGTCCTCGACGCCGGTCCGGCCGAAGTCATTGGTATGGTTGTTGGCCATGGACACGCAGTCCACGCCGCCCAGTACCAGTGACCGCGCATATTTCGGGTTTCCGCAAAAGGCGTACTGAGACTCCGATTCCAGCCGCTTGTCCGAAAAGCTGCATTCCAGGTTCGCCAGCGTCAGGTCGTCGGCCGTCAGGATGTCCGCCACATTGGAAAACGGATATTCCAAATTATCACCAATATAGTGTTCAAAATAATTTGTATAATGGCTTGATGACAACGTGCAGTCTCCCAGCAGAGAGATCACAAACCGGTTCTGGGGCTCCGGCTTTTCCTCAGACACAGCAGGCTCCGTGACGGCATCGCTCTCCGGGCCTGTCTCCGGCTCCGTCAACGCCAGTTCTTCCGGTTCCGTTAAGGCCGTGGGTTTGGACAGAACCTCCTGGGCCCCATGGGCTTCCTGATCGTGGCTGGACGTTCTCAGGAAAATAAATCCGGCAGCAAAAAGCGCCACAACGGCAACAGCTGCCAGAAGGAATGGCAGCGGCTTCCGCTCCCGCCTCATTTCTCTCTTGCCCCTCACGTCCATCACCTCTCCTTGCGAAAACGCATACCTAAATGCCCGCGGTCATGCTCGCCGCCTTGTGCCCGCATAATTTTCCTGCAAAGCGGTCTCATCCACGCCGCAGGCAGACGCAGCGGAGCAGAAGTCCGGCCTCCCGCAATTCTCGTCCACGACCTGCCCGCAGAGCAGGTACGCGATCTCCGTTCCGTTAGGAAGGCAGACCGGCGTCGAAAAACCATACAGGCCGCCATGGCAGTTATAAAAGTCCCTGCCGGTGGAGCCGGCCCCCACGCATCTCACTAATCCGGCTTCCGTACTTCGGATCAGGCTGCAATATTGGGAAAATCCATGAGGCCTCTTGCATGACCGAATCACCGCATAATTATACATTTAAAATTTGTAACTGTTCAGCAGGGGTAAAAAATTGAATCGTCAAAACGTAGAAAATGAGAGCACGGGTGTAGCCAGCAGGAGCCACATTGCAGAGCCAAATCGCCCCTATGTGGATAGAACCTGAAGTCTTTCCACAAAAGCTTACAAATTGAAGAGATTGTTGCCAAAATCCAGGTTGGAAACTTGCTTTTGTGGAAATCCCGCATAATTCCTCACTATCTTTTCCATCGTCATTTTGTCATACAGTAAAGCTCTTCGAATTTGCGGAAAATCCCGATTTTTGCTAAAATTATCGTCAGAAAAAGCACTCGGGAGGTGAGCTGAATGGCGAAATTGGAAATGAATCTAAGTGAACAAA
>JAGBDS010000058.1 GCA_017937405.1 Oscillibacter sp.
TCGCACATCCTGAGGAGGTATAAGAAATGGAAGTCAAGGGCTTTGTACATAAATATGGCGACCACGTGGATACCGACGTCATCATCCCCGCCTGCCATCTGAACACCCAGAGCCACAAGGAGCTGGCTGCCCACTGCATGGAGGATATTGACGCGGAATTTGTCCATAAGGTCAAAGAGGGCGATATTATGGTGGCGGGAGCCAACTTTGGCTGCGGCTCCAGCCGGGAACACGCTCCCATCGCCATCAAGGCAAGCGGCATTTCCTGCGTCATCGCCGCCAGCTTTGCCCGCATTTTCTACCGCAACGCCATCAACATCGGCCTGCCCATTCTGGAGTGCCCCGCCGCCAGCCGCGGCATTGAAAGCGGCGACGAGGTAGAGGTGGACTTCGACACCGGCATCATCACCAACGTGACCAAAAACGAGACTTACCAGGCAGAACCCTTCCCGCCCTTCATCAAGGACATGATCGCCAAGGGCGGCCTGATGGCCTCCCTGAAGGCAAAGGAGGGCTGAGCGTGGAAAAGACGATTGCTATCATCAAGGGCGACGGCATCGGACCGGAGATCGTGACCGAGGCCATGGGTGTGCTGGACACCGTGGCGGCCAAGTTCGGCCACCGCTTTACCTATGTGGACGCCCCCATGGGCGGTAACGCCGTTGACGCTTTCGGCGTGCCCCTGCCGGAGGAGAGCCTTGCGAATTGCCTGGACGCCGACAGCGTGCTGCTGGGCGCCGTGGGCGGCCCCAAGTGGGACGACCAGCCCGCTGACAAGCGGCCGGAGCGGGGGTTGTTAAAGCTCCGGGGCGCCATGGGGTTGTACACCAACGTCCGGCCCGCCCGGATGTTCCCAGACCTGTCCGCGTCTTGTCCCCTGCGCCCGGACATCGCCGCCAAGGGCATCGACCTCGTGGTGGTCCGGGAACTGATCGGCGGCGTGTACTTCGGCGAGCACTCCACTGCTGAGGTGGACGGCGAGCAGAAGGCCACCGACATCATGGCATACTCTGAGCATGAAATTCGGCGGGTGGCCCATGTGGCTTTCCAGATGGCCCAAAAGCGGCGGAAACGGGTGACCTCCATCGATAAGGCCAACGTGCTGGACACCTCCCGGCTGTGGCGCAAGACCGTCACGGAGGTGGCGAAGGAGTACCCGGATGTGGAGTTGCTCCACATGTATGTGGACAACGCCGCCATGCAGATCGTCCGGGACCCCAGCCAGTTTGACGTCATCGTGACGGAAAACCTGTTCGGCGATATCCTCTCCGACGAGGCCAGCCAGATCACCGGCTCCATCGGCATGATCCCCTCCTCCAGCATGGGCGAAGGCACCCGGGGATTGTACGAGCCCATTCACGGCTCCGCCCCGGATATCGCGGGCCAGAACAAGGCCAACCCCATCGGTACCATCCTGGCGGCGGCTATGATGCTGCAGTACAGCTTCGACATGGCGGCGGAAGCAGACGCCATTGAGCGGGCCGTGGACGAGACGCTGAAAGCCGGTATCCGCTGCGGCGACATCTGGCAGGAGGGCTGCACGCTGGTGGGCTGCCGGGAAATGGGCGCTGAGATCAGAAGTCGTATCTGACTACTGATGTCAGACATCAGAAAAAATAAACTTGACATTTGCAAACTTCTATGGCAAAATCACCCACAAGAAATATGATGAAGGGAACAAGTAATCCGCTTCGCTCCGCTTTCAGAGAATTGCCGGTCGGTGCAAGGCAATAAGCGTCGGAGAGGATGAAATCATCCCGGAGTAGCCTGCTGAAGGGAAGACCATTAGGCAGAGCCGGACGCACCCGTTACCGTGCAGGGCTTGTTGGAGCCTGCTGAGATGACGATGTGGTGACGCATCGTTAACAAGAGTGGTACCGTGAAGGTTTTAACGCCTTTGCCTCTTGGTTTGCAAGAGGCAAAGGCGTTTTTGATTTTTCCGCTCCTTTCGGCCGGAACCATCAGCACGCGATCCCCCCATTCCGTGAAAACAAGAAAAAAGACATCGAAAAGAAAGAGGAGACACAACTATGGCTATCAAGAAGTATTACGATTCCGACTGCAACCTCGGTATGCTGGACGGCAAGACCGTCGCCGTCATCGGCTTTGGCTCTCAGGGCCATGCGCATTCCGAAAACCTGGCCGAGAGCGGCGTGAACGTTGTGGTCGGTCTGCGCAAGGGCTCCGCCCACTGGGAGAAGGCCGCCAAGTTCGCCGAGACATGCCCCAACTTCCACGTGATGGAGGTGGAAGAGGCTGCCAAGGCCGGTGACATCGTCATGATGCTGGTGCCCGACGAGCTGTGCGCCGACATCTACAACAAGCAGGTGGCCCCCTACATGACCGAGGGCAAGACCCTGGCCTTTGCCCACGGCTTTAACATCCACTTCAAGACCATCGTGGCTCCCGCCAACGTGGACGTCATCATGATCGCTCCCAAGGGCCCCGGCCACACCGTCCGCAGCCAGTACCTGGAGGGCAAGGGCGTGCCCAGCCTGATCTGCGTGGAGCAGAACTTCTCCGGCAAGGCCAAGGACGTGGCTCTGGCCTATGCCTCCGCCATCGGCGCCGGCCGTGCCGGTATCCTGGAGACCACCTTCAAGGAGGAGACCGAGACCGACCTGTTCGGTGAGCAGGCTGTCCTGTGCGGCGGCGTGTGCGAGCTGATCCACGCCGGCTTCGAAACCCTGGTGGAGGCCGGTTACGAGCCCGAGATGGCCTACTTCGAGACCTGCCACGAGATGAAGCTGATCATCGACCTCATCAACGAGGGCGGCTTTGCCAAGATGCGCTACTCCATCTCCAATACCGCCGAGTACGGCGACTACCGTACCGGCAAGCGCCTCATCACCGAGGACACCCGCAAGGAGATGAAGAACATCCTGCGGGAGATCCAGGACGGCACCTTCGCCTCCGAGTTCCTCACCGAGATGAACCCCAACGGCGGCCGCCGCACCCACTTCCTGGCCCAGCGCCGTATGGCCGCCGAGCATCCCATCGAGAAGGTGGGCGCTCAGCTCCGGGCCATGATGAGCTGGCTGAAGAAATAACGAAGAAATCCGCGGTGCAGGCCGGGGCCCAAGGGCCTCCGGCCTGTCAGCGAATCGGAAAGAGGAGAACGCCATGCGCAGTGACAATGTGACAAAGGGCGCCGAGCGGGCGCCCAACCGCAGTCTGTTTTACGCCCTTGGCTACACGCCCGAGGATCTGGAAAAGCCCCTGATCGCCGTGGTCAGCGCCCACAGCGACATCGTTCCCGGACACATGAATCTGGACAAGCTGACCGCCGCCGTGAAGAGCGGCATCGAGGCCGCCGGAGGCACCCCCTTCATGGTGCCCGCCATCGGCGTGTGCGACGGTATCGCCATGGGCCATGTGGGTATGAAATACTCCCTGGCCAGCCGGGAACTGATCTGCGACAGCGTGGAGACCATGTTCCTGGCCCACCAGTTCGACGGCATGGTGCTGGTGCCCAACTGCGACAAGATCGTGCCCGGCATGGTCATGGCCGCCGTCCGTATGAACGTGCCCGCTGTGGTCTGCTCCGGCGGCCCCATGCTGGCCGGTTCCTACGACGGCCAGGAGGTGAGCCTGTCCAAGATGTTCGAGGCCGTGGGCTCCTACAAGGCCGGGATGATCTCCGAAGAAAAGCTGGAGGAGTGTACCCAGAACTGCTGCCCCAGCTGCGGCAGCTGCTCCGGCATGTACACCGCCAACAGCATGAACTGCCTGTGCGAGGCCATCGGCATCGGCCTGCCCGGCAACGGTACCATCCCCGCTCCGTACAGTAAGCGCCTCCAACTGGGCCGTCAGGCCGGCGCTGCCATCATGGAGATGGTCCGCCGGAACATCTGCGCCCGGGACATCATCAACGAGCGCAGCATCCGCAACGCCCTGACCTGCGACATGGCCCTGGGCTGCTCCACCAACACGGTGCTGCACCTGCTGGCTATCGCCCACGAGGCGGGCGTGAGCGTGGACCTGGCCCTGTTCAACGAAATTTCCGCCAAGACCCCCAACCTGTGCCATCTGGCTCCCGCCGGTCCCACCCATATGCCGGACCTGTACGCCGCAGGCGGCATCCCCGCCGTCCAGGCGGAGCTGGCAAAGCAAAACCTGCTGGACCTGGACTGCATGACCGTCACCGGCAAGACCGTGGGCGAGAATATCCGGGGCGCCAAAAACCTCAATCCCAACGCCATCCGGCCCATCGAGGACCCGTACAGCACCACCGGCGGCCTGCAGATTTTGTGGGGCAACCTGGCACCCAACGGCTGCGTAGTCAAGCGCAGCGCCGTGGCCCCGGAGATGCAGACCCACACCGGCCCCGCCCGGGTGTTCAACAGCGAGGAAGAGGCCATCGCCGCCATCTACGAAAGCAAGATCGTCCCCGGCGACGTGGTGGTCATCCGCTACGAGGGCCCCAAGGGCGGCCCCGGTATGCGGGAGATGCTGAATCCCACCTCCGCCCTGGCGGGCATGGGCCTGGACAAGACCGTGGCCCTCATCACCGACGGCCGCTTCTCCGGCGCCAGCCGCGGCGCCTCCATCGGCCACGTCAGCCCTGAGGCGGCCTCCGGCGGCCCCATCGGCTTGGTGGAGGAGGGCGACCAGATCGCCATCGATATCCCCAATGCCTCTGTGACCCTGCTGGTCTCCGACGAGGAGCTGGCCGCCCGCCGGGCCGCCTACGTCCAGCCTGCGCCCAACATCACCACCGGCTGGCTGAGCCGTTACGCCCGCATGGTCACCAGCGCCGATGAAGGAGCGGTTCTGAAGTAATGAAAAGTCTGAATACCGTTCGCCGCCGGCTGATCAGCTTGGTCATCTTCCGGGGCCTGCTGGATGACCCTGCTGTGCAGGCGCTCCGTCGTATGCTGGAAGCCCGCTGCAGCGGAACAGAGGATGACTTTGTGGAGGCCTGCGCCGCTTTCGAGTACGTTCTGTTCAGCAGAGGCTGCGACAACTGGACGGACTACCTGTATGAGATCGTCATGGAGAACGAGAACGTCTGCGTCCGCCAGCACGACCCGGAGACCCTGAACCCGCTGCTGAAGGCCCATATGGAGCATGAGCTGCAGTTTCTCAATGAGCTGTCCCGGCTGACGCTGGAAGATTTTATCCAGGGCGCCGAGTATCTGGACCCCGACGTGTATCACGAGAGCTGGAACGTCTCCGCCCGGGACATTGCGGCGGACTATGCTGTCCGGCTCCGGGAGGTGGGCTCCAAGGGCTACGGCATCTTTGCCCGTTATCATATGTTCACCGTGGAAAACGGCCAACTGGTGCCGGTGAAGCACCCGGACCCCCAGCAGCTGGAGGAGCTTCCCGGCTACGAGAAGGAGCGGGAAAAAGCTATTGCCAATACCAAGGCGCTTCTGGAGGGAAAGCCCGCCAACAACGTGCTGCTGTACGGCGACGCGGGCACCGGCAAATCCAGCGCCATCAAGGCCATCGCCAACACCTTCGCGGAGGGGGGATTGCGGCTGGTGGAGGTCAAGAAGAACCAGCTGTACCAGATCCCCGACCTGATGGATGCCTTGGCGGCCAATCCGCTGAAGTTCATCCTGTTTATCGACGATTTGAGCTTTACCGCCAATGACGACAACTTCGCCGCCCTGAAGGCCATCCTGGAGGGCAGCGTGGGCGGCCGGGCACACAACATCGCGGTGTACGCCACCAGCAACCGCCGCCACCTCATCAAAGAGACCCTGACGGACCGCACCGGGGACGACATCCACGAGAGCGACACCCGCCAGGAGCTGATGAGCCTGTCGGCCCGCTTCGGCCTGACCATCACCTTCATGAGCCCCGACCGGGACCGCTACCTGTACATCGTGGGCCAGCTTGCCAAGCAGTACGGCCTGGACATGGACGAGCGGGAGCTGAGCGTCCGCAGCGAGGCCTTTGCCATCCGCATGGGCGGCCGCAGCGCACGGGTGGCCAAGCAGTTCATCGAGCTGTGCAAGGCCGGGGTGCAGGACTGAAAGACAGATAGAAGGAGTAGGAACGCTTTATGACCGCAGCCGTTTTTTGGGAGCTGGCGCTCTCCGCCTGTGCCACGACCTTCACGCCGGGGCCCAACAACATCTTGCTGCTCAGCAGCACCAGTACCTTCGGCTTCCGCAAGTGCCGTCCGTTGATCTTCGGTATTTGGACGGGCCTGCTGACCGTCATGCTGATCTGCGGCTTCGGCTGCGCCGTGCTGGGAGAGCTGATCCCCCAGATCGTCCCGGTGGCGAAATACGTGGGCGCCGCCTATGTTCTGTATCTGGCGTACAAGACCCTGACCCGCAAGACCGGGGACGGGACGGCGGACACCTCCAAGCCCCTGACCTATGTCAACGGATTCCTGCTGCAATTCCTGAACATCAAGATCATGATGCTGGGGATTGCGTTCTATTCCAGCTTCATTCTGCCCTACGGGTTCCATGTGGGCCATGTTCTGGCCTTTGCCGCTATTATGGCAGCCTGCGCCGGAACGGGCAACCTGATCTGGGCGACGCTGGGGACCATTTTGTTCCCGCTTTATAAGAAGTACGCGAAGGTCATCAACACCGTCATGGCGCTGCTGCTGGTATGGTGCGCGTGGAAGATCGTGAAGGTTTGAATTTGCGTATAAAAAACAGCCCTCCGGCATTTGCCGGAGGACTGTTTTTATGCGATGCCGCTGATGATGCTTTCCCATTCCCCGGCGGTCTGACCCTGGACGGTGCAAATGATCTCCGCCAGTTCGCCCCAATAGGGCAGTATAGGCGGGGCCCTCCGGGGTGAAGGGCAGGGCGGAGGGCTCCTCCGCCGGTTCGGGGCAGCCCTCTGCGCGGCGGCTTCGCAGCTCCGGGGGAGTTGGGAAGCGCCTCCGCCAGAGCCGCGAAAGCGGCAAGAAGACAGCGGAACGGCGATAAGATAGGGCAATACCGCACAGAAAAGATGCGGAATAAAGGCAAGTGTGGTAAAATATAGGCATGGATAAGCAAGTAAGTCTGTCTGGCCTGAGCGATGAATTGGCGCAGGTACGGACAAAGAAAAAAGAATTTCTATCGCAGA
>JAGBDS010000059.1 GCA_017937405.1 Oscillibacter sp.
CAGGCACGCGACGCCCGGCAGCTCTTTGCCTTCCAGGAACTCCAGCGATGCGCCGCCACCGGTGGAGATGTGGGTCATCTTGTCGGCGTAGCCCAGCTGCTCCACAGCCGCCGCGCTGTCGCCGCCGCCGATGATGGTGATGGCGGAAGTCTTGCTCAGAGCCTCGGCCACGGCCTCGGTGCCCTTGGCGAAGGCGGGGAACTCAAAGACGCCCATGGGGCCGTTCCAGATGACGGTGCCGGCGTCAGCCACGGCGTCACAGTACAGCTTCACGGTCTCGGGACCGATATCCAGGCCCTCCCAGTCCTCGGGAATCTCACCGGCCTTGACCACCTGGCTGTTGGCG
Source organism: Oscillibacter sp. (assembly GCA_017937405.1). Classification (GTDB taxonomy): domain Bacteria; phylum Bacillota; class Clostridia; order Oscillospirales; family Oscillospiraceae; genus Oscillibacter. Next base: position 347 of record JAGBDS010000059.1, read on the forward strand.
TCGGCGGCAAAGGCGTCCGCGCAGACGGTGTCCACAGGCAGCAGCAGCTTCACGCCCTTGGCCTTGGCCTTCTCGATCATATCCTTGGAGTAGTCCATCCAGTCGGCCTCCAGCAGGCTGTTGCCCACCTTGCCGCCCACAGCGGCGGAGAAGGTGTAGGCCATGCCGCCGCCGATGATAATGGTGTCGGCGATCTCCAGCAGGTTGTTGATGACACCGATCTTGGAAGACACCTTGGAGCCGCCCAGGATGGCCACCAGAGGCCGCTTGGGATTGGCGATAGCGCCGCCCAGGAACTCCAGCTCCTTCTGGATCAGGAAGCCGGAGACGGCGGGCAGGTAAGCAGCCACGCCCGCGGTGGAGGCATGAGCGCGGTGCACCGCGCCGAAGGCGTCGGACACATACAGGTCGGCCATGGAAGCCATGGCCTTTGCCAGCTCAGGGTCGTTCTTGGTCTCACCCTTCTCAAAGCGGGTGTTCTCCAGCAGCAGGATCTGGCCGGGCTTCAGCGCGGCAGCCTTGGCCTGGGCGTCCTCGCCTACCACATCATGGGCGAAGATGACCTCCTGGCCCAGCAGCTCGCTCAAGCGCTTGGCAACGGGAGCCAGGGTCAGCTTCTTCAGGGACTTCTCCCAGTCCTCTTTCTTGACAGAAGCCGCGTCCTTGCCCTTCTCTACCTGCTTCTTCACATAGGACTCAAAGGTAGCCACAGGCTTGCCCAGGTGGGAGCAGGCGATGACAGCAGCGCCGTTCTCCAGCAGATAGCGGATGGTAGGCAGGGCGGCAACAATACGCTTGTCGCTGGTGATCTCGCCGGTCTCCTTGTCCTGGGGGACGTTGAAATCGCAGCGCAGCAGGACCTTCTTGCCGGCTACCTCCACGTCGCGGACGGTCTTCTTGTTGTAATTCATGTGGATTTCCTCCATAAATAAAAATATTCTATGAGAAAGCGTCCGGCGCTTCCGCGCCGGAGGGGATACGGTGTCAAGGGGCCATCTCTCCCATGCCCAGCAATCCCGGGAAGTTGTTCTGCCGCAGTGCCGCCCCCGCAAAATGCAAGCATTTTGCGGGACCCCAAGGGCGATTGAACATCCTCGGCAGGCGAAGCCTGCCTGCGGCAAGATTTTTGCTATGCAAAAATGCTTGGCACGTGCCACTCGGCGCGGCTCAGCCCTGCGCCATCTCTCCCATGCCCAGCAATCCCGGGAAGTTGTTCTGCCGCAGTGCTTCGTACACGCAGACGGCCACGGTATTGCTCAGGTTCAGGCTTCTGGCCTCCGAGATCATGGGCAGCCGGATACAGCGGTCCCGGTACTGCTCCCGGAACGCCAGAGGCAGCCCCGCGGTCTCCTTGCCGAAAAACAGCCAGCAATCCGGGGAAAAGGACGCCTCCTGGTAGGAGCGGGGCGCCTTAGTGGTGGTGAGCCACAAATCGGCGGCAGCCTCCGGATGTTTACTAAAAAAGTCATCCAGATTCTCGTAATCGGAGACCTCCACCAGATGCCAGTAGTCCAGCCCGGCCCGCTTCACCGCCCGGTCTGAAATATCAAATCCCAGTGGCCGGATAAGATGCAGGCTGCTGCCGGTGGCGGCGCAGGTGCGGGCGATATTCCCGCAATTCTGGGGGATCTCCGGTTCCACCAGCACGATATGGAGCATACTGAAAATCCCCCCGTTTTGTACGAATGGATTATATTGTAATCCTTTGCCTGGGCAAATTCAACCATATTGTGTGAAGAAATTCCGTTTTTATAGAAAAGCACGATTCAATCATTTTGATTTTTGCAATTTGCCGAAAAAACCTCCAAAATCCCGCCCTTTTCCGGCATTTCCGTTGCCTCCCACAAAAAAGGGCGGCTTCTGGGGAAAGAATTCAGAGAAATTTCTCTGATAATTTCGCTGGAAACACTGGATTTCCGGCAAAAGTTTGATATAATACCCGTGTGTGTACGATTTTTACTAAAGGAGGGAAGCATTATGATCCGCCTTCAGCGTGCTGTTTTCTTTATGGAAGAGGAGCCTGCCTGTCCGGCCGACTCTAAACCGCTGATGCTGAAAGCCGTTCTCTCTTGCCCGATCTTGTTCTGGATGAGCAATCAGTTGCTGGCCGACGGCGTGCAGCGGTTTTTTCTTGCCTGTGACGACCGTTTTGCTGAGGAAGCCCGGAAGTGCTTCCCGGCAGAAGCAGCGGTCACCGTATCCAACCGGCACAGCGACCTGCTGGCCTTTCTGGACACAGAGGAGCAGGTAGCGGTGCTGCCCCGTTCCGCCATTCCCATGGCAGAAGCCGGCGCAGGTTTTGCCTACGCCGCCCCTGGCCGGGAGCTGCGGGAGGTCTGGAAGAACAAGATGACCAATTCCGTCTCCGGAGCGGAGCTGCTTCCCGGCTGGCTGCCGGTATACAGTCAGACCATTATCGACGAGCTGGAGCCCATCCTGCGGGAGCGGGCGAAGGCGCCGTCCACCGAGAACGAATAAATCTGATAAACAACATATAGATTACAGAAAGAGGGCGTTTGGAATGATTTCTCACGGCAAAGACATCAAAGTGTTTTCCGGCAATTCTAACCGTAAGCTGGCGGAAGAGATTTGCAATCTCATGGGCACAAAGTTGGGCGAATCCGAGGTTGGTACTTTCTCCGACGGCGAGATCTTCTCCTCCCTGTACGAGACTGTCCGTGGCAGCGACGTGTTCGTGGTGCAGTCCACCTGCACTCCCGTCAACAACAACCTGATGGAGCTGCTCATCATCATTGACGCGCTGAAGCGTGCCTCCGCCGGCCGCATCACCGCCGTCATCCCTTATTTCGGCTATGCCCGTCAGGACCGCAAGGCCAAGGCCCGCGACCCCATCACCGCCAAGCTGGTGGCCAACATGATCACCACCGCCGGCGCTGACCGCGTGCTGACCATGGACCTCCACGCCAACCAGATCCAGGGCTTCTTCGACATCCCCGTGGACAACCTGGCCGGCAACCCCATCTTCGTGGACTACTACGCCAAGAAGTTCGGCGCCCACTGCGAGGACATGGTGGTGGTCTCTCCCGACGTTGGCTCCGTGGCCCGTGCCCGTGCCTTTGCCCAGAAGCTGCACATGAACCTCGCTATCGTGGATAAGCGCCGTCAGAAGGCCAACCAGTGCGAGGTCATGAACGTCATCGGCGATGTGAAGGATAAGGACTGCATCCTGTTCGACGACCTGGTGGATACCGCCGGCTCCCTGTGCAACGCCGCCAAGGCGCTGATCGAGGTGGGCGGCGCCAAGAGCGTCCACGCCTGCGCCTCCCACGGCGTGCTGTCCGGGCCTGCCATTGACCGTGTCAACAACAGCGCCATCCAGGAGCTGGCCCTGCTGGACACCATCCCCGCCATCGATCCTTCTCTCAGCAGCAAGATCAAGTACCTCCCTGTGGCCCCCATGTTCTGCGAGGCCATCGAACGCATCTACCAGGAGGTCTCCATCTCCAAGCTGTTCCGCTGAGAAAGCACGCAGCGCCATACCCTCAAATATGTTTACAAAGGCGGGAAAGACTTCTTTCCCGCCTTTGTGGGCTGTATCAACCCAACACAAAGGAGCATTCCCTATGCTGTTTGGAAACAAATCCTCCGCGGTGGACTGGCTCATCGTGGGCCTGGGCAATCCCGGTCAGAAATATGAGCACACCCGCCACAACATGGGCTTTCTGACGGTGGACCTGCTGGCAGAAAAGGCCGGTGTGAAGCTGAACAAGGTGAAATTCAAGTCCGCCTTCAACATCCTGAACTTCGCCGGGTGCAAGTGCCTGGTGATGAAGCCCCAGACCTATATGAACCTCTCCGGTGAGGCGGTGCGGGAGGCGGCCCAGTTCTACAAGGTCCCCGCCGACCATGTGCTGGTCATCTATGACGATGTGTCCCTGCCCGTGGGCAAGCTGCGGGTCCGGCCCACCGGCTCCGCCGGCGGCCACAACGGCATCAAGAACATCATCGCCCACCTGGGCACCCAGGACTTCCCCCGCATCAAAATCGGCACCGGCGCTCCCGGCGAGGGCGGCGACATGATCGACTGGGTCATCGGCGTGCCCTCCCAGGCGGAGCGGAAGGTGCTGGTGGAGAGCTTTGAAAAGGCCATTCAGGCGGCGGAGTGCATCATTGAGCATGGCTGCCAGAAGGCGATGAACGACTTTAACTAGGTGTCCCCCGGACCGGGGGGACGGGGTGGCGCCCCCACTTTTCTTTGGGTTGCGCCCAAAGAAAAGTTGCCGCGCCCGGTGGGAAAAGAAAGGCGCTTTGCGCAAAACCGGCGCCGGGGCGCCTTATTTGCTTAAAACGTGGAGTCCCAACAAGAAACCTTGGCAGTTGAGGCAAGCTTCAGCGCTGGGCGCGGGTTCGGTCTTGCTGTGACTTACAGTCTTTAGCCCGCGACCAGGAATTGAGAGGTCAGGCTGCAAGACCAATTTAATCTACTTCTCTTTCCGCTGTCGCTCCCCCTACCGCCCGGGTAGCGCGTAGCAAAGCGGAACGCGCGGGGCTAATGGTAGGGACATACGTCGACCACCCCCGAAAGCCGCTCCCAATCCTCCAAATGCGGGGAAGCACCCTCCCTGTTCCCCAAGACCGGGGCGCACCCGGTAGGAGACTCTCAGCTTACGGGGACACCGTCTCGCACGACCCCCGTACTTGTCCAAACCTGTCCAAAGGGCAGGATTTGGACACAAAGCGCCTTTTCTTTTGACTGTGAACGGCCGTTTCCTTTTCGGCGCAACCGAAAAGAAAATGAGGGTTCATTCCCCGCGCCGCAAAGCGGCGCATTCCCCCGGCCGGCACCCGCAGGCGTCCCTCCTTTATCTCTATAACTTCCATATTTTAACAAGAAAGGCGTCCTATGGAACACTTCCTGCAACAACTGCAAACCATCCCGGAGGTAGCGGAGCTCATCCGCCGGGTAGAGGACGGCGGCTGCCCCGCGGCGGTCACCGGGCTCCAGCCGGTGCAGCGGGCCTGCGTAGGCGCCGCCGTGTCCCGGGCCGCCGGACGCCCTGCCGTGTTCGTCTGCGGCGACGACCGGGAGGCCCGCCAGCTCACCGCCGACCTCACCGCCCTCACCGGGCGGTCCCCGGTGCTGCTTTTGAGCCGGGAGTGGCAATTCCGCCCCGGCGCGGTCAGCTCCCGGGACTGGGAGCGCAGCCGCTTAGCGGCACTGTACGCCCTGGCGAAGGGAGACGCCCCCATCACCATCGCCACCGCCGACGCCCTGATGGCCCGGACATTGCCGCCGGACCTGCTGACCTCCCTGTCCATGACCCTGGAAGTCGGCAGTCAGGCCGACCTGAAGCAGCTGACTGACCGCCTCCTGGCGGCGGGCTACACCCGCTGCGACCAGGTGGAGGGCGTAGGCCAGTTCGCCCTGCGGGGCGGCATTTTGGACGTGTTCTCCCCGCTGATGGACCAGCCCGTCCGCTGCGAGTTTTTCGACGACGAAATTGACTCCATGGGCACCTTTGACCCGGCCAATCAGCGCCGGACAGCCAACGTGACCTCCGCCCTGCTGCTGCCAGCCGCCGAGGTACTGCCCCGCAGCGCCGACGGCGGCCTGGAGGGTCTGGGCGAAACTCTGCTCCGCTTGGCCGACAAACTGGCGAAAAAGCAGAAAACCGAGACCATCACTGCCCGCTTGCGGGAGGACGGCGAGCGCCTGAAAAACGGCGCCGTTCCCGGCGGCATGGACCGCTATCTGGCCGCCATCTACCCGAAAGTCACCGCAGGCGTCCACTATCTGCCCGGTGACGCCGTGGTGTTCCTCTGCGAGAGCGGCCGGGTGGACGAGCGGGTCAAGAGCGCCCTGCTCCAGAACAAGCAGGACACGGAGGCCCTGCTGGAAGCGGGCCTGCTGGCGGGCGACTACGCCAAGCTCCTGCTCTCCGGCGAGGAGCTGTACGCCGCCCTGGAGGACTTCCCCGTCGTCATGGTGGATTCCCTGCCCACCTCCCGGCATCCCCTGAAGCCCCGGGGCCTGCTGGCCATGAACGCCCGGCAGCTCTCCTCCTACGGCGGCAGTCTGGAGACCGCCGTCACCGACCTGGAGCACTACCGTGCAAACGGCAGTGCGGTCTTGGTGCTGTGCGCCGGGGAGAGCCGGGCCCACAACCTCCACCGTCTGCTGGAGGAGCGGGGCATCCCCGCCGCGGTGGATTTGAAAAACACCGCCATGCCCAAGGCAGGGGAGGTCCGCATCTCCCTGGGCGCCCTGTCGGCGGGCTGCGAGTGGCCGTATCTGAAATTGGCGGTGCTGACCGAGGGCCAGCTCACCGCTACCAGCCAGAAGCGGTTGAAGCTGAAAAAGGAATCCAACCGCCAGAAAATTCAGTCCTACACCGACCTCTCCCCCGGCGACCTGGTGGTCCACGTCCACCACGGCGTAGGCCGGTTCGCGGGCATCCAGCGGATGCCGGTGGACGGCGTTGAAAAGGACTACATTAAAATTGATTACGCCGGAGGCGACTGCCTGTACGTCCCCGTCACCCAGCTGGACCTGGTGAGCAAGTATATCGGCGGCGGCGAAGACCAGGACCGCCAGAAGCTGAACAAGCTGGGCGGCACGGAATGGGCCAAGCAGAAAACCAAGGCGAAAAAGGCCGCCAAGGACCTGGCAAAGGGCCTGACGCAGCTCTACGCCGAGCGGCAGCGCCGCCCCGGCTTCGCCTTCTCCCCCGACTCCCCCTGGCAGCGGGAGTTTGAGGACGCCTTCCCCTACGCCGAGACCGACGACCAGCTCCGGGCCATCGAAGAGATCAAAAAGGACATGGAGAAGCCCCGGCCCATGGACCGCCTGCTCTGCGGCGACGTGGGCTACGGCAAGACGGAGGTGGCCCTCCGGGCGGTGATGAAATGCGTGCTGGACGGCAAGCAGGCGGCAATACTCGTGCCCACTACCGTCCTGGCCCAGCAGCACTACGCCACCGCCTGCGGCCGTTTCAAGGATTTTCCCGTCAAAATCGAAGTCCTGTCCCGGTTCACCACCGCCAAGGAGCAAAAGCGCATCCTGGACGCCGCTAAGCGGGGCGCCATCGACCTGCTGATCGGCACCCATAAGCTGCTGCAAAAGGGCGTGGAGTTCAAGGACCTGGGGCTGCTCATCATCGACGAGGAGCAGCGCTTCGGCGTGACCCACAAAGAACGACTGAAGGAAATGAGCCGCCAGGTGGACGTGCTCACTCTGTCCGCTACCCCCATCCCCCGGACGCTGAACATGGCCCTCTCCGGCCTGCGGGATATGTCCACCATCGAGGAGCCCCCCGCCGACCGCCAGCCGGTCCAGACCTACGTACTGGAGCACGACTGGGCCATTCTGGAGGATGCCATGCGGAAGGAACTGGCCCGGGGCGGGCAGGTGTATTACCTACACAACCGGGTGGAGTCCATCGACCTCACCGCCTCCCGCATCCAGAAGATGCTGGGGCCGGATGTCCGTATCGTGACGGGCCACGGCAAAATGGGCGAGCAGGAGCTGTCCTCGGTCATGCAGGCCATGGTGGACGGCGAGGCGGACATTCTGGTCTGCACCACCATCATTGAAACGGGCATCGACATCCCCAACGTCAACACCCTCATCATCGAGGACGCCGACAAAATGGGCCTGGCCCAGCTCCATCAGATCAGGGGCCGCATCGGCCGCAGCGCCCGCCGTGCCTATGCCTACCTGACCTACCGCCGGGGCAAAATTCTGCAGGAGACCGCCGCCAAGCGGCTCTCCGCCATCCGGGAGTACGTGGAGTTTGGCTCCGGCTTTAAAATCGCCATGCGGGACCTGGAGATCCGGGGCGCGGGCAACCTGCTGGGCCCGGAGCAGTCCGGGTATCTCATGAGCGTGGGCTACGACCTCTATTTGAAGCTGCTGGAGGAAGCAGTTTTGGAGGAGCGGGGCGAGGAGAAGCAGATCGAGACGGAGTGCTCCGCCGACCTGACGGTAAACGCCAACATCCCGGAGCAGTATGTCCCCTCTGCCGAGCAGCGGATGGACCTGTACCGCCGTATTGCCGCCATCCGTACCGACGACGATGCTTCCGACCTGCTGGACGAGATGCTGGACCGTTACGGCGAGGCGCCGAAGTCCGTCCTGGCGCTGCTGGACGTAGCCCTGCTGCGCGCCGCCGCCGCCAAGGCCGGTATCTCCGACATCTCTCAGAAGAAGGACGTGCTGAAATTCACCCTGGGCGTGTTCCGCCCGGAGGCGCTGGTGTCTGTTTGCAACCTGGCGAAGTACAAATACCGCCTGACCCTGGCGGCAGGCGAGACCCCGGCCCTGTCCCTGAAGCTGAAGCCCGGCGCCGATGTGCTGGAGACCGCCACGGAGCTGGTGGAGGATCTGAAGCTGGCCTCCCAGTCCTGAAATCTATCCCAATAACGCCGCAGGGCGCCGGAATCCCGGCGCCCTGTTTATGTTTCCTCTCCCCCGGAGGCCAGATATTCTCCCTCCGCTTTCAGCTGTGCCTGCATCAGCAGTTCCTTCGCCCTGCCGATATCCAGGCGGTCCAGCGCGTTCAGGGCATCCGTTGCCGCATTGAACATGGTGGTGTACATCTTCTGATAATCTGCCATACGCATCTCTCCTATAACTCTTTTGAGTTATTTTAACCCAAAAGAGTTAATCATTTCAAGAGAAAATGGATATCATTTTCAAAAAGGTGGTGATATCCATGACTGTCGGAGAAGCTGTACGTGAGCGAATCTTAGAGCTATGTAAGGAGCGAAATCTCTCTATCAATAAATTATGTTCCATCAGCGGTGTCACCCAATCCACGGTGAACAACATCATCAGCGGACGAAACAACAGCGCTACCGTGGCAACCGTCAAAAAGCTCTGTGACGGGCTGGATATCACGATTGAAGCATTTTTCTCCTCGCCCCTTTTCCGCGATTTGGAACAGGAAATCAAATGAAAAATCCCCGGAGTTAAACTCCGGGGATTTTTTACGATTTGTATTCAGAAATTACTTCTGGCTCTCGGCAACAGCCACAGCCACGGCGACAGTAGCGCCCACCATGGGGTTGTTGCACATAGAAAGACGCCCATTTTTGCCGTTTTATTACTCAATTATATTGTTTTTTCAAGAAATAAGCTTCTAAAAATCAGCAAATACCATTTTTATTGATCCCGATTATTTTTTCTTTTCTGTTCGGCGCTCAGCAACGGTTGGCAAAATGTTGACAACCAAGCGGATTACTTGATGCCTCTAATTACTCCTTTCCTTGATTTTGTTTATGAATCGAACGCCACTTTTCAAACTTATGGACATTTAGAGTACGGCGGACTTGGAGGCGATATAGTCTATATACGTCTGCCGAACAGGCTTCACACCGCGCTGCCTAATGGGGACATAGTCCCCATTAGAAAGAAGGAACTGCTTTCCAATCTGCTTGATGTGATCCATATTCACCAGAAAACTCTGATGACAGCGCAGGAAGCGACGGTCCCTAAGGCAATACCGCACAGAAAAGATGCGGAATAAAGGCAAGTGTGGTAAAATATAGGCATGGATAAGCAAGTAAGTCTGTCTGGCCTGAGCGATGAATTGGCGCAGGTACGGACAAAGAAAAAAGAATTTCTATCGCAG
>JAGBDS010000009.1 GCA_017937405.1 Oscillibacter sp.
CTGCGATAGAAATTCTTTTTTCTTTGTCCGTACCTGCGCCAATTCATCGCTCAGGCCAGACAGACTTACTTGCTTATCCATGCCTATATTTTACCACACTTGCCTTTATTCCGCATCTTTTCTGTGCGGTATTGCCTTAAAAAGAGGATTTCATCCCCCCTTTACCCGCAAGGGGCACGCCGCATCCGTAAAGCAGCAAAGCTTCTAACGGCTTCGCAGTAGATTTCCCCCACCAGTCTGCGGACTGGTGCGTACACCCCAAAGGCGCACAGGCCGGGGTATTTTTGCCACGTACACGCCGCGGCAAAAATGATTGAAAATATTTGCCGCAAAGCGGCAAATACCGGGGCGGTGTAAGACCGCCTATGATTCAACGAGCGAGTTAGTCTTGGCTAACATTTTGAAAGGAGAGCGCTATGGACATCAAAATCGCGCTGGCGGGCAACCCGAACTGCGGTAAGACCACCCTGTTCAATGCCCTGACCGGCTCCAACCAGTATGTGGGCAACTGGCCCGGCGTCACGGTGGAAAAGAAAGAGGGACATCTGCGCGGCCACAAGGACGTGGTCATTCAGGACTTGCCCGGTATCTACTCCCTGTCCCCCTACACCCTGGAGGAAGTGGTAGCCCGGAGCTATCTGGTCAACGAAAAGCCCGACGCCATCCTGAACATCGTGGACGGCACCAACATCGAGCGGAACCTGTACCTCACCACCCAGCTTATCGAACTGGGGCTGCCCGTGGTGGTGGCGGTCAACATGATCGACCTGGTACGGAAGAACGGCGACACCATTGACCTTGCCAAGCTAGGTGCGGCCCTGGGCTGTGAGGTCGTGGAGATGAGCGCCCTGAAGGGCGAGGGCGGTCTGGAGGCCGCCGAGAAGGCGGTAGCGCTGGCCCAGCGTCACAAGGCAGGCGAACTGCCCCATGTGTTCACCGGCAGCGTGGAACATGCTATCGCCCACATCGAAGAGTCCATCCAGAGCAAGGTGGACGAGGCATATCTCCGCTGGTACGCCATCAAGCTCTTTGAGCGGGATGAAAAGGTGCTGGAGGAGTTGAAGCTGGACAAATCCCTGGCGGAACACCTGGAAGCCCACATCGCAGACTGCGAGAAGGAGCTGGATGACGACGCCGAGAGCATCATCACCAACCAGCGCTACGCCTACATCAACACCGTGGTGAGCAAGGCGGTAAAGAAAAAGGCCCCCAAGGGCAGTCTCTCCGTCTCCGACAAGATCGACCAGATCGTCACCAACCGCATCCTGGCCCTGCCCATTTTCGCGGCGGTCATGTTCTGCATTTATTCCATCGCCATGGGCGGCTATGCTTTCTCCATCGGCACCATGGGCACCGACTGGGCCAACGACGTGCTGTTCGGTGAGATCGTTCCCGGCTTCTTCGACAGCATCCTGACCTCTCTGGGTGTCTCCGGCTGGCTGTACGGCCTCATCATGGACGGCATCGTGGCCGGTGTGGGCGCGGTGCTGGGCTTCGTGCCTCAGATGCTGGTGCTGTTCTTCCTGCTGGCTATTCTGGAGGACGTGGGCTATATGGCCCGTGTTGCCTTCATTATGGACCGCATCTTCCGCCGCTTTGGCCTCTCCGGCAAGAGCTTCATTCCCATGCTGGTGGCTACCGGCTGCAGCGTGCCCGGCATCATGGCCTCCCGGACCATTGAGCAGGACCGTGACCGGAAAATGACCATCATGACCACTGGATTCATCCCCTGCGGCGCGAAAATGCCTATCATCGGCCTGTTCGCTGGCGCCGTGTTCGGCGAGTCTCCGTGGGTGGCGACCTCCGCCTTTTTCATCGGCATTGCCGCTGTGGTCATCTCCGGCATCATGCTGAAGAAGTTCAAGGCCTTCGCAGGAGAGCCCGCCCCCTTCGTCATGGAGCTGCCCACCTACCACGCGCCCTCCATGACAGGCGTGCTGCGGGCTACCTGGGAGCGGGGCTGGTCCTTCATCAAGCGGGCAGGCACCATTATTCTGCTCTCCTCCATCATCCTCTGGTTCCTCCAGGGCTATGGCTTTGTGGACGGCGCGTTCCAGGCCGTGGAGGACAACAACGACTCTCTGCTGGCCGCCATCGGCAGCGCCATCGCGTGGGTGTTCTATCCCCTGGGCTGGATGGGCGACATGGCCTGGAAGGCCACCGTTGCCACCATCACCGGCCTCATCGCCAAGGAGGAGGTGGTGAACACCTTCGGCGTGCTGTACCAGTATGCCGGTGAGGCCGACCTGCTGGAGGACAGCCACGACATCTGGATGGCCATTGGCGCGGATTTCGGCGCAATCACGGCCTACTCCTTTATGATCTTCAACCTGCTGTGCGCCCCCTGCTTCGCCGCCATGGGCGCCATCAAGCGGGAGATGAACAACACAAAATGGACACTGGGCGCCATTGGCTACATGTGCGGCTTTGCCTATGTGGTGTCCATGATCGTCTACCAACTGGGCGGCCTCATTACCGGCGAGGCGGTATTCAGCCTGTGGACCGTGGTGGCTCTTGCCGCCCTGGCTGGCATCCTGTACCTGCTGTTCCGCAAGGGCTATCAGGGGGAGCGTGCAGCTCACCACCTGGCCTCAGTGGCCGCCGCGGCCCGGTAAAGGAGGAACGTGGTTTTGGGAAATCTGATCGTATTCGCGGCATTGGCAATGGTCGTGGCTCTGGCCGTCCGGTCGGTCTGGAAGTCTCACAAATCTGGCGGGCACTGCAACGGCGACTGCGGCTCCTGCGGCGGCTGCCATGGCAAATGACTCCATAGGAAAAACGCGGAACCGGGGGCACGGACAAAGGGAAGCTGTCTGTGCCTCCGGTTCCACATGAGGGGGAGGAACCGCATATGGAATTACGGAAATCGCATTTACGGTACTTGCTGGTGATCTACGAACTGGGGCGAATCAAGCCGGATACCGGCATCGCGGATATTGCAAAAGCCCTGGACTGCTCTAAGGCCTCTGTGACCAATATGATGTCCAATCTCATGGAAATGGGTCTGCTGGTGCGGGAGAGGTACGGAAAAGTTTATCTGACGGATACAGGGTTCCTGCTGGCAAAGGGCCTGTTTCGCTGCGTGACAGAGCTTCAGGAACGTCTCCCCGCCCTGGGACTTGACCTGGCGCCGGAGGATGCCGGAAGGCTGGCCCATACCATTGTACTGGATCTTCCAGAGTCCTGTCGGGACCGGCTGGTGGGAGAGCAGAACGCATGACTGACGCAGGCTGAAACTGTGTCAGGCAATAAAATTCCCCAAGTTGGATTTCTGTGCAAGCTGCCAGCGCCAGAATAAGCATGGCGTCCCCTGGGCCTTTCTCACGCGAAAGGCCGGGGGACGCCAAAACCATATGCAAAACGGTCGATACGGCATCACAGCTGCTTGACAGCTATGATGGTGGGGGCATCAATATTCCACCTTGACAGCCTTGCCGCTGTGGAACGAATCGGTGATCGCATAGGTGACGATCGTGGCTTTCGTGCCGTCATAAACCGTCAGCTCGGGCTTGCGGTCCTTCTGGATGCAGTCGATGAAATCCACCATCTCCAGCAGGTACGCTTCCGCGAAGCGCTGCGGGAAGTTCTCGATGATCTCCTGCCGTGCGCCGTACTGGTCGTAGATCATGGTGCGGTCCTTCCAGGGTACACCGGCAACGCGGAGGTGGCCCTCAGTGCCGACGATCTCCGTCTCGGTGTGATAGCCGTGGGGTGCGGTGCGGCCAACGTGCAGGAAGGCGACGGTGCCGTTGTCCAGCTTGAGCATTGCCATACCGGTCTCGGTATCGCCGTTTTCGGTGAATTCGGGGTGCTTGAAGGTGGTGCCCGCCGCATAGACCTCGGTAATCTCGCCGCCCAGGAACCAGCGCATCAGGTCGATATCGTGGGAAGCCGCGTCGATAAAGATACCGCCGGAGGTCTTGGAGAACTTGATGCAGCTCTCGACCAGCGCCTCGGGGTCCAGGCCGGTGGCCTTGACCAGATAGGGCTTGCCGATTTTGCCCGCGTCAATTTGCTCCTTCGCATGGGCGTAGGAGGGATCATAGCGGCGCATAAAGCCGAGGAAGAACAGCTTGTCCGGATGACGCTCCACAGCGGCTTCGGCGCGCTTGCACTCCTCCAGAGAGCAGCCCAGCGGCTTGTCGCAGAATACGTGCTTGCCGGCGTCCAGCGCATACTCGATCATCCAGCAGTGCTCGGGCGAGGAGGAAACGATGACGACTGCCTCGATGTCGGCTTCATCGACCATTTTCTTGTAGTCGGTGGTGACGAACTCGACCTTGAGGTAATCCTTCGCCCATTCCAGTTCCTTTTCCACCAGTGAGCAAGCGGCGACCAGCTTGCAGCCGGGAATCTTGAACGCCAGGTTCTCAGCATGGACAGAGCCGAGCCGGCCCAGACCGACGATACCAACCTTTACTTCTTTCATAGCAACTCTCCTTCTTTTTGTATAATACTCTTCGCAGCGCGATCATCTTTCTCCGTAAATTGCTTGTGTCCTTATTATAAAAGCCGGAGAGGAAAAATACTATTCACGCGCTGCACGAAATTACTCAAAAAAAATCGGTGTATGAGAGTCCACATCAAGGCACTTTAGATCAGAAACGCGCTCGGTAGTGAATTCCTCTCTCCTAGCACAAAAACAGGGCATCCGAATCGGATGCCCTGTTTCAGCCTGGAGCGGGCAACGAGGCTCGAACTCGCTACCTCCACCTTGGCAAGGTGGCGCTCTACCAGATGAGCTATGCCCGCAAATTGGGAAAGCAAGCGATCCATCATAAACGTAGATAACACTTTACAATCCCCGGAGAATATATACAAACCAAGTGAACAGCCAAAGCAGCATTCACTCAGCTAAGCAGACAGAAGAACGACCCCGACTCCAAGGAGTTGGGGTCGTGTTGGCGCTACCTATTTTCCCGGGCCGTCACCAGCCAAGTATTGTCGGCAGAGACGAGCTTAACTACCGTGTTCGGAATGGGAACGGGTGGACCCTCGCCCTAATCAGCACCAACTGTTGAAGATGTTTACACCCTCAAAACCGAACAACGCAACATACAGATTTTCAGGCCGCCTGCTTAATTCGTAGGTCAAGCCCTCGGGCTATTAGTACAAGTCAGCTACACACATTACTGCGCTTCCACCTCTTGCCTATCAACCAGGTAGTCTTCCTGGGCCCTTACCTCATGAAGAGTGAGAGATCTCATCTTAGGGGGAGTTTCACGCTTAGATGCTTTCAGCGTTTATCTCGTCCGTACATAGCTACCCAGCTGTGCCGTTGGCACGACAACTGGTGCACCAG
>JAGBDS010000060.1 GCA_017937405.1 Oscillibacter sp.
CCCACCCCTATTTGAGGTGCGCCCGGTCCTGTCACTTTTGCCTGTTGTAACTCGCTGCGTTTATCTTAATGACATTGGTGCACGGCGCACAGCGTATTTTTATCCCATTTACAGCGTCTTGATAAACTTCTCCACCCGGTCCAGGCCCTCTTTCAGATCCTCGTCGGAATAGCAGTAGCTCAGGCGCATATAGCCCTCGCAGTCGAAGTAACAGCCGGGGATCAGGCCTACCAAGCCTTCTTTCAGCATCTTCTCGCAGAAAGTCAGGGAGTCCATCCCAAACTTCTTGATGTTGATGAACATGTAGAAGGCGCCCTCCGGCTCCTGGACCTCCAGGCCCATATCGGTGAGCCGCTTATACACATAGTCCCGGCGCTTGCGGAAGATCTCCACCATGCCGCTGGTGTCGCTCTCCAGAGCCGCCACGCAGGCGGGCTGGACGAAGGAGGGCGCGGAGACCACCATGTACTGGTGGAAGATCTGCATCCGGTCCCGGATGGGGGCGTCCGCCAGGCAGTAGCCCAGGCGCCAGCCGGTCATGGCGTAGGGCTTGGAGAAGCTGTTGATCACGATGATACGGTCCCGCATATCCTGATACTCGGAGAAGCTGTGGTAATCCTCCGTGTAGACCAGGGTACGGTACACATCGTCGCACAGGACAAAGATGGGCTTGTCCACCAAGATGTCGTGGATGGCGTCCAGGGTCTCCTTGGTGTAGATGCAGCCGGTGGGGTTGTTGGGGGAGGTCAGAATGATGGCCTTGGTCTTTTCATTGATAGCGGTCTTCAGGGCCTCCGGGTCTACCTGGAAGTGATTGTCCTCAGTGGGCAGGTTCACCGGCACCCCCCGGCACAGCCGGGTGATGGAGGCGTACAGGCTGAAGGAAGGCGTGGGGATGATGACCTCATCGCCGGGATTCAGCACGGTGGCCAGGGCGATATGCAGGCTCTCAGTGGCGCCGATGGTCAGGATGATCTCCTCGGGGTCATAGTGCAGGCCGTGGGCCTTTTCCTCGAATTTGGAGATGGCCTCCAGCATATAGGGATAGCCGTTGCCGGGAGGATAGTGGGTGTCGTTGGCATCCAGGGCGGCCTTGGCGGCCTCCTTCACCACGTCCGGAGTATTCAGGTCCGGCTCACCGATGGTCAGTGCACAGGCACCGGGAGTTCCCCGCACCAGGAAGGTGAACCGGCGAATGCCGGACAGCTCCTCACCGAGCACGGCGTTATTCAGCTTCAATTCCATGCGTCTCACGCTCCTAAGTTTGAATAACACTGTCCTTTGATAAAAACATTGGTTAAACGTTTTTATCACGGCGTGATATGCCGTACTGCCAAAGGCGGTAAAGACAGTATGGAACAACATTTTCAGCGGCTTTGCCGCTGGGCCGCAAGCGCGGCCCATTAAAGCGATTTCATCGCTTTAAAATGAAAATGAGTATGAAATTAGTATAGGCGTGAAAAAAGCGGATGTCAATGCGGATCTTTCCAAAAAAGCTGTCCCTTCCCGCAGGAAAGGACAGCCTTTTTGCGTTGATTCAGGCATTGGATACCAACTCCGCCAGCTCCGCCGGCGGAGTCTCTCCCTCGAACCAGAAGCCAGTGGCGGGGACGATGCCGTTTTCCGGGAAGGAAGCCGTCTCCAGCACGTAGCCGTACCAGATGCGGTCACCCTTGTCCAGCAGGACCGCCCGGGGCGTATCTGCCGCGTTGAAGTCCAGGTAGCCAGGACTGCGTTCCATACGGACATAGTAGTGGGTGTTGCCGTCGATGACAGCGGTACGGATCTCGGCGATGGTGCCGCTCTCCACCTTCTGCTCGCCGGAGATGGAGCTGTCGCCCGCACCGATCAGCCCGGCGTGGGCCAGTGCCTGGCGGTAGGCCGCCTCGCACTCCGCCACGGTGCCGCCGGTCTCCACCAGCTGGTACTGCTGGACGTTGACCATGGCGTACATCTTCACCAGGCCATCCTCACCCTTCAGCGCCATGAAATAGGTGGGCTGGTCGGCGATATTCAGCAGCAGCGGGAAGGTAGCCTGATAGCGCATCTGCTGCACCTGGCTCTGGGCGGAGTCCATGGCGGAGGTCTCCGTGGCGCCGGCGCTGGGATAATAGTGAGTCTCCTTGGTCCGCTGGTTGGTCAGAATAAAGCCGATGTTGGACTGGTCGCTGGTGACGGAGGTGACGCCGGTGTACATATACACGTCGTCGTTGATGGCGATATAGTTCCAGCCGTCAGTGGTCAGCGTCACGTCCCGCTGGCCGAACAGGGAGTTCAAAAAGCCGTTGTGGTACATGCCATAGTAGTCGTACTGGTCCATGATGATGTCGGAGGAATACACCCGGTCCACCCAGTTGGGGACCTCCTGGTAGTATTCGCTCTCGCCGGTGATGGCGTTCACCAGCACAGCACCCTTGATGTCCGTGCCGCCGAAGAGGCCGATGGTCTTGACGATGCGGGAGCAGACCCAGTAAGGCGTGCCCTCCTCGTCGATCTCAAACACCGGCTCGTCGAACATCATGGTGGGATAGTGGAACCGCAGGTGGCGGTACAGGTTCCGGCCGAAATGCTCCGCAATGGTGTACTTCATGCCCTCGTCCAGACGAACCACCTCCGCCTCCTGGGTCACCATGTCGATGACCAGATAGGCGGGAAGGCCATTGGAACGGTTGGTGAACCACTTGATGAGGTCGCCGTAGGCCAGGGAGGTCACCCGCACGGGGCGGCCCTGGTAGTTGATCTGGGTATAGGTGGGCAGGATCTCAAACTGGGACACCATGTCGCTGAGCTCGCCCAGCTTCCGGCTGCCCAGGCGGGCGGCGGAGTCGGCGTCCAGCATGGGGATCTGGTCGTAGCTGATCTCCTCCACCTCAGCGGTAAAGTCGCCGCTCTCAATGGGCAGCAACTGGCTGTACGCCCCTGCCCGCAGCACCACCCAGGAGCTAATGGCGCCGATGGCGATGGCGGCGATCAGAGCGATGAACGCCAGGAAGGGGATGGTGCACTGCTTCTTGACGAAGTGGACGTAGCCCTTGACGCCCTCCCCCTGAAAGCCGGAGGTCACCACGGCGCAGACGCAGTACACCGCGCACAGCAGGAAGGCAAAGACGTAGAACTCCTCAGCGTGGAGGTTGATGGCCGGCAGTTCCACATAGAAGTACACCAGACCAAACACCAGCGTCACCGCCAGGTTGATGAGCGTCCGGGTAAAGGCGTTGCCGATGGGTTTCCGGGGCTTTCGGGTCTTCTTGGGCGGCGTATATCCCTGTCCGGCGTCCCCGGCCGCGGGGTTGAAGCCGCCGCCGAACGCGCCGCCGTTAAAGCCGCCGAAATTGAATGAAAACGGCATGAAATATGCTCCCTTCTTTAGATAATCCTTATGTTTGTTAAAATTCAAATTAACGATGATATTTATGATACACGAAAAGTATGAACAAATCAAGTTTTCCCCCCCTGCATCAGAAAATCAACTGCTCTTTTATACGGCACTTTGCATGGACTGCGGCCAAACAAAAAGAGCAGCCCGAAAACAGGCTGCCCTATGAAGCGGAAGTTAATTCCAAAAAATAGTCGACCAAATCAGAATGATCGGTTTCCCAATACGTGCTATCATCTCTGCAAAGCCGCAGGTGCGTATCTGCATCAAAGCTAAAATAGATGGTTTTTGTACTGCCATCATATTTCAGCAGATAATCGCTGCCATCATAGTCTTTCATCGAAATATGGGCGCCTGACGATATGTACCCGTCACCCGCTTTGATGTCTTCCAGCGTAAGGCTATTCAGTAATGTCAGCAATTTTAACTTCTGTTCACTTGACAGTTGGGAAGCAACCGGACGCCCATCTTCACCATACGCCTTTGCAAATTCAATATCTTCTTCAGAAACACTGCCCGTCCAGATGTGGAAAGTCTCCTCTGCCTGTTGCTCTTCTCTTTTCTCTTTTGCGTTGTTACTCCATGCTAGTGAGAGGCCCAAAAATACACTTGCAAGCAGGAGGAATCCAATGACCGATAACATTCTTCTTTTTGTCATACCCATCTCCTCCTGTTTACTCTTTTTCAAGTTCCGAGTTCATTCTATCATGTTGCCATACCATTCGCAACGGAAATAGTTGAGAAAAACTGGCCGCCCCAAGAGAGGCGGCCAGTCCGGTACGGGGTATTTACTTCGTGACGCAAAGCTTGTCGTCCTCCACGGTGAGGCGGGCGGTGTCGCCCTCCTTGAGAGTGCCGTCCAGCATCTTCTCCGCCACGGCGTCCTCCACCTTGCTCTGGATGGCCCGGCGCAGGGGACGGGCGCCGTACTTTGGGTCAAAGCCCTCCTTGGCAAGCTCCGCCACCGCTTCGTCGCTGGCGTCCAGGTGGATACCCATGGTCTCCATCCGGGCGGACACGGTCCGCAGCATCCGGCGGGCAACCTCGCGGATATCGTCCTCATTCAGCGAGCGGAAGACGATGATGTCGTCGATGCGGTTCAGAAACTCGGGCCGGAAGGTCTGGCGCAGTTCGCCCATGACGGTCTCCTTCGCCCGCTCGAAGGCCTTTTCCGCGTCGGGGTCCCGGTGCTCCTCGGCGGAGAAGCCCAGCTTCGCCCCGGCGGCGGTCAGAGCCTTGGCGCCGATGTTGCTGGTCATGACGATGACGGTGTTTTTAAAGTCCACGGTGCGGCCCTGGGAGTCCGTGATACGGCCGTCGTCCAGAATCTGCAGCAGGATGTTCCACACATCCTCGTGGGCTTTTTCGATCTCATCGAACAGCACCACGGAGTAGGGCTTGCGGCGGACCTTTTCGGTGAGCTGGCCGCCCTCCTCATGGCCCACATAGCCGGGAGGAGAACCGATGAGGCGGGACACCGTGTGCCGCTCCATGTACTCGGACATGTCG
>JAGBDS010000061.1 GCA_017937405.1 Oscillibacter sp.
ATCTTGCGCGACGGGAAGGAAGATAGTTACGAAAGAAACCCAGGAGGGGTGTCTTTCGTTTTCAATCATAAGTTTTTCTGAACTTTTCAAGTTCAGAAAAACTTGCAGCAGCTTGTCGAAAAGACTTTTTCGACAAGCTGAAAGGTCCGGTCCCTCGCGGGGGCCGGACCTTTGCTTATGCGGGCAGAAATTGCGTGAAAGCGTCCATGTCCGTTTGCAGCTGCTCCAGAAATTGGGCCACATGATAGCCGTCGGTGGCGGCGTGGTGGCAGGTGAGGGAGAGGGGCAGGAACCATTTGCCGTCCCGGAGCACGAATTTTCCTGCCTCCACCGAGGGGAAGAAGTAGTCCTTCAGACCGTAGCTGTGGACGGCGAAGTGCTGAAAGAACACCCAGGGGACGCAGGAGACGGTGTAGGCGTTGGCGGGCGGCGGGGTCTCCGGCTGAGAGAGAAAGTCGTGGCCCGCGCCGTACCGGACCTGATTTCCCGTGAAGGCCTGGTAAAAGGCGGAGAAATCCGGGTCAAATTCCGTCCACATCATGGAAAAGGTCTTGTCGTCCTCGTGGAACACGGCGTACAGGGGCGTCAGGGTGTCGTAGGTGCCGATTTGGTCCCCTCGCTTCGCCAGACGAAAGGCCGGGTCAGCGTTCAGGTTTTTCGTCACCAGCCACAAATAGGCGGGGTAGAATTTCAGGCCCCGGTCTTTCAGCGTCCGCCGCAGGGCGGTCACGTCCAGCTCCACCGTCAGAGAGTAGCCGGTGGGGGCCATCTGGGAGAAGTAATAAAAGGTCTGCATCCGGGGCCAGGATGTCGGGTCAATGGGGGTAAAGGTCATGGGAAGCACCTCCTGAAAGTAGATGCATTTATGGTAAGGCCAGCCCTGGAAAAGCGCAAGCAACGCTCCGTTGAGTTCAGAGAAACAAACCCCCTGCGGCGGTGCCGCAGGGGGCTGTTTTACGGAATTATTCCTGACCGGGGACCTTGGGGAGGGAGGCGAAGCTGGCCTCCAGCTCCTCGTCGGTGGGGATGTAGTCGGTCATCTCGCCGTTGTGGAACTTCTCGTAGGCCACCATGTCGAAGTAGCCGGTGCCCGTCAGGCCGAAGACGATGGTCTTCTCCTCGCCGGTCTCCTTGCACTTGAGCGCCTCGTCGATGGCGACACGGATGGCGTGGCTGGATTCCGGGGCGGGGAGGATGCCCTCCACCCGGGCGAACATCTCGGCGGCTTCAAAGACCTTGGTCTGCTCCACAGAGGTGGCCTCCATGTAACCGTCGTGGTACAGCTGGCTGAGGATGCTGCTCATGCCGTGATACCGCAGGCCGCCGGCGTGGTTGGGAGAGGGGATGAAGCCGCTGCCCAGGGTGTACATCTTGGCCAGGGGGCACACCTTTCCGGTGTCGCAGAAGTCGTAGGCGAACTTGCCCCGGGTGAAGCTAGGGCAGGAGGCGGGCTCCACGGCGATGATGCGGTAGTCCTTTTCGCCCCGGAGCTTCTCGCCCATGAAGGGGGAGATCAATCCGCCCAGGTTGCTGCCGCCGCCGGCGCAGCCGATGATGATATCGGGAGTGATGCCGTATTTGTCGAGAGCCGCCTTGGTCTCCAGGCCGATGACGCTCTGGTGCAGCAGGACCTGGTTGAGGACGCTGCCCAGCACGTAGCGGTAGCCGGGGGTGGAGGTGGCGACTTCAACTGCCTCGGAAATGGCGCAGCCCAGGGAACCGGTGGTGCCGGGGTACTCTTTCAAAATGGCCTTGCCGATGTTGGTCTCCATGGAGGGGGAGGGGGTGACGGAGGCGCCGTAGGTCCGCATGGCCTCCCGGCGGAAGGGCTTCTGCTCGTAGCTGACCTTCACCATGTAGACCTTGCAGTCCAGGCCCAGGTAGGCGCAGGCCATGGAGAGGGCGGTGCCCCACTGGCCGGCACCGGTCTCGGTGGTGACGCCCTTGAGGCCCTGCTGCTTGGCGTAGTAGGCCTGGGCGATGGCGCTGTTCAGCTTGTGGGAGCCGGAGGTGTTGTTGCCCTCAAACTTGTAGTAGATTTTCGCCGGGGTCTGGAGCTTCTCCTCCAGGCAGTAGGCCCGGACCAGGGGAGAGGGGCGGTACATCTTGTAGAAGTCCCGAATTTCCTGGGGGATGGGGATGAAGGGGGTGTCATCGTCCAGCTCCTGGCGGACCAGTTCGTCGCAGAAAACCGGGCGCAGGTCGTCGAAGGTCATGGGGGCTCCGGTGCCGGGGTTCAGCAGGGGCGCAGGCTTGTTCTTCATATCCGCCCGGACATTGTACCAGGCTTTCGGCATCTCGTCCTCGGAGAGGTAAATTTTGTAGGGGATGTTGTTCTTTTCGGCTGCCATGGTGATTGCTCCTTTCATGCTTGCGGGTCTGGGGAAACAAAAAAGACCTTTGTTCCACAAGGACCCATTTCCAACAGGTTCCTTTGGGACAAAAGTCTGAAAACTTCTGCGGTGCCACCCAAATTGACGCTTCCGCGCCCGCTCGGCGACGTGCCATCACACGCCTTTCCTTGATAACGGGGGAAAAGTCCGTCGGTACTTACTGAGAAAAAACTCCGTTCAGCCCGCCCTCCGCAGTCCATTCAGCAAAGGCGCTTTTACCGCCATCCCACCATCGGCGGCTCTCTTGGAAAAGCCCGCAATGCCTACTCGCCTGCGTCATTGGTTTGTTCTTTTGAACTTGGCGCAAGTGTACGCTCCTTCGGCAGCTTTGTCAAGAGGGGAAAATATATTTTCTCACAATGCACAAAAATGCATATAAAAAGAATTGAAAATTCTCAAACGGGCGCAAAAAGATGGACAGGCGGCTACCTGTCCATCCTTGATTTCAGCGCTGGTATTCAAACTCGAAGTCGTACATGGAGACGGTATCGCCGTCCTGGATGCCCCGCTCCTCCAACTGCTGGTAGAGGCCGGATTCCCGCAGGGACTTGTCGAACCACATCCGGCTCTCGTAGTCCTTGAAGTTGACGTTGCCCATGAGCCGCTGGAGCCAGGGACCCTCCACCAGCCAGGTGCCATCGTCGGCCCGCTGGATGTCCAGGGGGGCGGAGGTATCGATGACCGGGGGCTTGGGGACGTACTCCGGCTCGTACACCGTGACGGGAGGCAGGACGGAGAGCATCTCCGCCACCTTGCCCACCAGCTCCCGGGTGCCCTGATGGGCCGCGGCGGAAATTTCCACCAGGGTATAGCCCTTGCTCTCTACATGGGTCCGGAGGCGCTCCAGGTTCTCGGGGTCTTCCATAATGTCCACCTTGTTGGCGGCTACGATCTGGGGCCGCTCCGCCAGCTCGGGGCTGTACTGCTTCAGCTCCTCGTTGATGGCGTCGAAGTCCGCCACCGGGTCCCGGCCCTCGCTGCCGGAGACGTCCACCACATGGACCAGCAGGCGGCAGCGGTCGATGTGCCGCAGGAAGTCGTGGCCCAGGCCGGCGCCCTCGCTGGCGCCCTCAATAATGCCGGGGATGTCGGCCATGACGAAGCTGACGCCCTCGTCCACCCACACCACGCCCAGATTGGGGAACAGGGTGGTGAAGTGGTAGTTGGCGATCTTGGGCTGGGCCTTGGACACCACGCTCAAAAGGGTAGACTTGCCTACGTTGGGGAAACCGATGAGGCCTACGTCTGCCAGCAGCTTCAGCTCCAGAATGACGTCGTGGCTCTCCCCGGGCAGGCCCGCCTTGGCGAAGCGGGGCACCTGCCGGGTGGGGGTGGCGAAGTGCATGTTGCCCCAGCCGCCCCGGCCACCCTTGCACAAAACGTAGGGCTCCTTATCACTCATGTCCTTAATAATTTCGTTGGTCTCGGCGTCCCGGACCAGGGTGCCCCGGGGGACCCGGATGACCAGGTCCGCACCGTCCTTGCCGGACTTCCGGGCGCCCTGGCCGTCCATGCCGTTAGGGGCCACGTATTTGCGCTTATAGCGGAAGTCCATCAGGGTGGACAGGTTGTCGTCCACCTGCAGGATGATGGAGCCGCCCTTGCCGCCGTCGCCGCCGTCGGGGCCGCCGTTGGCTACGTATTTTTCGCGGTGGAAACTGACGGCGCCGTTGCCGCCCTTGCCGGCCTTGACAAAGATCCGGGCTTTATCGATAAAACCAGATGC
>JAGBDS010000010.1 GCA_017937405.1 Oscillibacter sp.
GCAACTGAGCGCCGCTAACGGCAGCCTTGTTTTAGGCAGTTGTTCCGGGTTTAATCACCACGGTGTAGTGCTTGGTTGCGCGCTTCAAGATAGCGTTGGCAGAAACCTCGTCATTCAGAATCATGGAACTCCAGCTTGCCGGTTCCCGCTGCGAGCAGATAATGGTGCTGAGATTAATCTCGCATCGCTTCTCCAAAATTTCAAAGAGGATTTTCACCTCACGCTCGTCGGTGATGGTATGTAACAGGAAATCGTCCAGGATGAGCAGAGCGGCTCCACAGATTCTTTTCAGGCGTTTCTGGTACTTCGAGTAGTCCTGCACCTTGATTGCCACCAGTGCCTCCAGAAGGGACTCGCAATGGTGGTATTCCACTTTGTAGTTGTTGCAGGCAACAATGCCAATGGCCTTTGCCAAATAGGATTTACCGCTGTCGGATGGCCCCAGAATGCAAACATTCAGGCCGGAATCAATGAAGTCTAACGAAGCCAACGCTTCAGTAATTCCACGGGGCAGATACTCACGCTCAGCTGAATCAACACAGTTGGTGAGTTCCTGCGGACACCCTCGCAGATGTGCGCTGCGTAGACGGCACTGGATGCGTTTGTTCATCTTCTTCTGGTATTCTGGCTCAACAAGATTAGCTATCGCCATCAATGGATCAAGCTCCAGAAAATTTGGAGATCGGTACATTTCATCCAGAGTAGAGGACATGCCGGGCAAGCCCATTTCGTTCAGTTCAGCAAGAAGCGTGTTAAAGAGTGCTTTTCCGGTGAGCATTACTTGTCACCGCCTTTCCCCTTACGCTGAGCCAAATTCTGGCTGCGGGAGAGGAGCCTGTTAATGTCCATGGACTCAGCGTCCATGACAAAAGCCCCCTTATTGCGTTCTTCGTTAGCAACAGTGTTGTAGCCGGAAGTTCCCAGATCTTCTGCAACAACTGGAATCGTATTCTTAATGAACGTGTAGTGTGCCTTACCCAGTTCTAAAGCCTGGCGGCATGTTTCCTCCAGCGCCTGCTTGCTGTATTTCCTGGTAAAGCTCAGGACTCCCTGGCACATCCGGTAGGTCTGCACCTCCAGCTTGCGGCTGGAAAGAATGCGCTTAATAACCGCCTCGGTATTAGGACCAATGGTCATGGCCTTCCGAGTGAAATATGTACCGTTCCATTCGGACATTTCCCTGTAGCTTGCCGGAAGATGGTTCGGATCCGTAGACCACTGGCTCTTTGCAGTGGCTCTGGGCCATTCACAGATAAACTGCCCCTCTTTGGAAAAAATCTTTACCGTGGTAGAAGAAGCTCGGATAAGCACTTCCTTGTGCAGATAGGCCCGGTCTACGCTGTAATAAGCGTTGTCGAAGCGAACATGGTAATCTGGAGACACTTTGGCCTTCCAGCGTTCCATGTATTCATACGGCACAGGAGGCAGCGGCATGAGCTCCCGGCGCTCCTCATCCCAGTAGTAGCGGCGGTTGTGCGGCTTCTTGGTGAACGGGGCGTTATTAAGCTTGTCCAGGTGCTTCCAAAGGTCACGGTTGAACTGCTCCAGACTGAAGTAGTCCATTTCCTCCATGTCGTGGAAGAAGCCCTTTTCCAAAATGCCAACAGCATTCTCTACAGAGCTCTTGTACTTGGGCTTCTTTACTTTGGCAGGCAGGATGACCGTGTGGTTGTATTCAGCCCATTCAGCGTAATCCTTGTTCAATTCCGGGGCAATCCAGTCCCGGTTTGCAATGACAGCCTGCTTGCAATTGCCGCAGACGACCAGCGCCGGTACACCACCAAAATACGCCAGAGCATTGTTGTTTACAGCGATCCACTGTGGTTCCTTGGTGGAGAGCATTCCTTCTGCGTAAATGTACTGGGAATAAGGAAGAACAGCCACGAAGACAACGATCTCCAAAACCTCACCGGTGAGCGGATCTACCATCTGAAAGGTCTTGCCAGCGAAGTCCACCTCCATCTTCTGACCAATGACGGCGTTGAAATGCAGCGTTTCCTTGTTTTCCTCACACCACTTGGCGTAGTTCTCACAGAACTGCCGATACGAGTAAAACTTCAGCCCACAATCCCGGCATTTCTTGGCGTACCGGTTCCAGAGAACCACAAGGGTCATGTTCTTCCGGGATGACATATCCTTTGCTACGGCTTCATAGTCCGGCATCTCATAGCTGAGATCTCGACCGGCAATCGCTGGGTTCTTCCCATAGACCGCCTCTGCGATACCGTAGTTGGTGATTCCCTGCGGGAGAGGATAGCCAAGGCTCTTGCATTCCTTGAATGCACGCAGGAAGTCGTTGACGCCCGAGGGGCTGGCGTTGAGCGACTTGGCTATTGCCATGCCACTCATACCCAAAGCGTAGTGTTTTGTAATGATGTCTTTATAGTCTAACATCCATTACCCTCCTAATAGTGAATTTCCGCTGTTGCGGGTACCACTATTATGGGGGATACATGGACTACATCAAGGGGCTGCCGCTGGCACCGCACCGTTGCCGTTCAGCGCCGCACCAGCTACCGCTGGCTACCGCCGTATGCATGAACGGCAACTGTAAAAGCCTCTGATTAAGTTGGATTTGTAGAAAAAAGGATTAAAAAATTGGAAATGCCACCAAAAAATAGAGAGCATAAAAAATATATATTGACTTTTGTATATCGGCGTTTTATGGTAAAGAAAAGAAGTCCTGAACCTGCTGGTCGGCGATTTGCACAATGGCTTGCCAGCTGTTTTTTGAACAGAAAAATGAGAACGTTCTCAAAGAGCGTGGGAGAACACAATGGCAGCAACGATTATTGATGTCGCACGGATGTGCGGATATTCAAAAGCGACGGTTTCCAGAGCGTATGCCTCTCCGGAAGCAGTCAGCGAAAAAGCCCGCGAAAAGATTTACGCGGCGGCAAAAAAATTGAACTATGCTCCCAATGCCATTGCGAGAGCAATGGTACGGCAGCGGACGGAAAACATTGCTTTCATCATTCATGAAAAGCAGTATCCCGCTATTCTGAATCCTTTCTACTCTCCTCTTTTGGAAGCTGCTATGCAGGAAGGAACTCGCCGGAATTACAGCTTGTTTGTGACCACCAGCCAGGATATGCGCCTGCCTAATGGAGATATCTACATCAAAAAACATATGGACGGCGTGATTTTTGCCGGCGAGGCCGATGTACGGACCATTGAGGAATTCCGCAAGCAGAACATCCCGGTGGTTTTGGTAAATAATCATCTGGATATGGAAGGATTGCTGTGTGTTTCGGCTGACCACTACGGCGGCGCGGTACAAGCTACGGCGCACCTTTGTGAGCGTGGACACCGCAAGATCGGCTTGTTGGCAGGACGGTTTTCCCCTCAAGTCAGTGAAGCCCGTGCGGAGGGCTTTTTCAAGACCCTTGCCCAGTATGATGTACCTGTTGACACCCGCTTTATCGCGGCCATCGAGCCCACGCTGGAAGCCGGAGAGGAAGCCATGACCCGGCTCCTGCAGGAACCAGATCATCCCACGGCATTTTTCTGCACCAACGATACCATTGCCGCAGGCGCTATGAAAGCAGTCTTTCGGGCAGGGCTAAAGATGCCCGAGGATATTGCCATCGTAGGTTTCGATGACAGCTATATCAGCCGGGTGGTGGCTCCTGAACTGACTACCGTGAAGATCGATGTAGACCTGATGGGGCGGCTGGCCGCTCAGCGCCTGTTTGACTTGATCGACGGCAGTGAAGTCGCGGATACACAAATTGAAATCCCCACAGAACTGATCGTCCGGGAAACAACCTGAGACTTTGACCTGTATATACGGAAATTTAAGCGGAAAGGAGTGAAACGATGGAAGCAACCGTAATCAATGTTGGATATGGTGATGCGATTTTGGTGGAAACTGATGACGGATATCGGCTCCTGCTGGATGGCGGAAGCGGCCTGGCATCGGAATTTGAAGGCGATCCTTACCGCATCCGCTCCGTGGATTACCTCTCCAAGCAGCAGATCGGCCATCTGGACGCCGTGGTGATCTCTCACATCCATGAGGACCATGTGTGCGGCCTGGAAGCGGTATTACAACAGACGGCGGTAGACCATCTCTATGTTCCATACCCGGCGGAGCCCTTTTTACAGGGCTGTGAGCTGATGCCTGCTAACGGAGTTCCCCGCAGTGTGCCATTGTACACCAATGCACTGAATGCCTACCGGAGAATTTTGCTTTATGCCAAAGAACGTGGAATTCCTGTTACCGTGCTAAAAACCGGGGATGTGTTGGAGTTTGGGACGGATGCGAGGATGCGGGTGCTGGCACCGAAAAACGGCGTTGTAGATGCGTACATGGAAGCCGTGGAGCGGGCATACCGGTTGGCCGATGATCCCGTCGCTGTGACCGAGTGTCTGACCCGGCTGGACGCCACCTCCAATCACACCAGCATGCTGCTGAGTTTTGAACTGGAAAACACCGTTTTCCTCAGCGCGGCGGATAGCTGCCCTCGTGAATGGAACGAAGTTCCTAAAATTTTTCTTGAAAATGTAAACGTTCTCAAATTACCACATCACGGGCAAATCGACTCGGTTTCTGAACTTTTTATGAAAAATATGCCGCTGCGGTATGTGATTACCACCTCGGCGTCTGACAGGCGATATAACAGTGCGAATGAACAGGTATACCAGCAGCTGACCGCAATGTTCCCGGCGGATCGTACCCCTCAGTTCCTGTTCTCAGACGAGCGGGAATATCCGCCTTATTTCTCACAGCCTGACGGATTTCAGGCAATCAAACTTGTAATGGATTCCGGAAAGATCACACCGGAGTTTATTAAAATTTAAGAAAAGAGGAGAAAAAACGATGAAAAAGCTCATGTCTCTGGCCCTCGCGCTCATCATGGTCCTGAGCTTGGCAGCCTGCGGCGGCAAGACCGCTGATACGCCCAAGCCCGACAGCCAGCCCCAGCAGGAAACCACCGACAAGACCCCTGAGAAGCCCGCGGATTCCTTCCCCGAGAAGCAGGTGACCATCATCATGCCCTGGAGCCTGGGCGGCGGTCCCGACACCATTGCCCGTCAGGTTGCTTCCTACGGTGAAAAGTATCTGGGCGTCCCTGTGATCGTTGAAAACCACACCGGTGGTTCCGGCACCATCGCTATGAACGACGCTCTGCAGGCAGCGGACGACGGCTACACCATGGTGGTCGCCAATGGTCCTCTGTTCTCCCTGACTCCCAGCTTTATCAACATCAACTACACCCTGGACGATATTACGCCCCTGATCGGTATGCGCATTACCGAGTTCGTCATCCTGACCAACTCCAAGAGCGGCATTACCAACATCGATGAGCTGAAGGCTTACGCCGCTTCCGGCCACACCATCAAGTACGCCACCACCGGCGGCCCCGGCAACGACAGCTACACTATGATTTCTGTCCTGTTCAAGCTGCTGGACATCCCCTCTGAGGCAGTTCCCTATGACGGCGGCCAGGAAGCCATCAACGCTCTGGTCGGCGGCCATGTGGATGTGGCCATTGGTTCTCCTCCGACCTATCGTGACTATGTTATCAACGGCGACCTGAACTGCCTGGGCACTTTCATCCCCGAGGGTCTGGATGTGGAAGGCATCGGTCATATCCCCTCCTTCAAGGATCAGGGCATCGACGTGGACTTCACCGGTATGGACTACTTTGCCGTTCGTTCCTCTGTGGACGACAGCAAGAAGGAAATTCTGACCAACTTCATCAAGCAGGTCTATGCTGATCCTGACTTCCAGGAGTTCATGAAGGGTATGGGCATGAAGGCTTGGGAAGCCACCGAAAGCGAGATTATCGGCATGGTGGAATCTCAGACCGAGGCTATGACCAAGTACATCCCTCTGGTTCAGTGACACGCCCCGGTGCCCCATATCCCCGCGATATGGGGCACCTATCCTAAAATGAGGTAATGAGATTATGAAGATCAAATATAATACGGAAATGATCTCAGGCGCCATTTTTGCCATTCTTGGTGCCGTGCTATGGTTCCTGATTCCGACACAGGTCCAAACACTGGAGAAAACCGTCATCAACGCCCAAACTTTCCCCCGCATCGCCATTGGCGGACTGTTCCTCTTTTCCGTGGGCCTGCTGCTGGAGGGCCTGTTTGCACGGGAAAAGAAGGAAGTGTACATCACCAAAGAGAGCTTCCGCTCTGTAGCCTTCAAGAAAGAACTGCGTTCCATCCTGTTTGCGCTGTTTTTGATCGCTTATTGCTTCCTTGTGGGCCATTTGGGATATGTTGTGACAACGGTACTGCTGGTTTTGGCGGTCATGCTGTTTTATGGAGCCCGCAAGTGGTACTACTATGCCATTCCCTTGGGTATGGTGGGTATCGTGTACTATGTATTCAAGGTGCTCCTGAGAATCTCTCTGCCCTGATCAGAAAGGAGAATGCTTATGGAACAATTTTTAGGTGGACTGCAGATCCTGATGCAGTGGCAGCACTTTTTGATCATTCCTCTTGGCCTGGCTATCGGTATCGTGGTTGGTGCCATTCCCGGCCTGACCTCTGACCTCGGTATTATTCTTTGTATCCCTCTCACCTACGGCATGGAGCCCACCATGGCGATTTTGATGCTGCTGGCTATCTACTGCGGCGGTACTTACGGCGGCTCCATCACCGCAATTCTGATCAACACCCCCGGCACCTCCGCCAATGCGGCGACTCTGTTTGACGGCTATCCCATGACTGTAAAAGGGCAAGCGTTCAAGGCGCTGCAAATGGCGCTGTACGCCTCTACCATCGGCGGCCTCATCAGCGCTGTGGCGCTGCTGTTTCTGGCTCCTCAGATCGCAAAGATCACGCTGCTGTTTGGTCCCGCTGAATATTTTGCCTTGGCTGTATTCGGCCTGTCTGTCATTGCGGGCGTTTCTAACAACAGCATCTTCAAAGGCCTTATTGGCGCCTGCATCGGCCTGTTTATGGCAACCATCGGCATGGACAATATCAGCGGTACAGCCCGCTTTACCTTTGGAAGCAATCGGCTGATGAGCGGCATCGACCTCATCATCGCCCTCATCGGACTGTTCGCGATTTCTGAGATCATGATGAAATCGCAGTATGACCCCAAGAAAGACCACAAAACCATCAGTGCCTCGGCTATCACCAAGGACAAGATCACCAAGGATGAGTACCGGCGCTGCCGGAAGCCTATCGCGCTGGGTTCCCTCATTGGCGTCATAATCGGAGCCGCGCCCGGTACCGGCGGCGGTCTGGCGGCGTTCATCTCTTACAACCAGACCAAGCAGGCATCTAAGCATCCCGAGACCTTCGGGCATGGCGAGATCGAAGGCGTGGCAGCCTCCGAGTCTGCCAACAACGGTGCCTGCGGCGCTACCATGATCCCCATGCTGACCCTGGGCGTTCCCGGCGACGGCGCCACGGCTATTCTCATGGGCGCGTTCATGATCCACGGTATGATTCCCGGCCCCACGCTGTTCAAAGAGCAGGGAAATATCCTGTATGCCATCATGCTGGGCCTGATCGTGGTTAATGTGTTTATGTACATCCTGGGCAGCGGCTTCACCCGTTTCTACGCCCATATCACCCGAATCCCTTACGAGATCCTGGCAGCCATCGTGCTGACCTTCTGCATCGCAGGTGCATACTCCACCAACAACCGGATGTATGATATCTACATTATCCTGATTTTCGGTATCGTGGCGTATTTCCTGCGCCGCATGGACTTCCAGCTGGTGCCAATTCTGCTGGGCATCGTGCTGGGGCCTCTGGCTGAGAAAAACTTCCGCCGGGCGCTGGTACTGTCTGACGGCAGCCTGAGCATCTTCTTTACCCGTCCCATCAGCTGCGCTTTCATCGTGATCGCTGTGGGCTCTGTGCTGCTGTTTGCTTGGAAGAATTATAAGGCCAAGCGTAGAGTACAGTAACAAAATGACGGAAAGCGGCGCTCTGGAGTGAGCGCCGCTTTCTTTGAAAAGGAGAAATTAACTATGAAGCAATCATATGACGTGCTGGTCATCGGACCGGTGTCCTTGGACCACAACATTGACTATCAGGGCAATGAACGCAAGGAACTGGGCGGCGCCGTGGTAGCCTCCGGCTTCGCGGCAGCCAAGAGCGGCAACAAGACCGCCCTGTTCACCAAGCTGAACCCCGCCGACGCCGATGTGGAGGCGCGGTTCGCAGGCTCTGGTGCGGACCTCTATTGGAAGGAATCCAAGGCAACCTGCTCCATCCGCAACCAGTATTTCACCGCCGACAAGGAAAAAAGGGCCTGCACCTCCATGGGTGTGTGCGATCCCTTCAAGTTTGAGGAGCTGCCGGACATCGAGACGAAAATCTACCACTTCGCCGGACTGGTGTACGGCGACTTTGACGGCGCCCTGTTCGCTGAGGCTGCCAAGCACGGCAAGGTAGCGGTGGACGTCCAGTGCCTTCTGCGGCACGTGGAGGCGGACAAGACCATGGCCTTCCACGACTGGGCGGAGAAGATGGAATACCTGCCCTGTATTGACTACCTCAAGACCGACGCCGCCGAGGCGGAGATTTTGACTGGCCTCACTGACCGGGCGGAGGCGGCCAAGCTACTCCACAGCTGGGGCGCGAAGGAAGTGCTCATCACCCACAACACCGAGGTGCTGGCCTACGACGGCAAGGACGTCTATACCTGCCCCATCAAGGCCCGGAATCTCTCTGGCCGCACGGGGCGGGGCGACACCACCTTCGCTGGGTACATCACCGAGCGCCAGCGGGCGGATATCGCCGAGGCCCTGCAGTACTGCACGGCGCTGGTGTCCCTGAAAATGGAGACGCCGGGCCCCTTCCAGGGCACCCGCCAAGATGTGCTGGACTACATCAAGGATTTTTATTAAAAAGTGATTCTATTTTTAGCGAATTTTCTAAACTGGCTGGCAATACATATGTCCACAACAATTCCTCAACAGGGGCCACATACTCCCACGATGCATTTTTTGCTATCGCACGCTGCGGACTTATAACAGATGTATTTTTAACTCGACTCAGTGATTCCACCAGTTTCGCTGGCCTTCTTTTCTAAAATAGTCAAACTCGTCCAGCTCCCGTACTTTTTCCGCAGGCTCTGGTGCCCTTCCTGATCGTGACGCCGAAAATCATCTGCTGTAAACAGGGCGATTTCTGCTGGCCGCTAACAAAATCATGAAAAATCCGCCCGGATAAGCCTGAGTTTGAGGCTTGTCCGGGCGGATTCATGATTCAAAAGGCATCGGCAGAACTGCCTGAAAGAACGGCCCTGCGATGGATGTCTACTGCCGAGCTTTGGTGTCGGCATGGCCGCAAGACGTTTTTTCGCTTCGAAGCTGATAAGGCAGATTGTAATTCTCACACCATTTCTGGGCGATATCCATGAAGGCGCAGGAACGGAAAGCGTAGTAAGCCTGGTCTAAATCCAAATAGTAGATTTCGTCTTTAAAGTGTCGATACGGCTTCTGACCACGAAGCGCCCGGAAAAGACGGCTACTCTTAGAACTGTCCTGGACGGATTCGGCAAAAGACTCCATAATGTGATACTCGTGAATATCATATTGGTTAGGCAGGCGAAGATAGTCGCCGGATGCATCAATGCGCTCTGCCAGATCTTTGTCCGGCTGAACATACTCGCCGTCGGGCAGGTATTCAAACTCACCGGTGGCAACGTTCAAATATTGTTCCCAGTGATCGGAGGCCTCTTCCAGCTTTTCGGCAATGTCCTCCAGATAAACGGTCACCAGAGTGCGGCCTGGCTTGTTACAAAGAAACACAGCGACATCTCCCCTGCCTGGAACTTTGGATTTGAAAACAGAAAGAGCGAAGAGTTCAGGGTTTATGGCTCTGATCCCGATCCATGGTTTCAGCAATGGCACGGTTGATGAAGCCACTAAGGCTTTCGCCTCGAGATTTTGCATAATCTTGAATTTTTGCTTTTTGTCCCTTAGGCATAATGAGATTGACTCTATCCACGTTTTCCTTTTGCCATTTATTTTTATAATCTGTTCTATCAGGCATTTTGTGTCCCTCCATTCAACGCAGACGCTAAACGCCAATACTATTATACAATAAATCGATCTTGGCCAAAGTGGGAAACTTCCACAAAAAGTCGTGCGCAAGACTAGCAAAAATAACGGTTGAAGTCGTGCGCAAGACATGATACAATACAGACAAAGCAAGAAATGATCTTGCTGAAAACAAACCCACATCAGATGTGGGGGCAAAAAGTAGCAGCATACGAGAGCGCCAACTCCCGTATGCCTACGCAGGTGGTTACGGCACCAGCACAGTAGTACAAGACTACGCTACGGGAGAATTATACCCATTTTTCGGACATTACGCAAGAACTATTGTCCGAAAATGGGCAGACACCTTTCCAAAGCGGCTTGATGCGCTATGCAGGTTCCAGCCTGCATAGCGCTTTTTGCTGCGGTCGAAAGAAAGGTGTGAGGTGCCATGCAGAACACTGGGTAAAGAGACGCTCCCCCAGACAATTTCATCAAAAGAAGGTATTTTCCATGAACGAGAAAAGAGCGGGTCGCTTTGCGCACGGGATGGAAATGCCCGACTCCGTGGTAGATTATCCCCAAATCGGACAGCGCATCAAGCGGCTCCGCAATCAGCGCGGCATGACGCAGGAGGCTCTTGCTGAGGCTACCTCCCTGTCAGTCCCGTACATTAGTCATTTGGAGCGTGCGGTGAAAAAGGGCAGCCTGGAGACGCTGACGCGGATCGCGGCAGCACTGGGCGTAACGGTGCATGAACTTCTCGGGATTCCACGCTCCGAGAAAGAAGCTTTCCTGCCGGACATGACCTCTGTGCTGGAGGATTGCTCTCCGAAGGAGCGGAAGTTCCTGCTGGAAGTAACGGCTGCAATCAAAGAGATCATGCGGCAGGAGAAACAGGAATTTTCAAATAATACGTGAAAGGACGAACAAACGTGAGCGATATGATCAATATGAAGGAAGAACAGTTCGAACTGGACAATACGCCTGATGCTGAGAACCTCTGGAAGGCCATCGGCGGCAGCTTCTCCAACATCGCCCAGGCAATCAGCGAGTTTGTGGATGACAGCATCTCCAACTTCCGCCAGAACTGGGGGAAGGCCACCATGGTCCGCACCGTGCGGCTGACGCTGCATGCCTGCGGTGAGAAGGTGGACATCACCGTGGAGGACGGCGGCACCGGGATCCGCAACCTGGCAAACGCCATGACGCTGGCAGGTCAGGCTGACAAGGAGACGCCTCTGAACGAGCACGGTTACGGCCTCAAGCACGCCCTGGCCTATGTGGACGCCAAGGGCAGCGGCTGGGAGGTCGCTACCAGGACGGAGGAGGACCTGAAGCGGAACCGCTGCCAGGTGGTCAAGAGCCCCTATGCCATCGGCAAGGGGAAGCTGAACAGCGTCTACCGTACCGGCTGGTGGCCGGCACACCTGGGCCCCACCGGCACGATGATCAGCGTCTCCTGCTCTATGGAGATGCTCCGTACGCTGTGCCCCGAGGACAATGAGAAGCAGAAGACTTTCTGGCAGCTGGTGGATATTCTGGAGGAGGATCTGCGTTATACTTACGCGAATATCCTCTATAACGGCGAGGCTGAAATCGAGCTGGTGGTCAGCGATGGTAAGATCAACCGTCAGAAGAAGCTGAAGCCGCTGTTCCCCCAGTGGGAGGCGGGGACGCTCCAGGAGCTGCCCGTCCAGAAGTATGATCTGGGCGGCGGCAGCATCCAGATCCACTGCCGTTACGGCTCCATCTGCACGGATAAGAATAACTACAGCCACTACATCCGCAGCATGGACGCCAGCGGCGTCGAGATCCGCATCAATGGCCGGGTCATTGAACACGGCCTGATCAAGCAGGTGTGGGGCCGTTCCATCCACAACTCCCAGAACGCCTTTCTGGCGCAGATCGACCTGCAGACGGATTCCTGGGATGCCCTGCCGTCCACCAAGAATGCCAAAAACGGCTTCCGGGAGGAGGATCCCCGTCTGCGGAAGCTGTTCAGGTGGATCCGCGCCAATGTCCAGCTCCCCCCTTCCTCCCGGGAAACGAAGGAGCAGAAGCTGCTGGCCAAACTGGCGGAGAAAAAGCGTGCCGTTCCCGGTATGACCCGGGTGGCGCAGGAAGAAGGCGTCTTCCGCACCATCGGCCTGAATGAGCGGATGGACCTGCTGACTGCCCAGGGAGGCGCAGTGACCGTCTACGAGGGAAAGGCCGGTCAGACCAAGACCCGTGATGTGTACCAGATGATGATGTACTGGCACGGCTGTGTCCAGGATGGCATCCCTGTGGCTGAGGCGGTTCTGATCGGCGAGCGCCACACGAAGGCGGTTCGCCGCCTGATCCAGCACATCAACGGTATGCTGGGCCCGGACGGCCGGCCCTACTGCTTCCGGGCGGTGACCTGGGCTGAGGAAGGTATCACTGCCTGAGCGAAAAAACTGAGGAAGGGCGGGGCCGGTAATGCGGCTTCGCCCCCTTTAAAAGATGAAACAGGAGGAGCATATGTATATTTCCTTCCATAAGGTTCAACTCCCGGGAATGGTGTGCGTTCTGATCCACCTGATGTCCCGCCTGACAGAGGAATTCCCGCAGCTGCTCCAGAAATATCTCAATGAACGTCTGGATCCAGTCAGCGAGCTGTATGACCCGGCGTTCCCGTGGGACAGAGCGCGGCTGATTTTGATGTATCACGGTCCTCAGGAGCTGCCGGACCGCGGCCGGATCACCCTCCCCAACGGGCGGACAGTGCAGATGTTCAACATCAATCCCGGACACAGCGGACCCGCCGCTTCCCTGCTGGGAGACTATATTCCGGCCATGGAAACCGGCCGTCAGGCGCTGCTTGCCGGAGGTACGCCCCTGGAAGCGGCGCTGAAGATCTGGATCTACTGTTTGCAGAACGATACCATGCACACCATGACCTCTACGGAGAAGAACTTTCAGCGGGTCGTGGAAGATATGGAGCGGCTTCAGGAAGCATTGGCAGAGGAACTGGCATCCAGCCTGACGATAAAAGGAGGTGTATCCCAGTGATACTTCAGAAGAATCCGACCTTGAAGGAGTGGGCGGAGTTTTGGCTTTCCACCTATGTGCGCCCGGCGGCAAAGCCCAGCGGATATGAGCACTACCACGACAATCTCTATAAACACATTTTGCCGAAACTCGGTTCAGTCAGGTTGAATAAGCTGACGACGCCGAGGGTGCAGATGTTTTTAAACGAGGAAGCCGAGCGTGGAAATCTCCGTGACGGCGGCCCGCTCAGCGCCAAGAGCCTCAAGAATATGCGGGTAGTGCTGGACGTCTGCTGCAAGCGCGCCGTGGCTGATGGGTATATGGAAGCCAATCCTGTCCCTGCGACAGTGTATCAACACTGTTCTGCCCCGAAAGTGGAGGTCATGAGCGACAGCAATCAGAAGATCCTGGAGGAATGGCTGTTTCAGGATGTCTCCCTGCTGAATGCGGGAATTATCATGGGCCTCTACAGCGGTATGCGCTTGGGAGAAGTCTGCGCGGCTCGGTGGCGCCATTACGATGCACAGCGCGGCTGCCTCCATGTGGAAGAAACGGTCCGTCGTGTTACCAAGTATCAGCAGACAGTGGGCAGCAAAAAGCGCACGGAACTGGTATTTTCATCCGTGAAATCCGATTCATCCAAACGGACACTTTATCTGCCAGATGTGCTGAATGATCTCGCCGCCATGCAGTATGAGAGGTTTCATGTAATCACCGGGAGATTTCCCGAACCGGATGATTTCATCATCTTCAATTCTCGGGGTGGCCTGATGGATCCTGACAATCTGAGTCATTACTTTGGGGATGTCCTAGATGGGCTAGGACTGCCCCATGTAAAGTATCATGCCCTCAGGCATACCTTTGCCACAAGAGCAGTAGAAAAAGGCGTGGACATTGCAACGGTTTCTGGTCTTCTTGGGCATGCGGATGTGACCACGACCACACATTACTATGTGCATCCCCGGGAGGAAGCCATGCGCAAGGCTATGACCTCCATCAGCCCGGTCACAACGGCCTATGCACCGCGGGGCCATCGGAATTTCCCCGGTTTCCCACAGACGGAACCGCAGGAAGCGGAGACGCCTCAACGGATCTGCCGTCGAAGAAAGCACATTCAGGAGGCTGTGTCGTAACTGCTGAAGTAAGCGGACGCTTCCTTTGCTTTCAGAAAGGCGAGTTTTGGCGGATCATTACCTGTGCCGCTGTGGCGGCTATGATATGGAGCGGTTTTGAATATCTCAGAACCGGCGGACAGCGATTTTAAAGCTGTCCGCCGGTTTTTTTGTTTCTCCCACAAAATAAGCGGGGTTCAAAGAACTTTTCGCACAAAAAGATGAAATCAGACACCGTTCTGCGATGTACTTCCATTTCCATGCTGTTCCGACGATTTTCTGCCTCGACAATACATCATTTTTCGAACTTTTTATTATAAAAAACAAATATTTAAATACAAAAATGGACAAAATACGCACTTTTTGGTGAGACAATAGGGGTGCAAAAAATGAAAGCCCGAAGGCACCCGACAAGTGTTCGGACGCCTCCGGAAGAGAGGGGTGGTACGGGTGAAAAATGCGTTGCCGTCCGGCTGGCGGAGCGCCTGGCGGCAGTGTCCGGTGGGACATATTTGGAAAGCCACGGCCTTTTCCCGGGCAGGGCCGCCGTGAAAACTGCTACACAAAGGAATCAGCATATGCCGTTCACCGCGCTCACCTCACCATGAAGATTGTCGATGGGTTATATCCAGTATATACCACTCTTTTACGTACGGCAATACGATTAGACTGGCAGTGAGGGAGTCAAGGAAGGAAACATATGGAAGATCGTATCCGGCTGGAAAAATAGGTGCCCATACTGTACTGCTTCCCCAAAAATCAAAATTGCCATGACATAGGGAATATACTATCTCCAAACGGCTGCGAAATTCGATTAGCCCTATACATTGAGGTTGATGGGACTTTTCGCTGAGGATCCCGGCGGGAGCATTGACAAGCGTCACAAAACGTGCTAAATCATAGCAGATATATTTTGCCCGGAAAGGAAACCTTTTTCATGAAAAAATCATGGTGGAACGGCAAGGTTGCCTACCAAATCTATCCTAAGAGCTTTTGCGACTCCAACGGCGACGGCATCGGCGATCTGCGGGGCGTGCTGTCCAAGCTGGACTATCTGAAGGACTTGGGCATCGACATCATCTGGCTTTCCCCTGTCTACCAGTCTCCTTTTGTGGACCAGGGGTACGATATCTCCGACTATTACCGCATCGCGGAGGAGTTCGGTACCATGGAGGACTTTGACCTGCTGCTGGCGGAGGCCAAGCGGCGCGGCATGTCCATCGTCATGGACCTGGTGGTGAATCACTGCTCCGACCGGCACGAGTGGTTCCAAAAGGCCTTGGCGGACCCGGAGGGGGAATATGCCGATTACTTTTACTTCCGCAAGGGGAAGGACGGTCAGCCCCCCAGCAACTACCGCTCCTACTTCGGCGGCAGCACCTGGAGCCCCGTCCCCGGGACGGACCTTTACTACCTCCATATGTTCGCCCCGGAGCAGCCGGATCTGAACTGGGAAAACCCGGTGATTCGCCAAAAGATCTACGACATGGTGAACTGGTGGCTGGACAAGGGCGTGGCCGGCTTCCGTATCGACGCCATCATCAATATCAAGAAAAACCTGGACTTTCCCTCTTTTCAGCCCGACGGCCCCGACGGCCTAGCCGCCTGCACGAAAATGGTGGAGTCCGCCCACGGCATCGGGGAGTTCCTTCAGGAGTTGAAGCGCGAGACCTTCGCCAGGCACGACGCCTTCACCGTGGGCGAGGTGTTTAATATGAAAGAGGATGAGCTGGCGGAATTCATCGGAGACGAGGGTCATTTCTCCACCATGTTTGACTTCAGCGCCCAGGCCCTCACCTTCGGCGGCCACGGCTGGTACGATGCGCCCACCATTCAATTCGAGCCCTGGCGGGAGGCCCTGTTCAACGCCCAGCGGGAAGTTCAGGGAATCGGTTTCCTGGCCAACATCATCGAAAACCACGACGAGCCCCGGGGCGCCAGCCGCTTCCTGCCGCCCTACGCCCAAAACGAGACGGGCAAAAAGCTGCTGGCCACCACTTCCCTGTTGCTGCGGGGCATTCCCTTCCTGTACCAAGGCCAGGAGATCGGCATGACCAACTGCCCCATGACCGATATTTCCCAGTATGAGGACATCAACACCATCGACCAGTATCAGGTGGCCCTCCGGGCCGGATGTACCGAAGCGGAAGCGCTGGAGGCCTGTTGCCTCCACAGCCGGGACAACGCCCGAACCCCCATGCAATGGTCTGACGCCCCCAACGGCGGTTTCACCACCGGCACGCCCTGGTTCATGGTGAATCCCAATTACCGGGACATCAACGCCGCGGAGCAGGCGGGCCGCCCGGATTCTCTTCTGAACTACTACAAGCAGCTCATCGCCCTACGGAAATCCGACGCCTATGTGGATACCTTTACTTACGGCGACTTCGTTCCTGCCTATGAGACGGAGCCGGGCATCCTGGCCTACCTGCGGAAGGGAGAGGGCCAGACCATCCTGGTGGCGGGCAACTACGGCGAGACTGCCCGCACCCTGACACTGGACGGCCCCGTGAGACAGGTGCTGCTGACCAATACCGGCAGAGGGGCGGAACTTCTGGCACAGGCAAGGAGCGAGGGACACATCACCCTGGAAAGCTGCGAAAGCGCCGTGGTTCTGCTTTAAATCCAGCGCAGGAAGTTCTTTTGCGGGACGGCTTCCATCGTCCGCGAAATGTGCCTCATGTTCTCCTGCAACAAAACATCCTCCCCGGGCATGCCGACCCGGGGAGGATGCTGCTTTACTCGTTTTCGCTTTCAGATTCCTGCAAGGCGGCAGGTCCTTTTCGGATAATATTTTTGACAGCCTCACGGGTCTTATCCTCCGCGCCAAAGAGCAGAAAACAGATGATCAGCGACCAGGAAGCAAAGCCGCCGAGCAGGGAATCCGGAAAACCGAATACCACGGCAATGATGATACCGAAGAGGGAAAACGCCAGGAGATAAGAGACCAACACGCCAATCCAATATATGGAGGACTTGAACTTTTCCACGGTGCACTCCTTTCTTCACGCTCTGGTTTCAGGGAAAGCGCGGGTGAACTTCGCTGCTATTGACTCGCTGATCCTTTCTGGTTCCTGTCTGCTTGAGGCTGTTTCGGGGCTTGTTCTTCCCTGTCAAATGCGCGTCCGCTCAGACGCTTTTGGCAGCTGCAATCAATTCTATGCGGCCGCTTTCTGCCGGGTGCCGTTTGGAAAACGTAAAACAATCGAGTTCTTTTTGCTTACAGGCGGCGCGTGGCCGAGATTCTGCTTGCCCGCGCCGCCGGATGCGGATATGATAGGATACAAGAGAAAGAAGGGATCATATGCTGCTGAACAATGAGACTGTGCGCAAAGCGCTGGATGAGATCCGGGCGCTGGACGAGACCACCACCCGGGAAACGCTGACCCTGTGCCAGATCCCCGCCCCCTCCCATCAGGAGCGGAAAAAAGCGGAATACATCCTGAAACTGTTCCTGGAGGCGGGGCTGCTGGACGTCCATATGGACGAGGTGTGGAACGTGCTGGGCCGGTGGCCCGGCACCGGCGGAGGCCCCACTGTCATGCTGGCCGCCCACACGGACACGGTATTCCCCATGGAGACCGACGTTACCGTCCGGAAGGAGGGCAGCCGCTACTACTGCCCCGGCATCAATGACGACACCCACGCCGTGGCCGAGATCATGGCCGTGGCGAAAGCCATGGTGAAGCATGATCTGCATGCCAAGGGCGATATCCTCTTTTGCGCCAATGTCTGCGAGGAGGGCCTGGGCGACCTGAAGGGCGTCAAGCACATCTTCGGGCACGAAAATGATATCGACGCCTTCGTGTCTGTGGATAATCCCGTCACCGGCGGCGTGGTCTATACCGCCACAGGCAGCCGCCGATATCATGTGACCTTTACCGGCAGCGGCGGTCACAGCTTTTCCGACTTCGGCCTGCCCAACCCCATTCACGCCATGGGTCGGGCCATCGCCGCCATCTCCGAATTCCAGGTGCTCGACCTGCCTAAAACCACGTTCAACGTGGGCGTGGTCAACGGCGGCACCTCCGTGAACACCATCGCAAGCTCCGCTTCCCTGCTGATGGACATCCGCTCTGACAGCGACAGCGAGCTGGAGCGGCTGACGGAGGAATTTCGGCGGGCCATCGACCAGGCGGTGGAAGATGAGAACCGCCGCTGGGGGCCGGATCAGCCGCCTGTAAAGGCAGAGGTGGAGGTGAAGGGCATTCGCCCCGCGGGCACCCAGTCCCCGGACTACCCCATCGTCACCGCCGCCTTTGAAGCCGCCCGGATGCTGGGTATCCAGCCGGAGCTGCGCCATGAGAGCAGCACCGACGCCAACATCCCCATCAGCATGGGCATCCCCGCCATTGCGGTGGGTCGGGGCGGCCGGGAGGGCGGCATCCACACGACCCACGAATGGTTCGAGCCGGTGGAGGCCTGGCTGGGCCCCCAGCGGGATTTGCTGCTGGTTCTGCTGCTGGCGGGACTGGAGGGCTGCGTGGAGCCTGCTATCACACGGCCTTCTGGGAAACCGGCAGTTCCGGCTCCCTGAACACAAGCCTTGCAAAACGAAAATGCTCCCCCAATAGAAGGTAAGCCCTTCTATTGGGGGAGCATTGCATAATAGCAATTTTCCGGGTGATTCGGGTTTATCCGGGCACAGGGTTATTCCTCACGATTCGCACTGGCGGAATAATGCACATGGAGCAGCTCGTGAGACCGTTCGCCCAGGTGCTTGAGCAGCTCAGAAGCAATGGGGTTGCTCTCGGACCGCTTGATGAGCGCGTTGCGGTCCGCCTCGTACAAGCCGGCGGCGCGCTGCTGCTTGATGGGGATGAGGCCGTAGGGCTGGCCTGCGCCGCCGACGCATCCGGTCTTGCAGGTCATGACCTCCACCAGGTCGTAGTAGGCGACGCCATCTTCAATGTCCTTGAGCAGCTTCTTGGCGTTCACCAGGCCGTGGACCACGGCGATGCGCAGGACGCGGTCACCCACAGGCAGGGAGACCTCCCGGATGACGTCGCTGCCCCGGATGCCGGAGAACTGGATGGCCTGGAGGGTGTTCTTGGACTTGTCCTCCACCACCCGGCGGGCCACAGCCTCCGCCACGCCGCCGGTGGTGCCGAAGATGGTGGCGGCGCCAGTGCCC
The DNA here is from genome assembly GCA_017937405.1 of Oscillibacter sp. Lineage (GTDB taxonomy): Bacteria > Bacillota > Clostridia > Oscillospirales > Oscillospiraceae > Oscillibacter. The sequence continues at coordinate 19,233 of JAGBDS010000010.1, forward strand.
ATACCGAAGGGCAGGTCGGGAGCCTCGCCCTCCAGCTCCGTGAAGCGGATGCCGGACTCCTTGATCATCATGATGATCTCCTGGGTGGTCAGCACCAGGTCCACATCCCGGACACCGTCATGCTGGAACTCCGGCCGGGCGGCCTCCATCTTCTTGGCGGTGCAGGGCATAATGGCGATGTGGTAGGTGGTGCGGCCATCCTCGGCGTCCTTCTTCTTGTACTGATCCCGCAGAACGGCGGCGAACATCTGCATGGGGGACTTGCAGGTGGAGACATTTTTTAGATACTTGGGATTTTCCTTTTCCAGATACTTGATCCAGGCCGGGCAGCAGCTGGTGAACATGGGGAAGGGGCCGCCCTTTTTCAGCCGCTCCAGGAATTCCGCGGACTCCTCCATGACCGTCAGGTCTGCGCCGAAGTTGGTGTCGTACACCTCGTCGGCGCCCATCATCTTCAGGGCGGACACCAGCTTGTCGATGGCGTTGACGCCGGGTTCCAGGCCAAAGGCCTCGCCCACGGCCACGCGGACGGCGGGCGCGATCTGGAACACCACTCGCTTATTGGCGTCGTACAGCACCCGCCAGGCCTTGCCGATCTCGTCCCGGACGGTGATGGCGCCGGTGGGGCAGGCGGCGGCACACTGGCCGCAGCTGATGCAGTTGGTGTCACTGAGCTTCCGGTCGAAGGCCGGCATCACCTGCAGGTCGCTGCCCCGGTGGGCGAAGTTCAGGATGCCCATGCCCTGCATCTCCTCGCAGATGCGGACGCAGTCGCCGCAGAGAATGCACTTGTTGGGATCCCGGACGATGGCGGGAGAGGAGTGGTCCTTCTCATAGTGGGGGCGGGTGTCCTCAAAGCGGACCTTCCGCACGCCGAACTGAAGCGCCAGGTCCTGCAGGCGGCACTTGCCGCTCTTTTCGCAGGTGGTGCAGTCCCGGCAGTGGGAGGAGAGCATCAGCTCCAGAATCATCCGCCGGTGCTTTAACAGACGGGCGGTGTTGGTGCGGATCTTCATGCCGTCCCGGGGCTCCATGGAGCAGGAGGCGTCGATCTTGCCCTTTTCATCCTCCACCACGCACATCCGGCAGGCGCCGAAGGTGGACAGCTCGGAGTAATAGCAGAAGGTGGGCATATCGATACCGGCCTTCTGAATGACCGCCAGAACGTTTTTCTCCCCGTCGAAGGGGACACGCTGGCCGTCGATGTACATGATTCCCTTTGCCATTTTCTCAGCCCTCCTTTGCTGCCGTGATGGCGCCGAAGGGACAGTTGCTCACACAGGCGCCGCAGTTGATGCACTTTTCCGGGTCGATGGTGTGGGGCTTCTTCACAGAGCCCTGGATAGCCTCCATGGGGCAGTTCTTCCGGCACTTGCCGCAGCCCTTGCACGCCTCTGGGTCGATGGTGGGATGGGGCTTTTCCCGGTTGCAGATGGGGCAGTGATGGTCCACAACGTGGGCCAGATACTCGTCACGGAAATATTTCAGGGTGCTCTGGACGGGCTTGCAGGCGCTCTGGCCCAGGCCGCACAGGGCGGTGGAGCTGATGGTGTCTGCCAGCTCCTCCAGCAGGTCCAGGTCCTCCAGGGTGCCCTTGTTGGCGACGATGCGGTCCAGGATCTCCAGCATCCGCTTGGTGCCCTCCCGGCAGGGAACGCACTTGCCGCAGGACTCCTTCTGGGTGAATTCCATGAAGAACCGGGCAGTCTCCACCATGCAGGTGTCCTCGTCCATGACCACCAGGCCGCCGGAGCCGATCATGGCGCCGATGGATTTCAGGGAGTCAAAGTCCAGCGGCAGGTCCAGGTGCTCCTGGCTGGCAGTAGTAGCGCCGCCGGAGGGACCGCCGATCTGGACGGCCTTGAATTTCTTGCCGCCCCGGATGCCGCCGCCGATATCAAAGACGACCTCCCGGATAGAAGTGCCCATGGGCACCTCGATGAGACCCGTGTTCACCACGTTGCCCGTCAGGGCGAAGGCCTTGGTGCCGGGGCTGGTGCGGGTGCCGATGGAGTGATACCAGTCCACGCCGTTGCGGACGATGAGGGGGACGTTGGCGAAGGTCTCCACGTTGTTCAGCACCGTGGGCTCCGCCCAGAGGCCGTGCTCGATGGTGCGGGGCGGCTTGACACGGGGCATACCCCGGTTGCCCTCGATGGAGGCGGTCAGGGCGCTGCCCTCGCCGCAGACGAAGGCACCGGCACCCTTGTTGACGTGGATGCGGAAGGAGAAGTCGGTGCCCATGATGCGGTCGCCCAGAAGGCCGTATTCCTCGGCCTTGGCGATGGCGGCCTTCAGACGGCTGACAGCCAGGGGGTACTCGGCGCGGACGTAAATATAGCCCTCGTCGCTTCCCACGGCCAGGCCGGCGATCATCATGCCCTCCAGCACGCTGTGGGGGTTGCCCTCCATGATGGAGCGGTCCATGAACGCGCCGGGGTCGCCCTCGTCGCCGTTGCAGACGATGTACTTCTTGGGGGATTTCTGCTTCCGGGCGCCGTCCCATTTGCGGCCCGCGGGGAAGCCGCCGCCGCCACGGCCACGGAGGCCGGAGTCCATGATGGTCTTGCAGATCTCCTCGTCTGTCATCTCGAACAGGGCCTTCTCAAAGCCGGAATAGCCGCCCTTGGCGATGTACTCCTCAATATCCTCGGCGTCGCTGGTGCCGCAGTTCTCCAGCACCACCCGGTGCTGCTTCTTGTAGAAGGGGATATCCTCCTGCCGGGGGTAGGCCACGCCGTCCAGGTGATACACCAGACGGTCGATGATCTCGCCGCCCAGGACAGTCTTTTCCAGAATTTCGTGGCAGTCCTCGGGCTTGACGTGAATGTACATGACGCCCATGGGCTCGATGTGGACCAGGGGGCCCATCTCGCAGAAGCCGTGGCAGCCGCTCATCTTCACATGGAGGCTCTTCTCCTCATCGGTGTCATGCTTGAGGCCCACGTACACCTGAAGGCCCCGCTTTTCACACTCGGCCTTGATGTTGTCGTAGATTTTCAGAGCGCCGCCGGCGATGCAGCCGGTGCCGGCGCAGATCAGCACGGAGGGGACCTGCTCGCTCTGCTTCAGGGCGTTGCGGGCATTGGCCTGAAACACATGGAAGCTGTCCCGGGTCATTTTCGCGCGTCTCATACGGCAGCGTCCTCCTTTTTCCGAATATCCTCCAGCAGTGCCAGAGCCGCCTCCGGCGTCATCTTCGAATGGACCTCGCCGTCAATGGTCATGACAGGGGCCAGGCCACAGGCGCCCAGGCACGCCACCGTCTCCAGAGTGAACATCCCGTCCGCCGAGGTCTTTTTCTTCCCCGTCAGACCCAGATAGTCGTGGATGGCGTCATAGATGGGCTGGGATTTGCGGACGTGACACGCCGTACCGGCGCAGACCTTGATGATGTACTTTCCCTTTGCTTCCAGGGAGAAGTTCTCATAGAAGGTCGCCACACTGTACACCTTGGCGGTGCTGACGCCTAGCTTTTCCGCGATCAGGGTCAGCGTATCCTCGCTGAGATACTTGTACTCTGCCTGAATCTCCTGCATGATGGCAATGAGATTCGATTGATCGCACCCATAGGTTTCGATGATTTCGTTGGCCCGCGTCAATTCCTTATTGATTGGCACTACCATTCTCCTCCTCTGCATACTTGCTTGTTAATGATTCCTGCGGGGAAATTCTACCATTACTTTTCAAAAGATGCAATCATCTGTACAATCTGTGAGGCAATATTCCGAAATATCTGTTCATTTTGGAGAGGGTTATCCCAGCCGACACGGCTGACAGGTCGAACGCTCCACCAGAGTCGGGGGGATGAGCCGCAGACACGGCTTGACAATGTCCGGAGAGGAGATGGCCTCGATCAGACACTCCAGGACGGTTTCGAGGATCTTCCGGCTGTCGGGGTCAAATGTGGTCAGGTGGACATTGGGAAGAGATGTGCAGCCGATATTGTCAAAGCCGATCAGCGAAAGCTCCTCCGGGATGGAAATGTGGAATTCCTTCGCGGCTGCCATGACACCCATGGCAATATTGTCACACGAGGCGAAGATCGCGGTCTCCTGAAAGTTTTGGAAAAAGAATTGCTTGGCAAGCCGGTGCCCGACTTCAACGGAGGAATAGAGGGCGTCGTTAAAGAGGAGCTGGACGGACATACCGAGCTGTTGGGCGGTTTTGAGGAAGCTCTTGTAACGGAGAGCGTGGGAGGCGTTCTGATCCTTCGCGCCGAGATAGGCGACTGTGCGGTGGCCGAGACGGAAAAGGTATTCGGCCGCCATTTTTCCGCCGGCTTCATTGTCGGTGCCTACTACGGGAACAGGGGGCAAAGAGTCGGAAGGCATCAGGCTCCCCTGAAGGACAATGGGAACACGGCCAATATAACGCCGAATCAGCGCCGGCGCCTGCCGGGAGGAACTGAACAGAACGATGGCCTCTACCCGGTGACCGATCAGGTAATCAAAAAGCTGGCTGATGTGGGGATCCTCAACGCGGCCGCGGCAGAGCATGACATGGTAGTCGTGCTCTCTGGCGAGCTGCTCAATGATCAGTGTTATTTCGGCAAACAGCGAATTGTCGAGGCCGGGGAGAATGCAGCCGATGATCCCGGTGCGGTTGACGCTGAGCCCCTGCGCCAGCCTGTTTGCGCGGTACCCGTACTGACGGCACAGAGCCAGTATGCGCTCCTGCGTTTCTTTGCCAACGCCGGGGGCGTTGTTCAGAGCGCGGGACACGGTCGCCAGGGAAACGCCTGCAAGCCTTGCGATATCTTTAATCGTCACAGTGGCCATATAAAGACCTCCTACATCAACGAAAACGGTTGCATAAATTGTACAACAATTTGAGAAAAAAGTAAATGATGGATTTCAGGAGAATTTGAGAAGGAACATCATCTTTATTTGAAGCTGAAATCGGGAATAACCGGCAAAATATGCAAATAAGAGAATATATTATAGAATATATTGTATAGAGATGGGAGAGCGCGGTTTATCATTGCATCTGTCAACTTATACAAAGGCGGATGGTATATCCTTGAGCACATTATAGAAAATGTTGCTGCTTGATTGACACAAACAAGTGCGAATGATATGATTTTAGAACGAAAGCGGTTGCATAATTGAAAATTTCTGAAGCCGATTTGGAAAAATGCAGCCGCAATGGAAAGAGGAACTGCCGTGAAGCGAGTAACGATCCGGGATGTAGCCGCCCTGGCAGGTGTCAGTTCCACGACGGTCTCCCGAACGTTGAATGACAGCCCGGCGATCAGTGAAGCCACAAAAGAAAAGGTGCGAGCGGCCTGCGAGGCACTGAACTATGTGCCGGATATTGCCGCCCGCGGGCTTTCCGGCCATACCACAAATATGATCGGCGTCATTGTGCCGGACGTCTCCAATCCATACTTTTCCGCATTGTGCGCTTCCGTTGAGGAATGTGCGGCAGAGAACAGCTATCAGGTGCTGCTGACGAATACGCTCCACGATCCGGCTCTGGAGATGGAGGCCATCGACTGGATGCTTTCCCAGCAGGTGGACGGCATGATCATCTCGGCCTATTCCCCCCAATCTCAGGAGCGGGACACGGCCTTGCTGGGGGATCTGCCGTGTGTCTATCTTGGCAGCAACCACGGTCCGTCGTGCAGCTACGTGGAGGTCGACAATGACCTGGGCGCTTTTGAGGCGTCGCAGTATCTCTGCCGTCTGGGCCACCGGCAGATCGTGTTTCTGGGCGGCCGCACAGGCTCCCGGACATTGGAACAGCGCCTGGCAGGATACCGCCGTTCCATGCTGATGAACGGCCTGACGCCCTATGAGTTCGTTGCGCCGGAGTTCGTGCAGAAATTGCGGAGCTGGTGCTACGAGCGGGCGGAGGAACTGTTCCGGGGGGGATGCATCCCGGACGCGGTGATCGCCTATTCCGATGCCATCGCCATGCAGGTTTTGGCTGCGGCGGAGAAGCATGGCCTCCGGGCGCCGGAGGACTTTTCCATCGTCGGCTTTGATGACATTTCCATCAGTATGCTGCCGCAGATACATCTGACATCCATTTCCCAGCAAAAATCCAGGACGGGGCGCATGGCAGTGGAGCGGCTGGTCGCTCAGATCAAGAGCGGTACCGGACAGACGGCTGACATCGTACAGCCTGAGCTGATGATCCGTTCGTCCTGCCGGAAGAAGTGACGAGAGGAGCGTTTTTGGATGAACGGAATTCCATTAAAAGAGCGAAAGAGGCTGGGAGCGCTGCTGGATACGCAGACGCAGGAAGCTGTTATGGCGCAGATCCCGCAATTTCATGAGGCGGAAACGGACAATTTTGTGACGCCGCCGGAGATCCTGCCGGAGCAGATCGGCGTGCTGATGTTTAATATGGAGCGGGGCGTCAACCTGAAGGAGATACAGGAATTTCTCCGGGATTGCCCGGATATCCAGCCCTTTGACATCATTCTGGCCAATGAACTGGATGACGGCTGCGCCCGGTCCGGAAACAAGAACACTGCCCGGGAACTTGCCGAGGCCTTTGGCCTGAACTACGCCTGGGGCCTGGAGTTCATTGAACTGGTGAACGACGAAAATGAAAAGGGCTTTCACGGCAACGCCGTGTTCTCACGCTGGCCCATCCGTCGGGCGGGCGTCATCCGCCTGCCGGAGGAGTATAACTGGTACTTTGACCGTCAGAAGCGTATCGGCGGCCGTCTGGCCGTTTTCGCGGAGCTGGATGTGGGCGGAAAGCCCCTGGGCGCCGTATCCATCCATTTGGAGAACCGCACCCACGGTGAGGGCCGCCTGCACCAGATGAAAACGATACTGGAGGCCGTCCGCCGTGAACTGCCGGATATGCCGCTGATCCTGGGCGGCGACCTGAACACGAACACCTTTGATGGACGGGATAAAGAGGACATCAACGATGTTGCCGCCAGCCCGGAGATGCGCCAGCGGTGTCTGGAGGATGTGTTCGACTTTGAGCCTTTGCTGCCTCTGACGGCGGAGGAGGGCTACCAGATCGTCCCCGGTGAGCCAAAGCTGACCCGCCGCAAGCCTATGCCGGACGGCGGCTTCCTGCCCCTGCGGCTGGACTGGATCATGGTGAAGGGCGTTCGGGCGAAGGAGAGCCATATGGTATCCACCGCCAAAGAGGACTTTACCTACGCTGCCCCCGGTTCCGCCCTGGCGGCGTTCACGGGGAAAGAACTGTCCGACCACAATGCCATCTGGGCACTGTGCCGTCTGGAGTGAACCATTGTTTTCCCTCCCGCCCCGCGGGATCGAAATAAAAAATTGGCTGAAAAGGAGAAACGAATCATGAAGAAGTCCACCAAGCGTCTGTTTGCCCTGCTGATGGCAGCTGTGATGCTCCTGGCTCTGACCGCCTGCGGTGGCGGCAAGAAGGAAGAGCCTGCCAAGGAGCCTCAGAAGGAGACCCAGGAACCCGCGGCCCAGCCCTCCGGTAGCAAGGAACTGACCGTTTACACCGCGTTCCCCGAGGCTGAGGTCATTTACTACTTCAACAAGTTCGAAGAAGAGACCGGCATTAAGATCAACTACATCCGTCTCTCCGCCGGTGAGATGCTGACCCGCGTGGAAGCTGAGAAGGACAATCCCCAGGCAACCCTGATGTTTGGCGGCTCCACCGATAACTACATCGCCGCCGTGGACAAGGGCCTGCTGGAGCCCTATCAGTCTCCCGAGCTGAGCAATACTCCCGACTCCTATCTGGACCCCACCGGCACCTGGAACCCCATCTATGTGGGCTGCATCGCCTTCGCCTGCAACAAGGACTGGTTTGCCGACAAGGGCCTGGATTATCCCGCCAGCTGGGAAGACCTGCTGAAGCCTGAGTTCAAGGGCGAGGTCATCATGGCCCACCCCGCGACCTCCGGTACTGCTTACACCGTTTTGTCCACTCTGGTCCAGCTGAAGGGCGATGACCAGGTCTGGGATTACCTGGGTAAGCTGAACAATAACATGTCCCAGTACACCAAGTCCGGCTCCGCCGCTCCCAACGCTGTTGCCATGGGCGAGGCTGCCATCGCGCTGACCTTCTCTCACGACGGCCTGCAGCCTACCGCTGAGGGCTATCCCATCGCACTGAGCTTCCCCTCTGACGGTACCGGTTATGAGGTCGGCGCCACTGCCCTCATTAAGGGCGGCAAGGCTGAGGAGCAGGAGAACGCTAAGCTGTTCATCGACTGGATCTGCTCCGAAAAGGGCCAGGGCTGCTATGCCGAGAACAACTCCTTCCGCGTGCCCACCAACACCAAGGCTCCCGTGGCCGACGGCCTGGTGACCCTGGATCAGGTGGAAGTCATTGATTATGACGCCGTCTGGGCTGCCGGTGTGAAGAAGGATTACTGCGAGCAGTTCGAGGCCAAGATCGCCAGCGCTCCCAAGGAGTAAGCGATCCTCGAAAATAGTAGTGCACCACAACCATGGGCTTCCTCCCCCTGGCGGGGAGGAAGCCCACTTTCCCAAACAAACCGATCCCGGAAATCACGCAGGAGGAACTGACATGGCAAAAACTGCTGCCGCGGGCGAAAAGAGTACCGCCCGTATGAAAAAGCTGAATGAGACGAAGATGATCCTGCGGCAGCCGCTGCTGCTGGTGGCGGTCATCCTCACCATTCTGCTTTTACTGCTGTTCGTGGTCTATCCGCTGCTGAAGATCCTGATCTTCAGTATGACGGATGCGGACGGAAACTTCTCCCTGGAGAACCTGAAAACGATCCTCACCACATCCCGCTATCTGGCGGTCTTTGGCCGGACCATGCTGCTGGGCGTCATTGTGGCCGTCATCGCCACCTTTATCGGATATGTATTCGCTTATACCATCACGCGCACCAATGTCCCCTGCAAGGGATTTCTCAAGACCATCGCCACTCTGCCCATTCTGTCCCCGCCTTTTATCCTGTCCCTGTCCATCATCTTCCTCTTCGGCAAGCAGGGCTTTATCACCAAGACGCTGTTGGGCATTACCGGCAACAATGTCTATGGCATGGGCAGCCTGGTCGTGGTGCAGGTCATGAGCTTTTTCCCCATCGCCTACCTGACCCTCTCCGGCATCCTCTCCTCCATTGACGCATCCGTGGAGGACGCCGCCTGCAACATGGGCGCCAGCCGCTGGCACACCTTCTGGACGGTGACTTTTCCACTGTCCCTGCCGGGCATCATCTCCGGCTGCCTGCTGGTGTTCATCCAGTCCCTGGAGGACTTTTCCAACCCCGCTACCATCGGCGGTGAATTTTCTACCTTGTCTATCGAGGTCTATCAGATCATCACCGGCAGCTACGACATGCAGAAGGGCTCCGTCCTGGCGCTGCTGCTGCTTCTGCCGGCGGTGACCGCATACCTTTTCAATAAATACTGGGTCAGCAAGAAGAGCTTTGTCACCGTTACCGGCAAGCCCACTCAGGCCCGGAAGATGATCGACGAAGGCCATATCAAGTGGCCCCTGTTCGCCTTCTGCATGGTGGTGGCTGCTGTGATCCTGCTGTTCTACGGCACCGTGATCTTCGGCTCCTTTGTCCGGACCTGGGGCTACGATTACTCCCTGACCCTGGACCAGTATCGGAAGGCTCTGGCCTATGGCTGGGACAGCCTGAAGAACTCCATGATCCTGGGCCTGATCTCCGCTGTCATCGGCGGCTTGCTGGGCATGATCATCGCCTACATCACCGCCAAGCGCAATTACTACGGCAAGCGGTTTATCGAGGTCTCCTCTGTGCTGATGTTCGCTGTTCCCGGCACCGTGCTTGGCATCAGCTACGTGCTGGCCTTCAACACCAAGCCCCTGGTCCTTACCGGCACGGCCCTGATCCTCATCATCGTCTTTACCTTCCGTAATATGCCGGTGGCCATTGAATCCGGCACCACCACGCTGCTGCAGATCGACAATTCCATCGAGGAGGCTTCTACCATCCTGGGCGCGGATACCGGATATTCCTTCCGGCGCATCACATTGCCCATGCTGCGCAACGCCTTCTTCTCCGGCATCGTGTATTCCTTCACCAAGGCGATCACCGCCGTCAGCGCGGTCATCTTCCTGGTCTCCGCCCGGTGGAACCTGGTGACCAGCAAGATCTACTCCCTGTTTGACCAAGCCAAGTACAGTCAGGCGGCGGCCTTTGTCACCATGCTGGTCCTGATCCTGCTGGTGTTCATCGGCATTTTCAACGGCATTATCAACATGCTGCTGGCACCCCGTTCCAAGGTGCCGCAGGCTAAGACACAGAAAACGGAGGGAACGAAATGAGCAATCAGAATGAAAAGTCGGCCTTCAGCAAGAAGAGCTCCGGCGTTGTTTTGAAGGATGTGACGAAGATTTTCCAGCAGCCCGATACCGGCAAGGATTTTGTGGCGGTCAATCACATTGATCTGGAGATCAAGGATGGTGAGATGGTCACGCTGCTGGGTCCCTCCGGCTGCGGTAAGACCACGACCCTTCGGATGATCTCCGGCTTTGAGTACCCCACCAGCGGCAATGTGTTCATCGGTGACCGGGACGTGGCGAAGGTGCCCCCCAACAAGCGGGGTATCTCCATGGTGTTCCAGAGCTACGCCCTGTTCCCCCATCTGAATATCTGGGAGAACATTGCCTACGGCCTGCGGGTGGCCAAGCTGCCTCAGGACGAGATCATTCAGCGTACCAACGACGTGGTGGAGCTGATGCAGCTCAAGGGTATGGAGAAGCGGTTCCCCAACCAGCTCTCCGGCGGTCAGCAGCAGCGCGTGGCTCTGGCCCGCGCTGTGGTCATCGAGCCCAGTGTGCTGCTGTTCGACGAGCCGCTATCCAACCTGGACGCCAAGCTGCGGGAGAGCATGCGGGATGAGCTGCGGGCACTCCAGAAGCGCCTGGGCATTACCTCCCTGTATGTGACCCATGACCAGTCCGAGGCCATGGCCATCTCTGACCGTGTCGTCATCATGAAGGATGGCGTCATCTGCCAGAAGGGAACGCCTACGGAGATCTACGAGCAGCCCAACAGCCGCTTCGTTGCCAACTTCATCGGCAAGGCCAACTTCATTGACGGCATCTTCCGCGGCAAGGATGGAGACGCGGCACTGGTGGAGATGCACGGCAAGACCTTCTCTATTCCGGCGCCCGGCAAGATGGAGGGTGTGGTGGAAGGCGGCGGCTGCTGCCTGGCAGTCCGACCCGAGTCCATCATCCTCTCTGCCACCGATGGCCCGCTTCCCGGCACCGTTTCCCGTGCCACCTACTACGGCGCTAAGGTGGAGTACGAGGTCATGCTGGGAGACCAGTCCATTATTGTGGAGGTCTACAATCCCCAGCTGACGGAGCGTTTTGCCGAAGGAGACCAGGTCCATATGACCCTGATCGACCGCTGTGTCAGAGTGCTGGCCTGAGACCTGCCGAATCATCCCGTTTTTGCAAGGAGAGAGCGCATGAAACGGCCACTTTTGTTCGCACACCGGGGTTTTTCCGGCGATTATCCGGAGAACAGTCCCCTGGCTTTCCAGATGGCGGTGGAAAAGACCGCTGCCGATGGCATTGAGAGTGACGTCCACATCACCAAGGACGGCAAGCTGGTGATCTTCCATGACGCCTCCGTGGAGCGCACCTCCAACGGCACCGGCTTTATCAAGGACATGACCTACGATGAGCTGCTGGCGCTGGACATCGGCGCGTGGAAGTCCCCGGAGTTCGCGGGCCAGCACATCTGGACCTTCGGAGAGCTGCTGGACTTCTGCAAGGAGACCAAGGTGCTCCTGAACATGGAACTGAAGAATTACGAGGTGTTCTACGAGGGCCTGGAGCAGCGGGTCATCGACGAGATCTGTGCCCGTAAGATGCAGGAGCAGGTGTTCGTGTCCTCCTTCAACCACATCTCCATGCAGCAGTTCAAGGAGCTGTGCCCGGACATCGAGACGGGATTGCTGTATGACAAGCCCTATCTGGATATGGAGCACTACGTTCAGCGCTCCAATGCCGACAACATGCACCCCCGGTACATGCTCCTGCAGTACCAACCGGAGCTGATGGAGCTGTTCCGCGGCCGGGGCATGAAGGTCAACACCTGGACGGTAAACGACGAGGATAACATGCGGGATATGATCGCCCGGGGCGTAGACTGCATCATCTCCAACTACCCCGATGTGCTGTGCCGCGTGGCGGACGAGGCCTGCGTCTGAAAACTGCAGAAACCCGCTCCGCGGCATCAGCCGCGGAGCGGGTTTCCTTTCGCAGGTTCAGAACGCCTTTATTGCTTTTTGCAGACCAATTCTCCGCTTTCTGCATCCAGCACCAGAGTGCTGCCCGCGGGCAGTTCGCCCCGCAGGATTTCTTTGGCGATGAGCGTCTCGGCGCTGCTCTGGAGATACCGCTTCAGGGGCCGGGCGCCGTACACCGGGTCGAAGCCCCGGTCGATCAGCAGCGTCTTGGCACTGTCGGTGACCTCCAGCTTCAGCGTCTTGTCCGCCAGCCGCCGTTTCAGACCCTGCATCAGGATGTCGATGATACCCTTCAGGTTTTCCTTGGTCAGGGGCTTGAACATGATAATTTCATCCAAGCGATTCAGAAATTCCGGCCGGAAGGATGCCCGCAGCTCCGCCATGACGGTGTTCCGGGCGTCCTCGGAAATGCTGCCATCGGGCTGGATGCCGCCCAGCAGCTCCTGGGAGCCCAGGTTGGAGGTCAGGATGATGATGGTGTTCTTGAAGTCCACCGTCCGGCCCTGGGAATCGGTGATGCGGCCGTCGTCCAGAATTTGCAGCAGGATGTTGAACACATCCGGGTGGGCCTTTTCCACTTCGTCGAACAGCACTACGCTGTACGGCTTCCGGCGGACGGCCTCTGTCAGCTGGCCGCCCTCGTCGTAGCCCACGTATCCCGGAGGCGCGCCGATGAGCCGGGACACGGAGAATTTCTCCATATATTCCGTCATGTCGATGCGCACCAGATTGTGCTCATCGTCGAACAAGCACTCCGCCAGAGATTTGGCAAGCTCCGTCTTGCCCACACCGGTGGGCCCCAGGAACAGGAAACTGCCGATGGGCCGGTTGGGGTCAGCGATGCCGGCCCGGGAGCGCTGGATGGCCTCCGTCACCAGCCGCACGGCCTCGTCCTGCCCTACCACCCGTTTGTGGATGACTTCGTCCAGATGCAGCAGCTTCTCCCGTTCGCCCTCCATCAGGCGGCTGACGGGAATGCCCGTCCACTTGGCGACGATGTCGGCGATCTCGTTCTCCGTCACCGTGTCGTGGACCATGGTGTTGTCTCCAACGTGCTGCTCGGCAAGGGACTCGGCCTCTTTCAACTCTTTTTCCAGAGCGGGCAGGTCGGAGTATTTCAGCTTGGCGGCCTTCTCGTATTCCAGCCGGGACTGGGCCTGCTCAATTTGGCCCTGGAGCTGCTCCAGCTTGCCTTTCAGCTCCTTGACCGTGTCCACGCCGTGCTTTTCTGCCTCCCAGCGGGATTTCAGGGCGTTGAACTGTTCCTTTTCGTCGGCCAGCTCCTTTTTCAATTCCTCCAGACGGTCCCGGGACAGCTGGTCGTCCTCCTTTTTCAGGGCCATCTCCTCAATTTCCTGCTGCATGATCTTCCGGCGCAGATCATCCAGAGACGCGGGCATGGAGTCGATCTCCGTCCGGATCATGGCGCAGGCCTCGTCCACCAGGTCGATGGCCTTGTCCGGCAGGAAGCGGTCGGTGATATAGCGGTTTGATAACGTGGCAGCAGCTACCAGGGCGTTGTCGTGGATGCGGACGCCGTGGAAAATTTCATAGCGGTCCTTCAGACCACGGAGGATGGAAATGGTGTCCTCCACCGTGGGCTCATCCACCTGCACCGGCTGGAACCGGCGCTCCAGTGCGGCGTCCTTTTCGATATACTGGCGGTACTCGTCCAGGGTGGTAGCGCCGATGCAGTGGAGCTCGCCCCGGGCCAGCATGGGCTTCAACAGGTTTCCGGCGTCCATGCTGCCCTCAGTTTTTCCAGCGCCCACGATGGTGTGCAGCTCGTCGATGAACAGGATGATTTTGCCCTCGGACTTGCGGACCTGCTCCAGCACCGCCTTCAGCCGCTCCTCAAA
>JAGBDS010000062.1 GCA_017937405.1 Oscillibacter sp.
TCTGCGATAGAAATTCTTTTTTCTTTGTCCGTACCTGCGCCAATTCATCGCTCAGGCCAGACAGACTTACTTGCTTATCCATGCCTATATTTTACCACACTTGCCTTTATTCCGCATCTTTTCTGTGCGGTATTGCCCTATATTTCTCTGCTTTCAAGCTGGCTGCTGGGTTTCCTCCGCTGCTTCTTCTTCGCCGGGAAGCTGGCTTACACGCCAGACCATGACGGCAAGCTGTGCGCGCATCGCCTTCGCGGCGGGCGTCAGAATATTGGTCCCCGTTCCCATAACAATGCCGGTTTCGTACGCCCACCGCACGGCGGGGAGCGCATAGCTACTGACCTTTCCCGCGTCGGCAAACGCAGAAAGGCTGGCATCGCTCTCCGGCTTGTCCGCATAGCGCCACAGGGCAGCAACGAGCTGCTGGCGGGTCACGGTCTCCTGCGGGGCAAAGGTGCCGCCGCCATAGCCCGTCATCACGCCGGTCTCCGCCGCCCAGGAAATGGCAGCTTTTGCCGAATGCTCCTCCGGGACGTCCGTAAAAGCACGACCCTCTCCGCTCTCCGGTTTTCCCGCCATGGCCCACAGCACCTCCGCCAGCTCTCCCCGGGTCACGGCCTTGGAAATTCCGAAGTTCCCGTCCTCTCCGGGCGTCAGGAGCTTGTTTTGCAGACAGTACGCCACGCCCTCATGGTACCATTGCAGCGTGGGGAATTCCCAGTCTTTCTCTCCAATGTTGGTGGCATAGCAGGGCATAAAGGCCTTGTTCAGCGCGGCCAGCCAGGTCTGGCCGCTGGCCCGCTTCAAATCCAGCGTGTTGATCATCACATCCCGGGTCCGCAGCCGGTTTCCCGTATCGGGGCTCATGATGCTGCTGACGGTGCTGAGAACATAGTATTTTCCGTCCACCTTGCCCAGATACATCATCTCGTGCCCGTTGAAGCACAGCGCGGCGCCCAAAGGCAGCCCATCCAGCACCAGGCGCTTTTCCTCCAGAGCCATGTTGGTCATGTCGATCTTTTCCATGTTCATGTTCCACTGCCAGTTTCCGTTGCGGCCCAGGGACAGGCCAAAGCACTGGTAAATGGAGCGGATCAGGCCGGAGCAGTCCTCCACATCCATCATGCCGCCCCAACCGTAGGCGTCGCCCAGGTTCCCCAGCGCCACCATGGCAATGTTCTCTTTCGTCAGGGGCAGATAGCCCTCGCTGACCTTGGCGGTCTCCGGGATCAGCGCCATCTCCTTTGTGTAGCTGCCGTCGCTGTTCCGCACCGGCAGGTAGGCCACATGGTTATGGAAGGGGGAGCGGTTGCCCACCAGTTGGTCCGCCTCCAGCTCCGGGACCAGCTCCAGCGCCGTCCCCATGGTGAGCATCCTGCGGGCGGTCTCCGGCGAGGTGTTGGACGCGTCGGTATACACCTTATTGCCATACACCACCAGCAGCTTTTCCGAGGGCAGGTCCCACGCGGAAAGCCACTCCTGCTTGTTGGCGCAGACCGCCACATCTTCCGCCGCCACCCAGCCGGAACAGCTCTCCATGCGGGCCAGATAGTATTTTCCGTCCGCTGAGGTGGTATAGAGCAGAAGCGGCTCATTCACCCGGATGGCGCTGAGGTGCTGATAGTCAAAATCCGTATCAGCGGGGTCGTCCAGGATCGGGTTCTCGCTGGGGAATACCCGCAGTGTGGAACGCTTCACCGCGATGCCGTACCGCAACGCCATCCGTGATGTTGCCCTGGGGTCCACGCAGTTGCGGATCATCTTCTCGTAATAGGACCAGTCCGCCTTGTTTCCCTTGTTGTCGTAGGTCCAGCCAAAGTAATACTTGGCGTCGCTGGTGGCTGAGGACTGGACAGCCTCGTTCCTGGCACGTCCGTCAAAGGTCTCCGGCGCGCTTTTCAGGTCCATGACCATGGTCCCCTTGGCGCCGGCGGTATCCCGGTTGTAGGCCGCGATCTCCTCCTGGGTCAAAAGGACCTTTTGGGCGTCCTTTTCCCGGGCCGCCCAGTAGGCGGCGTCGGACATTTCCGCCGTAACATCCTGCGGATAAACCACCTTTGCCTCTGCGGGCACCCACAGGGAGCACACCGCGGCCAGCGCCAATACGGCACATAATCCCCGTTTCCAATACGACCTCATGGCTTTCTCTCTCCTTTTTTCGGAAACATTTCTATAGCACATACTCTATGCAAGAAACTGCATTCTGTCAAGACTGCCGTGGCGGGAGCTCACACTTTCTGCAGGGCCCGTCTTGCCTTTGCCATACCTCCCCAGAGACTGTTCCGCCTGATATTTTGATTGGGCCGCGGCAGCTCTCCGGATTCCCGGAAATGTACTGCCCCTGGCCGTCGATTCGGTGAGACGTCCGGCGCATCCAAAAACTTTTTTAAGAATTGGTTTATTCGAGTTGCAGTTATAGCAATTTTATCGACAAAATTGATATCCTATGTTCAAGCAACAACCGCTTGATTACATGAAATGATATATCATTGACAGTGCAAAGCTGAATCCATATAATAAAGAGTACAATGAGGTGTATGAAGGATCCTAAAAGAGGAAACGCCCGAAAACAAGAACATTCCGTAGGAGGTGTCACGGGTGGTCTATTCGATTGAGTATATCAAAAACATCATAGAACCGATTGCCGAAAGATATCAGCTCCCGGCAGTTTATCTATTCGGCTCCTATGCCCGTGGCACTGCAACAGAGGAAAGTGACATTGATTTGCTTGTGGATACGACCGGAACCTCCTTAACCAGCCTGCTTGCACTGGGAGCGCTGTATTGTGATTTGGAAGACGCACTGAAAAAGCCGATTGATCTAATTACAATCAGTTCGCTGGAGCAAAGAGCACAGATGCCCAGCGATCTGGATTTCCGCAAAGCAGTCATGGAAGAAAGGGTGAAACTCTATGCTGTCGCCTGATTTGCAACGCATTAAGCACATTCGGGATTATTGCGTTGAAGTGGAAAGGACGATTGCTCGTTACGGAAACTCCTTTGACATCTTTGATCATGACCCCGACTATCAGCGCTCTGTTTCGTTCTGCATTCTGCAGATTGGTGAACTCAGCGGTGGGCTGTCTCAGGAGTACCGCCAGTCAACCGCCAAATATGTTCAGTGGGGACCCATCAAAGGAATGCGGAATCTGGTTGCCCACAACTACGGAAGCATGAGCAGGGACATCATCTGGGAAACCGCCAGCGTTGATATTCCGGCTTTAAAAAACTTCTGCGAGGAGCAGCTTTCCATTGCCGAACTGTGACCGCATTTTGACCGCAAAAGTCGCTGGAAACCTATATAATTGGGATAATACCGCTAAATACGGATAGCAATGCCGTCTATGATCCACCATATATAGTAGAAACCAAATATTCACCATTGAATGGGAATAAGTGAAATAAACCGTCTATCCATTGCGCCGCAATGGATAGACGGTTTTCTTTTCCCTTTTGGCCGCATTTTGACCGCACGCTGCCTTTGGAGCGCTCTGAACAAGGTTGGAAAATCAGCGGACATGCTCCGCATAGGGCCGGTCATCCAGTCTCCCCTTACAGCCCAATTTCTTAGCCATACGGCCCATGGAAAGCCGGGATATATGCCTGAACGCCATATTATACATCCGAATCTGGCTCGGAGGCATATACTCCGGGGCGGAAAATTCATCCACGGACGGCTTGTCGAAGCACCCCGTCTTCGCGTAATACCGGCCCATCTCCGTAAAGGGCGCCAGCATTTTTTCCCGGCTTTTCTCATCCGTCAGGCTAAGGCCGAACAGGTCGCCCTTGAGCAGCGTCCCGGCGTAGTCGCAGCCAAGCTGGGCGGGCAGCGTTTCCAGATACGCTTCGCAGCAGCGGCTCTGGGACGCCTCCGGAAAACCGCCCTGGAGCAGAAAAGCCAGCTTCGTCCCGGGCTCCGTCTTTGGCTTCAGGCCGGACAGGAACTCCAGCAGGATACCGGGGATGTTCTCCACATACAGCGGCAGGGCGATCAGGATGTTGTCATTTCGCGCAAAGGCCTCCGCCGCGCCAGCCCACTGCCTGTGGTCAGAGAGGTACCAGACCTCCGAGGTATTTCCACCTTCCTCATAGCCCGTTTGAAAGGCAGTGATGATCTTCGCGGTATTGCTTTTTCCCTGGTGCCTCGCGGCGCCGCTGATAATGACTAGATGCATAAGAGCACCTCCTTCGCCTCCGCAATGGGATAGGAACCCAGGCTCTCGCCGCCCAGATTCAGCGCGACCCGCTCCATCCAGCGGTTCAGGTACGCCCCGTCCGCCGTGCCGCTGTACAACAAGCCCAGGCGGAGCTTCTTCTCATAGCGGGGCACATGACGGCACTGGCCGTCCACGATATGGATGTACATGGTGGCCAGGGGGAGGATGCGGTCGATCACATTCTTCATCCGGTGGTCCACGAAGTTCAGTGCCGTTCCCGCCAGAAACACCGCAGCGTCATATTGCAGGTAGGCTTTCAGCAGCTCTTCATAGCCGTCCCGGATGGCGCAGACCCCCGGCGTCACCAGCCAGCAGGCATTACAGCCCCCGCAGGGACGAAAACTTTTCTCGTAAGCGTGGATGACGCGGTGGTCAGGCACCGCCGCCCCCAGCGTCTCAATGGCGGCCTGGGCCGCCGGGTCATCCTTCGGCAGCAGATCGACGATCAGCAGGTTCATTCTTCCCCATCCCCCTCTTCAAACCGCATGGGCGTGTAGCGCAGTCCGCCGGTAAGCTGTTCCGTATCCGTGGGCGCGAAACCCAGATGGCGGTAGACTTCCACCGCGTAGGGGGAGGAGTTGACGGTGAATACCTGGGTCTCGTAGTCCTGCCGCATGGCCTCGAACAGCCGCCTGCCGATGCCCCGGCGGTGATAGGCGGCGTCCACAAAGAAGCCGCCGATGTGCTGGGGTGGGCGCATACAGAGAACGCCCACCAGTTGTCCGCCGTCAAAGGCTCCGTAGAAGTGCAGACGCCGGGTGCGCTCCTTGTCGTCCAAACTGGCATGGCAGGTTGCCACGCCCTCCGGGGAGTATTCCGGGGCCTCAAATTCCAGAAACACCCGCCAGCAAAGCTCCAGCGCCGCCGGAATTTCCTCCGGGGCAAGCCTGCGGACAGGGTACGGCTCCATGCTGCGGGTCAGGCTGTACAGAGTCATGTCCACCATCTTGCCGTTTTTCACGGCGTTGCATTTCATGGTACCCTCCAGGGTGAAGCCTGCCTTCTCCAGCGCCCGGCGGGAGCCGGCATTGTAGGAAAACGGCTCGGCGTAAATGCGCAGGATGTCAGTCGTCTGAAAAACGCTGTCGCAAAGCTGCCGGATGGCGGCGGACATGATCCCTTGTCCCCAGTATTCCTCCGCCAGATAATAGCCCAGCCCCGCCGTCTGGCGGTGGATGTTGCCCTGGCGAAAGGCGCCGATGCTGCCGATGGGCCGGTCCTCCATGGTGATGGCATAGGCAAAGGTGTCGTTTTCATTGGCGGACAGCATCGCAATGATGTAGTCTCTTGCATCCTGCTCCGTATAGGGGAAGGGCAGGCCGTCCCGCAGATTGTTCAGAATGTGCCGGTTGTTCAGGGCGGCGGCCAGCTCCTTCGCGTCCGGCAGCCGCCATTTTCTCAGGCCAAACTCCATATGTTCCCCTCCTTGCCTCTAAGTTTTCCCCGTAGTGCTCAGGACATGGGCGAGAAGCCGATCTTCAGCTCACCAACTCCGCCGTCAATTTCGATGGTGTTTTCTCCATCGCCGTATACAACGTCATCGGACATCTTCACGCCGTCAAGGGTGGCTTTCCCCACGCCCTTATCCAGGGTGATGCAATAGTCCTCCCGGGTACCGGTCAGCGTTAAGTTCAGTTCTCCCACGCCGTAGTCGATGCTGCAGCCTCCGGTGAGACGGCTTTCCAGTTCCGCTTCGCCAACGCCAATATTGAGGTTCAGATCAGCCAGCTCACCGCCGCCGATCTTCAACTCGCCGGCGCCGCTGTTGATCGTCGCTCTGGCGGTAGCGGTAAGTCTCCCGATATCGACTTCCCCCGCGCCAAGGTCCAGAGAGAGCTTTTCCGCCAGGAGGGTATCGGCCTTTACAGCGCCGGCCCCGGTCGAAATAGTCACCTTGTCAAAGGCAAAGTCTTCGGGGACCGTGAGAATGACCTGCGCGCCTTCGGAATGGAATCCAAACACCGGATGGTCCTCCTTGATGGTGAGCACGTCATCCGCATTTTCCACCTTCAGATACTTGTGGTCGCTCTCAACGGAAAAGCCATCGCCAGTTTTGATCTCAAGCCGTGCGCCGGAAAGGTCGATCTCCAGACTTTCCACTGCATCGGTCACAGGATAGGTTTTCATCTCTCCGACCATATCCTCATCATCAAAAACAGCGGAAACGGACGAGACGGCGCCGATGATCCCGCCGATGATGCTGACGATCAGGAACACCGCGAAAGCGATGGCGCAATATTTGATAACCTTTTGTACGGCTGTCATTTCACTTCAACTCCTCCGAACAGGCAAGTGGCATTCAGGTACAGGGTGTGCTGGTTGGCCGGGTCATTTCTACGCTCTATGCCGGACACTCCGCCAAAGATGGAAGTGGAATTGACCTTGACGTTCATTCCCTCCGGGACGTAAATATCAATGCCGCCGAAAACCGCCGTGGCATTGATTACGCAGTCCCCATTGATCACCGCGCCCCGTAGGTCGCATTTGATGCCGCCGAAGACGGCATCCAGCCGGGCGCCCTCAAAAACCTCGCCGGTATAGTCGAAGGTAGCACCGGAGAAGGTCGCCGCACCGCTTCTGATAGAGCCGTTGTTTTCTTCTATTTTTTTGAAAGCCTGCTCACCACGGCCGCCAAAGACATTGCCGAGGATGATCTTGACGCCGATAAGCACGATGACCGCAGGGGCGAGCAGCTTCCAGAACATTCTGAAACTCAGGATCCCCTGACAGCAAAGCAGCAGAAACACGCCGATGCAGATGCCGATGAGGTGGCCGCTCTTGTCGTAGTCGGTGAATAGGCCGATGGTGCAGGGCACGATGATGAACAGCGTCCACCAGCCGTCGAAGAAAATGTGGATGCTGGCAATGCCGAGGGTATTCAGCGCCAGGATAATGCCCACCGCTACCAGCACAACCCCCCATAAAATACTGCTTACCTTTTTCATAACGATTCTCCTCACATATAAATGGACCGAACGGTCTTTGTTGATGTTCCTATTGTACAGAGCGCCCGGCTTTTCATATAGTCGGATTTTTCGGCTGTTTGTGTCAGTTTTATAGATGCAAAAATGAGGTATCTTCACTGAAGCAGGCCGCAGATCAAATCCGGGTCCGTCAGGTGTATATAATGGCTGCTGTGCGCCGCGCGGACCAGCTCCCCGCTGACGGCACAGGGGAGATAGGCCTGCATGATCTCCTGCCACAGCATTTCGATCTTCCGGGCTTCCTCCTCCGATGCGCCGCCAAACTCCCGGATCTCCCGGTAGGAAATGCCGGAATCGTGGGTCATCAGGGTAATGGGGACGGGCAGCTTTTCCGTATTGTTCAGCAGCCCCGCCAGTTCCTGCATATCGTGCCCGCCGGTGTATTCCTCCAGGGCGGTCTGGTAGGTCCGGGCCGTTCTGAGAAGCGAGAGAATTTCCCGGCGTTCTTCTTTGGAGAACCCATTGTCATAATAAAAAGGCGGTGCGCCGGCCATCGCTTTCTTCACCAGCCAGCCCAAATGGAACCGGGTCAGCTTCAGATCGGGCCGCAGCCCCTCTGTTTTGTCCGCGCCGCTTTTCTTGAACTCTTCCTCCGTCAGTTCCATGCGGAACCGGTAGTCCTCCGGCGAGAGCGGGTCCAGCAGCACCAGCCTGCTGACCAGCTCCGGGTGCGCCTTTGCAAACTTCCATGCGTACAAGCCGCCACTCCGCTATGGAGGCGCCAAGCCCCATCTCGATCACAACACCAACCGCACCATCGCCGTAGAGCTCATAGGCAAGCTGCGCGGAAGGTATCCGGATCACACCTGTTCTCATGTTATTTTCTCCCTTCCTTTACGTCTATGGGCGAACGCGAATCGTCATTCCATGTCCCACGGCCGCTTCCTCCCGTGCCAGCCCCGCTCCTCCCAGTAGCTGTAATCCGGCTCCACAGGCGGAAAATGCCTGTGGGCAAACCGCATGATACAGAACCATTTTCTGGCCCGGCGGTTGTACCCGTGCTTACCTGCGTTTTTTCGGATCCGGCAGGCCAGTTTATCCGTTTTCCTGTGGATGCTCCCCATGATTTGGTCCGGAATTTCACCGGGGTTGGAAGCCTGGACACCTATCCCCAGCCGATACACCTGATGGATGCCCCACATCTCCAGGCTATCCGCCATATCCCTGACGGTGCTCTTCATGCCGCCTCCGGCGGCGGTGCTGACCGCCA
Organism: Oscillibacter sp.; assembly: GCA_017937405.1. Lineage (GTDB taxonomy): Bacteria > Bacillota > Clostridia > Oscillospirales > Oscillospiraceae > Oscillibacter. The sequence goes on from JAGBDS010000062.1 coordinate 8,408, forward strand.
CCGCCTGCTTCCCGCTCATTTCCGGCATGGGCCGGTGGACTACCCACCAGATCCCGAAGTGGTCCAGCAGGCTCATCATCTGGCCTGTGGCATGGTATACATAGACGGGGCTTGCCAATATTAGAAGATCGGCGTCCAGGATTGCCCTTTCCAGCGGCTCCAGCTCCTTGAAATGGGGGCACTTGGACAGGTCCGATTTGAAACAGGTATAGCAGCCGCGGCAGGGCCGGTCAAAATCCCGGGGCAAAAAGAACTCCCGGCTCTCTCCTCCCACCTTCCGGGCGATCTCTCTTGCCACCATACAGGTGCTTCCCTCATGGGTCTGTCCGTGGATGATCACGATCTTCATGCTTTTTCAAACCTTCTTCTGATATTGATATCTGTATTTTATAGGGTCCTGGTGCAATCGGATAGCCATGTTTTCCGGCGGAATGTGTTTATTTTATAGAAATGACACAGAGCATTTTGCTCTGTGCCATTTCAGATATACGGACAGGTCTCCCATAGGACGCCTGTGCCTATTTCGCAGTGATAAAATCCCGCCGGTACTGGGAGGGGGTGATGCCCTCCGACTTCTTGAACACCTTGGTGAACACCCGGTAGTCGCCGTAGCCGGACTGCTCCGACACCTCCGCGATGGACAGCGACGTGGACAGCAGCAGCTGCTTCGCCTTCTCCATGCGGATGTTGGTGAGATACGTCAAAAAGCCCACGCCGATCTCATTTTTGAACAGCTGGCTGATATACTGGGCGCTGAGGTGAAATTCCTCCGCCAGCACGGACAGGCTGACCTCTTCCGCCAGATGCTCCTGCAGATACCGGGTAATGCCGTGGATGGTCCGCTCCTCCCGCTGGTCCCCGCCGCCGGAGGACTGATGCTGGAACAGGGCAATTTTCAGATTGTCGATGCAGGCTCCGAACTCCTCGTAATTCACAGGCTTGAGGATATAGTCGGTGATCTGCAGCCGCAGGGCCTCCCGGCAATAGGCGAAGTCATCATAGCCCGACACGATGACAAAGGCCGTGTCCGGGTGCTTGATGCGGCTGAGCTGTATGACCTTCAGGCCGTTCATAATGGGGATGTTGATGTCCATGATGGCGATATCCGGGTCCAGCGTATCCAGCTTTGCCAGCGCCTCCATGCCGTCGGCGGCTTCGCCCACCACCTCGCAGTCGTGGGCCTCCCAGTCGAAGAGGCGTTTAAAGCCCTCTCGGAGCATGATCTCGTCGTCCACCAGCAGAACACGCAGCTTTTTCATTTGGTTTCCTCCTCCAGCAGCAGCAGGATATGGGCCGTCACGCCGCCTGCTTCATTTTCCGTATACCACAGGCCGGACTCCCGGCCACAGAGCAGCTTGATCCGCTTCTGCACATTCAAAACGCCGATGCTGTTGCCCGTGAGCTTGGGGGCCTGCTTGGCATAGTCCCGCAGCAGCTCGTCGATGGCCGCTTTTTTGCCCTCCGCAAAGCCGCCGCCTGTGTCCCGGACGCAGATTTCCATGCGTCTTTCGTCCGTCCTCTGTGCGGAAATTGTCACAGCCCCCCGGTAGCCCTTGTTTTTCAGGCCGTGGAGCAGACTGTTTTCCACGATGGGCTGCAGGATGAAATTGGGCACCTGGGCGCCGCCCAGGTCCGGGTCGATGTCATATTCGCATGTCAGCTCCGGGTAGCGGTAGCACATCAGCTCCATATAGGCCTCCAACAGCTCCATTTCATCGTCCAGCGTGACCATGGGGCGGTCCACCTTCACGCTGAGCCGGAAGAAATCCACCAGATGCATGAGCAGGTCCGCCACCTTTTTGTCGCCGTTGAGCTGGGCCTGGATGCGGATGGTGTCCAGGGTGTTGTAGAGGAAATGGGGGTTCACCTGGCTCTTGAGGTACAGCATGGACATCTTCTGCTCCGTCAGCTCCGCCCGCAGCGCCTCCGGGTTTTCCAGGGTCAGGTAAAAGGACAGGGTCATCAGGGTGATGCCCATGCCGCTGATGAGCCAGGTGTGGTGCAGCCCCTGCAAAACGCAGACAACAAATTCAATGGCAAGCGCGATCCCAATGACGGATTTTTTCTTCTTGTCGATCTGGCTCCGATTTACGGCCAGAAGCCCGGCGCAGAGCAGGAGATAAAAGGCCACAGCTCCATAAGGGACCAGCATATAAGGCCCGGAGGAATAGTTTCCCTCCGCCGTCACCGTGTAGGAGATCGGCAGCAGAAAATTGCCCAGCTCCGCCACAGCCAGAAAGAGCCTGGCCGGACGGTCCAGCCGCCGGGGTTTCCCCGTTTCCTCCTCCACCAAAATGGCGATATACTGATAAAACAAATAAATGACCAGCACCATGCTGCCCAGAAACAGCCGGTGAACGGCATCGTTCAAAAGCCGCGGCACGGTCTCCAGATGATTCACTGTGCAGACGGTGACGCCGTCCAGCACCAGATTCACCAGCACGCATACCAGCAATGCGGAAAAGGTCCTATGCAGCGCCGCATGCTCTTTCTCGGCCGAAAAATAAATGTAGGCCACAAAAGCGATCACCAAAAACAATGCGATTTCCATCCGCAGCATAGGCTTCCCTCCCTTTTCCGTTATTGTATCGCTTTTATCCGCCGCGGGATAGGCGGAGAATTGGCAAAAATGTGTCAATTTTCTAGGCACTATCACAAGGTCGGGCGCAACACCCCTTTTGTCCCGGGAATATGCCGGGTATCATTTGACGAACCGCCGAAAACATGGTATCGTTGGGACAAGCAGAAACTCTGCTTGTCCCAACGCAGACTGTCGATAAAAGTGAAAACCTTGCGCGACGGGAAGGAAGATAGTTACGAAAGAAACCCAGGAAGGGTGTCTTTCGTTTTCAATCATAAGTTTTTCTGAACTTCTCAAGTTCAGAAAAACTTGCAGCAGCTTGTCGAAAAGGCTTTTTCGACAA
>JAGBDS010000063.1 GCA_017937405.1 Oscillibacter sp.
CGGCACCCGCACCGCCTCTGTCACCGGCGGCTTTATCGCCCTGGCCCTGGCCTGCCGGAAGCTGGTGGAAGACGGCGTGCTGGGCTCCAGCCCCATCCGCCACTATGTCACCGGCGTCTCCGCCGGCATCGTGGGGGAGCAGGCCATGCTGGACCTGCAGTACAGCGAGGACAGCCGTGCTCAGGTGGACCTGAACTGCGTGATGAACGAGCTGGGCGAGATCATTGAGCTCCAGGGCACCGGCGAGGGCCGGGCCTTTACCCTGGCGGAGCAGCAGGAGCTGGTTCGCCTGTGCGCCAAGGGCAACCACGAGCTACTGGCGATTCAAAAAGCGGTTCTGGAGGGATAAGTGGTCATGGCACAGGTGTTTGAGACCATCATGCTGCTGTGCTTTGGCGCGTCCTGGCCCTTTAATATCGCAAAATCTCTCCGCTCCCGCACGGCGAAGGGAAAGAGCATCTATTTTGAGATTTGCATCATCGTCGGCTATCTCTGCGGCGTGATCGGGAAATTTATCAGTGGGAACATTACCTATGTGATCGCGGTCTATCTGCTGGACATCTGCATGGTGTCCATCGACCTGGCGCTGACCCTACGCAACCGACGTCTGGACCGCCAGAGGGAATTGGAGGAACGGAAATGAAATATGTACTTGCCACCCACAATCCGGGCAAACTGAAGGAGATGGGCGCCATTCTGGCCCGATTCGGCGTGGAGGTCGTCAGCCCGAAGGACCTGGGACTGACCGTGGACGTGGAGGAGACCGGCGCGACCTTCACGGAAAACGCCATGCTGAAGGCGAAAGCCATCTGCGACGCCGCGGGGCTTCCTGCCATTGCGGATGACTCCGGCCTGTGCGTGGACGCACTGAACGGCGGCCCCGGCGTGTATTCCGCCCGCTACGGCGGTGAGGGCCTGGACGACAGGGGCCGCTATATGCTCCTGCTGAACAGTATGCGGGGCCAGACCACCCGGGCGGCCCATTTCGCCTGCGCCATTGCCTGTGCCTTCCCCAATGGGGATACCCTGACCGCTGAGGGCCGCTGTGACGGCACCATCGCCTTTGCCCCCATGGGGGAGGGCGGCTTCGGCTACGACCCGGTGTTCTTTGTGCCCGAAAAGGCCAAGACCTTCGGCCAGCTGACGGCGGAGGAAAAGAGCGCCATCTCCCACCGGGGACGCGCCCTGGAAAGTTTCGCGGGGAAACTGGAAACTTATTTGAAGAAATAAGCGTCTATTATCATATATCAATAGGAGAACATGTATGGAACTGACAAGCAAACAGCGCTCCCAGCTGCGGGGGCTGGCCAACAGCATCGACACCATCATCCACATCGGCAAGGACGGTATCGGTGAGAACCTCATCAAGCAGGCGGACGATGCCCTGGAGGCCCGGGAGATCATCAAGGGCAAGGTGCTGGACAACAATATTGAATATGACGCCCGCATCGCGGCGGAGGAGCTGGCCAAGGCTACCCGCAGCGAGGTGGTGCAGGTCATCGGTACCAAGTTCGTGCTGTACCGGGAGAGCCACTCCAAGCCCAAGGAGAAGCGTATCCAGCTGGTGAAGCCCTCCAAGAAGAAGGCGAATCCATGAAGATCGGCGTATACGGCGGTACGTTCAACCCGCCCCATCTGGGCCACCTGACGGCGGCCCGGTCAGTATTCGAGCTGCTGGGGCTGGACCTGCTGCTGCTGATCCCGGCGGGGATGCCGCCCCATAAGGAGCTGCCCGCCGGGTCTCCCACCGCCGAACAGCGGCTGGAGATGACCCGTCTGGCAGGGGAGCAGCTTGGATTGGGCGATAAGGTCCGTACCCTGGACATCGAGCTGGAGCGGGAAGGGAGGAGCTTTACCTCCGATACTCTGTCTCAACTGAAAGACCGGTACCCGGACAGCGAGCTGTGGCTCCTGATGGGGACTGATATGTTCCTGACCCTCCAGGCGTGGCATGAGCCGGAGAAAATTCTCTCCCTGGCGGGCATTGCCGCCTTTGGCCGCACCGAGGAGGACACGGAGGAGCTGTTTTCCGCCCAGCGGGAGTATCTGTACAAGACCTACCCCCAGGCCCGCATCTTTACCCTGACCATCCCCGGCGTCATTGAAGTTTCCTCCACGGAGCTGCGGGAAAAGCTGGCGAAGGGGGAGGGCGGCAATCTGCTGGCTCCGGCGGTGTACGGCTACATCCTGCGGGAGGGCTTGTACAATACCAACGCGGACCTGAAGCACCTGCCCATTTCCCGGCTCCGCCCGGTGGCTCTGAGCTATCTCAAGCATAAGCGCATCCCCCATGTGCTGGGTACGGAGCAGGAGGCCATCCGCCTGGCGGAGCGGTACGGCGCGGATGTGGAGAAGGCCCGCGTGGCGGCGCTGCTCCACGACTGCACGAAGAAGCTGGATATGCCTGCCCAGCTTGCCCTGTGCGAAAAATACGGCATCCGGCTGGACGAGTTGGAGCAGAAAGCGTTAAAGCTCCTCCATTCCAAGACCGGCGCCGCCATCGCGCGGGACGTGTTCGGCGTGGATGACGACATCTATTCCGCCATCTGGTACCACACCACGGGCCACGCCAAAATGACGACGTTGGAGAAAATCATCTATTTGGCGGATTACATCGAGCCCTCCCGGGATTTTCCTGGTGTGGATACCCTGCGCAGAGTGTGTTATGAGGACTTGGACAAGGGCCTGCTGCTGGGCCTGGAAATGACGATCGAGGAAATGACAGCGATGGGGAACCCCGTGCACTGCGCCACCCTTGAGGCGCGGAACTGGCTGAAAGGATAAAAAGAACCATGCAGAGAGAAACTGGAAAGCGTCTGGCGGGTGGGACGCCGAAAAACGAGAAAAAACCGAAAAAGCCCAGCCGTCTGACCCGCCAGCAGAAGGTACTGGTGGCAGTGGCTGTGGTGCTGGCTGTGGCGCTGGTGGCTGTGGTGGCTTGCCAGAGTCTGTTCGTCCGCCCGGACCTGGAAAAGAAGCCCTCCAAGACAGAGGAGCAGGAGCAGATCGACTACGGCGGGGGCAAGCCTCCCCGGGCCGACGGCGAGCGCAAGAGCGAGGATTTCTACACCGTCCTTATCCTGGGCCGGGATACCGGCGGCGGCGGAAATACGGACACCATGCTCCTGGCAAGCTATGACGTGACCAACCAGAAGGCCACGGTCATGTCCATTCCCCGGGATACTATGGTGAATGTCTCCTGGGACCTGAAAAAGATCAATTCCGTATATAATATGTACGGCGGCGGAGAGAAGGGCATCCAGCACCTGTACAAGGAGATCGCCCAGCTGGTTGGCTTTGAGCCGGATTACCAGGTGGTGGTGGAATGGGAGGCCGTAGGCGAGATCGTGGACGCCATGGGCGGTGTGTACTTCGACGTGCCCCGGAACATGAACTACGATGACCCCACCCAGGACCTCCATATCCATATCAATAAGGGCTATCAGCTTTTGAACGGCGAGCAGGCCATGGGCGTCATCCGCTATCGGCACGACAATAAGGTGAATGGCAAGACCCTGGGCTATGTCGACGGCGACATCGGCCGCATCGCAACCCAGCAGGCGTTTTTGAAGGCTGTGGTGGAGCAGCTCCTCCAGGTGAAGAACCTGACGAAGCTGAACCAGTTTGCCAAGGTGTTCCAGAACAACGTGGAGACGGATATGTCCTTCACCAACATCCTCTGGTTCGCCCAGCAGGCGGTATTCGGCGGGCTGAGCGTGGAAAACGTGAACTTCGTCACCATGCCCGGCAATTACAACGCCAGCTGCTGGAGCCGGGAATACGGCAACATGCAGTCCTATGTGACGCCTTATGCCGATGAACTGCTGGAGCTGGTGAACAACCACCTCAGCCCCTTCAAAGAGGTGTTTACCCTCAGTGACCTGGACATCATGTCCATCAACGCCGACGGGTCCGTCAGTTCCACCACCGGCCATGTGGAGGACAGCATGGCCGCCAAGCCGCCGGTGAAGCCCACCAAGCCCGTGGAGACAGAGGAGCCCCCCGGGGAGCCCGTGACAGACGGGGAGGCTCCCGCTGTTCCCGCGGACCCCAGCGAGCCCGGCAGCGGCGGAGCTGTGGAGGACCCCATCCAGCCCCCAGCGGAGACCACAGACCCGATCCCTGACCCGGAGCCCACGGAACCGGCGGAGCCTCCCGCCGAGCCGGTGGACCCCACACCCGCGGAGCCTCAGCCCGAGGAGCCCCAGGACCCCGGATTTTCCATCATTGAGCCGCCCCCGGCGGTATGACTTCACAAAGAAAGGACGACATTTATGACACCGAAAGAATTAGCCATCATTGCCGCCAAGGCCCTGGACGAGAAGAAGGGCAAGGAGATCGCCGCCATCGAGGTGACGGAGCAGACCACCCTGGCGGATTATTTCGTCATCGCCACCGGTACCTCCAACACCCAGATCAACGCCCTGTGCGGCGCCGTGGAAAAGGCCATGGACGAGCAGGGCGGCGAGAAGCCCCTCCGCCGGGAGGGCTACCGGGACGGCACCTGGGTCCTGCTGGACTACGGCTGCGTGGTGGTCCATGTGTTCTCCGCCGAGGCCCGGGAGTTCTATTCCCTGGAGCGGTTATGGCACGACGGCAAGCCTATGGACCTGAGCGCTGTGCTGACGGCGGACTGAGCTGCGGATTCCGCGCCGAATGGCGCGTACAAGCATTTTCGCACAGCGAAAATCTTGAAATGGGCGGGCTTTGTCTGCCCATTTGAGTCAAATCACGGGGGTCCCCGCAAAATCGAAAGATTTTGTGGGGCAGCGGTTATGGCACGACGGCAAGCCTATGGACCTGAGCACTGTGCTGACGGCGGACTGAACTGCCGTGTGAAAAAGCGGAGGAATTTCCGCTTTTTCCTTGACAAACGGTTGAAACCCTCATAAAATAGACGCGTTAGCGACTTTGATGGGAAGAAAGCCCAAGCGTCCCGCCCAAAGAGAGCCGGCGGCTGGTGTGAGCCGGTGGGGGAGCCTGCGGTATACTGGTCCCGGAGTCTTTTGCCTGAACGGAGAGTAGGGCAGAACGGCTGGCCCCGTTACAGGCCCCCGAGGGCTGTCCAATGGACGGCTGAAGCAGGGTGGTACCGCGTTTTCAACGCCCCTGACTGGAAACGGTCAGGGGCGTTTTTATTTAAAGAGGGGACAGGTCCCCCCCCCTTTAAATTCCCCCACCAGTGACCGATGTCACTGGTGAACGCCGCCCAAGGCGGCTGGGTCAAACATTTTGCCACGTACAAAAGGTGAATTGCCGCAAAGCGGCAAGAGAAGCCGCCCTGGGGCGCGCCGCGGCAAAAATGATTGAAAGAGAAAACCTAATCATAAGGATGAAGGAGAAAAATATGAAGTACGATTTTACCGCCATTGAGAAAAAGTGGCAGCAGAAGTGGCTGGAGGAGAAGCCCTTCACCGCCGTCACCGGGGACACCACTCGGGAGAAGTTCTTCGGCCTGATCGAGTTCCCCTACCCCTCTGGCCAGGGCCTCCATGTGGGCCATGCCCGGCCGTTCACCGCCATGGACATCATCTGCCGCAAGAAGCGGATGCAGGGCTACAACGTCCTGTTCCCCATCGGCTATGACGCCTTCGGCCTGCCCACGGAGAACTTCGCTATCAAGAACCACATCCATCCCGCCAAGGTGACCCACGACAACATCGAGAACTTCCGCAAGCAGCTCCATATGCTGGGCTACTCCTTCGACTGGGACCGTGAGGTCAACACCACCGACCCCGATTACTACAAGTGGACCCAGTGGATCTTCCTGCAGATGTTCAAGAAGGGCCTGGCCTACAAGGCATCCATGCCTGTCAACTGGTGCACCAGCTGCAAGATTGTCCTGGCCAACGAGGAAGTGGTGGAGGGCGTCTGCGAGCGCTGCGGCGGCGAAGTCATCCGCAAGGAGAAGAGCCAGTGGATGCTGGCCATTACCAAGTACGCCGACCGTCTGATCGACGACCTGGAGGACGTGGATTTCATCAACCGCGTCAAGATCCAGCAGCGCAACTGGATCGGCCGGTCCGAGGGTACTGAGGTGGACTTCACCGCCACCAACGGCGACAAGCTGACGGTCTACACCACCCGCTGCGATACCCTGTTCGGCGTGACCTACATGGTCATCTCTCCTGAACATCCCTTCCTGGACCAGTGGAAGGACCAGATCAAGAACTGGGATGAGGTTGCCGCTTACCGGGACGAGGCTGCCCACAAGTCTGACTTCGAGCGCGGCGAGCTGAACAAGGAGAAGACCGGCGTCCGGCTGGAGGGCATCGAGGCCATCAACCCCGCCAGCGGCAAGCAGGTGCCCCTGTTTGTCTCCGACTACGTCCTGATGGGCTACGGCACCGGCATCGTCATGGGCGTGCCCGGCCACGACCAGCGCGACTGGGAGTTCGCCACCAAGTTCGGCCTGCCCATCATCGAGGTGGTCAAGGGCGGCGACATCACCAAGGAAGCCTTCACCCTGAAGGATGACACTGGTATCATGGTGAACTCCGGTTTCCTGGACGGCCTGACCGTGAAGGAGGCCATCCCCGCCATGAAGAAGTGGGTCACCGAGCAGGGCATTGGCCATCCCAAGACCAACTTCAAGCTCCGTGACTGGGTGTTCTCTCGCCAGCGTTATTGGGGCGAACCTATTCCCCTGGTGAACTGCCCCAAGTGCGGCTGGGTGCCCCTGCCGGAGGACCAGCTACCCCTGCTGCTGCCCGAGGTGGACAGCTACGAGGTCACCGATACCGGCGAATCCCCCCTCAGCAAGATGACCGACTGGGTCAACACCACTTGCCCCCAGTGCGGTGGCCCTGCCCAGCGTGAGACGGATACCATGCCCCAGTGGGCCGGTTCCTCCTGGTACTTCCTGCGGTATATGGACCCCCACAACGACAAGGCTCTGGCCAGCAAGGAGGCTCTGGAGTACTGGTCTCCCGTGGACTGGTACAACGGCGGCATGGAGCACACCACCCTGCACCTGCTGTACAGCCGCTTCTGGCACAAGTTCCTGTATGACATCGGCGTGGTGCCCACCAAGGAGCCTTACGCCAAGCGCACCAGCCACGGCATGATCCTGGGCGAGGGCGGCGAGAAGATGTCCAAGTCCCGGGGCAACGTGGTGAACCCCAACGACATTGTGGCCCAGTACGGCGCCGATACTATGCGGTTGTATATCATGTTTGTGGGCGACTTCGAGCAGGCGGCCATCTGGTCCACCGAGGCCGTCAAGGGCTCCAAGCGGTTCCTGGACCGTGTGTGGAATCTGGCCGAGAGCGCGGCGGACAGCTATGATGTGACGCCCGCCAACGAACCCATCATCCACAAGACCATCAAGAAGGTCACCGACGACATCGACAACCTGAAGATGAATACCGCCATCGCCGCTATGATGACCATGGTCAACGAACTGTCTGCCAACGGTGTCACCAAGGGCGATATGAAGTACCTGATCCTGCTGCTGAACCCCTTCGCTCCCCACATTACCGAGGAGCTGTGGGAAATGCTGGGCTTCGCCGCCCAGACCGGCAAGATGTGCTGCCAGTCCGAGTGGCCCGTGTACGACGCCAGCAAGACCGTGGCTTCCACCGTGGATATGGCCGTTCAGGTCAACGGCAAGCTGAAGGGCACCATTACCATGCCCGCCGACAGCGAGGAGAAGGCCGTTGTGGACGCCGCTCTGGCTGTGGAGAAGGTCCAGAAGGCCACCGAAGGCATGAAGATCGTCAAGACTATCTTGGTGAAAAATCGGCTGGTCAATCTGATTGTGAAGCCTCAGTAACCGGTTTTTTCAGGCTCTTAAACAAATTTTGTGGAAAAATCCTTGACAATTCCTCTGCGGGTCCGTATAATAGCTTTGTTAACGCCATAGATTATGGCCCTTAAAGTATCCTGGATTTAGCCGGATACCTCGGAGGGAGGGAAATATAAATGTCTGAGATTCATGTGAAGGACGGCGAGTCCATCGACAGCGCACTGAAGCGGTTCAAGCGCTCCTGCGCCAAGGCTGGTGTCATTGCCGAGGTCCGTAAGAGAGAGCATTATGAGAGCCCCAGCGTGAAGCGCCGCAAGAAGTCCGAGGCTGCTCGCAAGAACAAGAAGCGTTTCTATTGATGCTGAAAAAGTGCTGTGCCGACAGGCACAGCACTTTTTGTATACCGTATGATCAAGTTCTGATGTTTATTTTTGCGATGATGTCCTTGACCTCCGGCCACATGAGAAATGCTGCCGTAAAGCCCATTCCCGCGCCGGTCCGCAGCTTTTGGCTGATGGTGTCCGCGTCATCAAACAAAACAAAGTGGATTTCTCTGTTCCGGGTATAGGTGAAGTACCGGGCGCACAGCTCCTGGGAGAAGAACATGGAGGGGGACTCCCGTTCCATCAGTTGCCGCAGCTGCTCTTCGTCCAGCGGCTCGCCCTCGCCGGAGCGGGCGGGCAGACGGAAGTCCATCCGCAGCCGCTGAACATCCAGGGCCAGCCGTGGGGCGCCGCCGTGGGCGTCGGCGGCCTCCTGGAGCCGCTGGTTTAAGCTCCCGCCTGAAATTGCGGTGCAAACCAGGACCACAGCGCCGTTTCCCGCCGCCTGGGCATACCGCTCCGGCAGGTACAGCGTCCGCCGCCCGGCGGCCAGCGCCGGACCCAGCCGCTGGGCAAACTCCAGCCGGTCCTGGCGGGGCGGCTCCTCAAAGTCCAGCAGGGCGCCGGTGTAGCCCCGCCGTCCGCACTCCCGCAGCACCGCCGCGCACAAAGCGTCCGGGTCGCCGATGGGCGGCGCCTCCCGGTCGCTGACGGACAGCAGCCCGCCTCGGGTCTGGAGATTCAGATTTTGCCGCAGCAGGGTGGAGCCGGAACCGATGCGGTAGGCTACATGGGCCAGAGTATGGCCGTATTGGGCGGCTTCCCGGGCCTCGCCCGGCGTCACTGCCAGATAGAGCTGCACATTCCACTCCCCCTTGTATCGCCCTGGAAAATCTGATATGATACATATAACGACTGTATGCAGATAAGGAGCCGCCTATGCCGTTTTCTCTCGTACCTGACCGGGTGTTCGATCGTTACGCCGACATCACCCCGGATTACCTCGCGGAGCAGGGGATCACACTGCTGCTCAGCGATCTGGATTTCACTCTGGCCACGAAAAAGACGCCCCGGCCCGACCAGCCCCTCCGGGATTGGATCTCGGACCTGGCGGCCCACGGCATCGGCTTTATGATCGTGTCCAATAACCGCTCGGGGAGACGGGTGACGGAATTCTGCGCCGACCTGGGTGTGCCTTATCAGGGCCATGCGGGAAAGCCCTCCACCAGAGGACTGGAGGCCGCCATGGCCCGTGCCGGAGCGGACCGGGCCCATACCGCCATGCTGGGGGACAAGCTGCTGACGGATATGCTGGCCGCCAACCGGGCCGGGATCCTGGCGCTGATGGTGGAGCCGGTGGGCGGCGCCGTCACCGCCTGGCAGAAGGTGCTCCACACCCTGCAAGTGCCTTTCAAGGCCACCTGTCGCCGCCGTACGGCGAAAATTGGATGAAAAAAACGGGGAAGTCGTGGAAAAATACTTGCAATCATGGGCAACATACGGTAAAATATCATCGGTAATTTTACTAGATATAGAATACAGAGAAAATGTCCTCCTGCAGGTCGTTTTCTCGTAGATTTGTGAGGAGGAAAAACTATGCCTACCATTACTGCCGGCGATTTCCGGAAGGGTATGATTTTCGAGATGGAAGGAAAGCCCATGGTCGTCGTGGACTTCCAGCACGTGAAGCCAGGTAAGGGCGCCGCGTTTGTGCGTACCAAGTACAAGAACGTCATCTCCGGTACCATCCGTGAGGAGTCCTTCAACCCCACCGCCAAGTTCGAGCAGGGCGCTGTGGAGCGCAAGAACGCCGAGTACAGCTACAACGACGGCGACCTGTACTACTTCATGGACCCGGAGACCTTCGACATGACCCCGCTGAACGCTGACGTTCTGGGCGATGCCTTCCAGTTCATCAAGGAGAACACCATGTGCACTCTGGTGAGCTACAAGGGCAGCGTGTTCACTGTGGAAGCCCCCAACTTCGTGGACCTGGTGGTCACCGAGACCGAGCCCGGCGTGAAGGGCGATACCGCCACCAACGTCACCAAGAACGCCACCCTGGAGACCGGCGCTGTCATCAAGGTGCCCCTGTTCATCAACGAGGGCGAGAAGATCCAGATCGACACCCGTACCGGTGAGTATCTGGGCCGCTGCAAGGAGTAAGACCGACATAGAGGGGGGACTTCCGTCCCCCCTTTCTTCCCCCTTTAGGAAGGGTAACTACAACATTTTTTATCAAGAAAGGAGCAACCGCTATGGAAATCTCTGAGAAGGTCGCCTATCTGAAGGGCCTGGCCGAGGGCATGGAGCTGGACACCGAGAAGAAGGAGGGCAAGCTGCTGGCCGCCATCATTGACGTGCTGGAGGACATTGCCCTGGAGCTGGAGGACATCCAGGACGAGCAGGCGGAGCTGGCCGACGGCCTGGACGCCGTCAGCGACGACCTGGAGGACGTTGAGGACGTCGTGTTCGAGGACTGGGACGAGGATGACGACGAGTACGAGGAAGACGAACTGGATGAGGACGAGGATTGCTACGCCACCACCTGCCCCACCTGCGAGGAGACCATCTTCTTCGACGACTCCATTCTGGAGGACGGCGAGGTCATCTGCCCCAACTGCGGCGAGAAGCTGGAGTTTGACCTGACCAGCCTGGACGAGGAGTCCGAGGACGGCGAGGAATAATTCTAAATAAGAAGCAGCCCGGAGCGTAGCTCCGGGCTGCTTTCCTTTTTGGTCTCGCGGGGTCAATCCACCGCTTTTTTCCGAAGGCTGCACAGTCCCGCGCCGATGGCGGTGGCAAAGGTGGCGTTTTCGGGGACGATATAGTGGATGCCATATAGCTTTTCGAAATTTTCAAAGTTGGGCTTCACCTGGTCCAGAGTGGTCATGGAACCGATCAGGACCACGGTCCGGGTATCGCAGCACTGGCAGGCCAGCACCGTCATGGTGCCGATGGCCTGGAGCACCAGGTTCACCGTTCCCGCGGCCAGGTCGGCGGGGGAGGCGTCTTCCGCCAGGTTGCCGAAATTGGCAGCTGTCAGGGTGGGGTCCAGCGTGGGAGCGGGATTGCAGGTGATGTCAGCGATGGTCAGGTCCACTTGGCCCAGGTCGCCTTGGGCCGCCAGCTTTTTGATTTGGCCGAACCGTTCCATGCCCACCAGCTTGCGGCACAGGCCACCCAGGGTGCCGCCGCCGATGCCGCTGCCGCACAGGTGCCGTACGGAGCCGGTTTTCTCCGCCCACATGAAAGCGGTGCCGGTGCCCATGGTGACTACCACGGCGCTGTCCTGGCCGGAGAGGGCCAATGCTCCGGTGCCGCTGGCGGAGAACTCGTCTACCTTGCAGGTGGGCAGACCGTAAATATCGCCCTCCACATAGCTGGCGCCAACGCCGGTGAGGACCACACGCCGCACATCCTTCAAAGTCAGACCGTTGCTGGTAAGATAGTTGCCCAGGGCGCCGTACAGGCTGGTCACCTGGTCCTCCGCCCGTACCCGCAGCATGGAGAGCACGCTGCCGTCGGTCCGAAGCCCCACGATCTTGGTAGTGGAGCCGCCGATGTCGATGCCTAAAATCACTTCCATGGTGAAAAACCTTCCTTTTTAACGGCACAGCCGTTGGCTGTTTTTCATAATAGGGGAGGGAAGGCGCGTTGTCAATTAAAATTGACAAATTTTTGACGTATTTTTTGAAAAACGATTGCTTTTCCGGAACGAGCCGCTTATAATCTAGGCAGGTGACAAGACACCGAGGATTTTATATTGAGGTGCGATCATGGATACGGAAAAGAAACTGAACATGACAATGCTCTGCGACTTCTACGAGCTGACCATGGGCAACGGATATTTTCAGGCAGGCCGCAAGGACCAGATCACATATTTTGACGTGTTCTTCCGGGATGTGCCGGACAAGGGCGGCTTCGCTGTCTGTGCCGGTCTCAGCCAACTCATCGACTATGTTAAAAACCTTCATTTTGATGAGGAGGACATTGCTTACCTGCGGAGCAAGAACCTGTTTTCCGAGGAGTTTCTGGACTATCTTCGGAATTTCCACTTCTCCGGTGATATCTGGGCTATCCCCGAGGGTACGCCCATTTTCCCCCGGGAGCCGGTGGTGACTGTCCGGGCCAAGGCTATCGAAGCCCAGCTCATCGAAACGTTCCTTCTGCTGACTGTCAACCACCAGAGCCTTATCGCCACCAAGGCCAACCGCATCTGCCGGGCGGCCCAGGGACGGACGGTGCTGGAGTTCGGTTCCCGCCGGGCCCAGGGCACTGACGGCGCCATCTCCGGCGCCCGTGCGGCCTACATCGGCGGCTGCAAAGGCACCGCCTGCACCATCTCCGACCAGCTTTTCGGCGTCCCCGCAGGCGGCACCATGGCCCACTCCTGGGTCCAGATGTTTGACAGCCAATACGAGGCGTTCAAGACCTACTGCGAGATTTACTCCACCAACGCAACGCTGTTGGTGGATACCTACAACGTGCTGAAATCTGGTGTGCCCGACGCCATCCGGGCCTTCAACGAGGTGCTCAAGCCTCTGGGCATTAAGAAGTGCGGCATCCGCCTGGACTCCGGCGACATCGCGTACCTCAGCCGGGAGGCCCGGAAGATGCTGGATGACGCGGGCTGGACGGAATGCCAGATCTCCGCCTCCAACTCTCTGGACGAGTACATCATCCGGGACCTGCTGCAGCAGGGCGCCAAGATCGATATGTTCGGCGTGGGCGAGCGGATGATCACCGCCAGCAGCCAGCCGGTGTTCGGCGGCGTGTACAAGCTGGCCGCTGTGGAGGATGATGACGGAACCATCGTTCCCAAGATCAAGGTCAGCGAGAATGTGGACAAGATCACGAATCCCCATTTCAAAAAGACCTATCGCATCTTTGACAAGGCCACCGGCAAGGCCGAGGCGGACTATATCACTGTCTGGGACGAGACGGTGGACGAGACTAAGCCCCTGGAACTGTTTGACCCCCGTGCCACCTGGAAGCGGAAGACCTATACCAATTTCGAGGCCCGGCCTCTCCAGGTGCAGGTGTTCAAGGGCGGCGAGCTTGTCTACCAACAGCCTACGCTCCAGGAGATCCAGAAATACTGCGCGGAGCAGGTGGATACCCTGTGGGACGAGGTGAAGCGGTTTGAGAATCCCCACAAGTATTATGTGGACCTCAGCCAGAAGCTGTGGGATATCAAGCAGGAGCTTCTCCGGGAGCGCAGATAAGACTCAGCACCGTTGCGGTTCAAACGAACCGCAGCGGTGTTTTTTCTTGGTGCTTTACAGAAACATGGTTGAAGCCGGGGGCGTTTTTGGATATAATGATAAAAAGTCTTGGTATATCCAGCGGAGAGATAGAAAGAGAGAAAGACCGGGAGGTGAAGGGCTGTGCATAAAAACCTGCCCCATCCGCAGGAGCGGATAGAGCGCCGCATTTCCGCCGCCACCAGCATCGGGATGTGTGTCCTGACGGTGCTGGCGCAAATTGCCACTACGCTGCTGCTGACCCATTTTCTGCGGGAAAAAGCCAGCTATGTATACAGCGTTTTGGAATTTATCGGCGCTGTTTTGGCAATTCGTGTTTATCAGCGGCCTGGCAGCCCTTCTTATAAGCTGGTGTGGATGTGCCTGCTGCTGGCGGTTCCAGTGGCCGGTATGATCCTGTTCTGCCTGTGGGGCGGCACCCATCAGGCCAAGCAGCTCAGCCTCCGGAAAGTTCCACCTGTCCCCCAGAGGGAGAGCCAGCGGATGGCCAGCGAGGCGAATATTTCCCGGCTCAGCCGCAAGTCCCCGGCCTGGGGTCGTCTGGCGGCTTACCTCCAGAGACGGGGCTTCCTCCTGTACCGCAATACCACCGCCCAGTATTTCGGGGACGGTGCCGCCTTTTTTGACGATCTCATTGCCCATCTCCGGCAGGCGGAGGTCTACATTTTCCTGGAATACTATATCCTGGCGGAGGGCCAGATCTGGGACCGCATCTTTGCTGTGCTGAAGGAGCGGGCGGCCGCCGGTGTGGAGATCCACATCATTTTTGACGACTTTGGAAACATCACTCGCTTGTCCGACGCAACGCTTCAATCCATTCAGAATGCGGGCATTGAGGTGGAGGTGTTCAACCCCGTCCACCGCTATGTGAACCGTATTTACTTCAATTACCGGGACCACCGGAAAACCGCGGTGATCGATGGCCAGACGGCCTATACCGGCGGCATCAATGTGGGCGACGAATATGCCAACCTGGTACCCCGGTTCGGCCACTGGAAGGACAGCGCTGTCCGCATCGACGGCGAGGGGGCCTGGGGCTTTGCCACCCAGTTCATGCAGATGTGGAAGATGATGGGCCGGACCTTTGGCAATGAGGATGACTACTACCGCCCCCGCCACGAGTCGGCGGAATCTCCAGGCTGGTGCCAGCCTTTTACCGACGGTCCTCTGAACAATCCGGACAACCCTGTGGAGGAAACCTACCTCCAGCTCATTTCCTCCGCCCAGCGGATGCTGTACATCACCACGCCCTATTACGCGGTGGAGGAGTCTATGCAGCAGGCGCTGTGTATCGCGGCGGATGCCGGGGTGGACGTGCGGCTGCTGGTGCCTGCGGTCCCGGACAAGAAGTACGCCTACATGGTGGCGGAGACCTACTGGGGAGAGCTGCTGGCCCACGGTGTGAAAATCTATAAATATGCGCCGGGATTCGTCCATGCCAAAAGCGTCATGGTGGACCGGGAGGTGGCCCTGGTAGGCAGCACCAATATGGATTACCGGACCTTCCAGCTTCACTATGAATGTGCCGTGCTGATGTACCATATGCCGGTAGTGGAGGAGCTGCTGGAGGATATGGACAGTATCATGGCCCAGAGCCAGCGGTACACGCTGGAGGAGTGGAACGGCCGCTCCTGGTTCCGCAAAATGTCATCGTCTGTGCTCCGGCTGGGGGCCATATTCCTTTAAGACTAGGAGGGGAGCAGGCTCCCTTCCTAACCACCCTACCACCAGTGACATCGGTCACTGGTGAACGCCGCCCCCGGCGGCTGGGTCGAGGTATTTTCGCCACGCACACGCCGCGGCGAAAATGATTTGATTTTATTCTTTTGCCGGGGACAAAAGAACCAGGGGCATGCCCCTGGACCCTATGGGGCGGCGAAAGCCGCCCGTCATTTCTGACTGTACCGGAGGTACCCATGTCCCGTGAATTGACCCCTCAGGAGATTGCCGAGCGCAGTCTCATTAAGACCTACCGTAAACAGCTTTGGAACCCCTTTATCGCCGCTGTGAAGCGGTATGAGCTGGTTTCTCCGGGAGACCGTATCGCCGTATGCATTTCCGGCGGAAAGGACTCCATGGTGCTTGCAAAGCTGATGCAGGAGTTGCAGAGGCATACTGACCAGCCCTTTGAGCTGACCTTCCTGGTGATGGACCCTGGCTACAACCCGGAGAACCGGGCCTTGATCGAGGAGAATGCCCGGACGCTGGGCATCCCCATTACCATCTTTGACAGCGATATCTTCGATGTCACCGTCCACGTGGATAAGAATCCCTGCTACCTCTGCGCCCGGATGCGCCGGGGATTTCTGTATGCCAAGGCGCAGGAACTGGGGTGCAACAAAATCGCCCTGGGCCACCATTTTTCCGATGTGGTGGAGACGACCCTCCTGGGCCTGTTTTACGGTGCCCAGCTTCAAGCGATGCCTCCTAAGCTCCACAGTAAGAATTTCCCCGGCATGGAACTGATCCGGCCCTTGTACTGTGTGCACGAGGATGCGATTATTGCATGGAAGAATTATAACCACCTGCGTTTTCTCCAGTGTGCCTGCCGGTTTACAGAGGAACGGGATGCATCAGAGGACGGTGTAGGGGAGAGCAAGCGCCAGGAGATGAAGTTGCTGCTGCGGGAGTTGAAAAAGACCAATCCGAACATCGAAAAGAGCATTTTCCGGGCCATTCACGGCGTCCAACTGGATACTTTCCCTGGATTTAAGTACAGAGGACAGGCATATTCCTTTTTGGACTTCTATGATGGAAAACATACTTTTGAGGGAGAATTGTAAAAAGAGAAATTTTTTTAAAAATCCTATTGACAAAATCCTGATTATCTGTATAATAATATCTGTTCGCTGCGGCTGACAGATATAGCGGGTTTGTGTAAAGGTAGCACAGCAGACTCTGACTCTGTATGTGAGGGTTCGAATCCTTCACCCGCTGCCATAGAAAGTCCTGAAACCTCAAGGGTTTCAGGACTTTTCTTTGTGCGCCCGGCATGGGCGAAATCTAACGGGTGAAAGTCCCGAGCGCGCCCGGTGGTGGGAAGCGCATAGCCGAACAGCAAGGGTGTCCTCGGTGACGGGGAATCTGAAGGAAGCTGTA
>JAGBDS010000052.1 GCA_017937405.1 Oscillibacter sp.
CCATCCGGGAGGAGGACGAGCCCCTGGCGAAGATGGCGGAGGACCTGCTCCGGAACATCCTGGACCGCCTGCCCATGGAGCGGATCAACGACGAGGCGGAGCGCATCAGCCCCACCCAGGGCGGCATGGCGCTGCTGCTGGAGTGGTTCAACCAGGCCAGCGGCCGGGGCTGGCTGGGGGACCTGAAGCTGACGCTGCTGCATCCCCGGAAGGTCGTCCCCCAGGAAGGAATTGACCAGGTGGCCGACATGGACTACCTGTTTGTAGACGAGTACATCACCAAGCGGCAGGTGAAGCGCCGATTCGGCGTGGACGTGTCCGACGAGAATGAGGAGGCCCCGGAGCTGCGTGGCGCCGGGGAGAGCAGTACCTCCGATGAGCTGGTGACGCTCCACACCGCCTACTACCGCAACGACCGTGGCGGCATCGGCCGGTTCCGGTGGGTGAATGACATCCAGTGTGAGGACCTGGAGGACTACCAGACCCGCCGGGTGAAGATTTGCACCAAATGCGGGAAAGTGGGCGACGGCATCCAGTGCAGCTGCGGCAGCAGGAGGTTTGAGGAACAGCTGCAGCAATACGAGGTCCTGACGGAGGACCTGGTGACCGCCGGAGGAAAGAGCATCCCGGCCATGAGCCAGGCCAGAGACGAAAACGGACAGCCGGTGTTCCGGGATGTGGAGCGGCCCACCCTGGAAATAGCCATGGGTGGCGGGTCCTCTGTCATGATGGACCAGATGCGGCCGGCCGGGGTCATGCCGGTGGGCGTCTACACCGTGCGGCAGGAGCCGGTGATGGAGCCCACGAAGCTGCCCTACTACAAGCCGGACATATTCCCGGTGGTGCTCCGGAAGAACGTCAGCAAGAGCGGCCGCTTTCTCGGCGGCAGCGACATCGACGCCATTGAGGACGCCCAGAACACGTTGAATAAGCTGTCCACCAAGATCAACCGGAAGGTGCTGGGAGGCGGCAGTGTCATCCTGAAGAAAAAGACCATGAATCTGACGGTGACGGACGAGGACCTGGTGGTTGCCGAGGTGGACGGTCCCCAGGACATCGAGTGTTTTCAGGTACGAAATACACAGGTGGACATCGGCAGCGATATGGCGCTGATGGCGCAGATCTACGAGGAGGCCCGGCAGACCATCGGCGTCACGGACTCCATGCAGGGCCGCCGGGATCCCACCGCTACCAGCAAGGTGGCCAAAGAGTTCTCCGCCAACCAGGCGGCGGGCCGTCTGGAAAGCAAGCGGGTCATGAAGAACGCGCAGTTCCAGGACCTGTTCGAACTGATGTTCAAGTTCATGCTGGCCTACGCAGACGAGCCGCGGCCGGTGGTGTCCTATAACGAGCAGGGTCAGAAGGAGTACAAGTTCTTCGACCGTCACGACTTCCTGTATCAGGACGCGGCGGGGAACTGGAAGTATAACACGGACTTTCTGTTTTCCTGCGACACATCGGCGCCCCTGGCTTCGGACCGGTCTGCCATGTGGCAGGAGACCCGCATGAACTTCCAGCAGGGTGCCTTCGGACCGCCCACGGAGCTGACGGCCCTGGTGCGGTTCTGGACTATCATGGAGCAGCTGCACTATCCAACCGCGAAGCAGATCAAGGACGACCTGCAGCGGGAACTGGAGCAGCAGCGGGAGCTGCAGCAGATGCAGGCGCAGCTGGGGAAGGAAAATCTGGCCGGTACGGTGCAGACGGAAACGCCGGACACGGCGGAAGGAGGGATTCCGAGTGCTTTGTGAGACCTGCGGCCTGGAAATGATCATCTACCGGGTGGAGGAGAAGGAGGACGGCAGCCGGGAGACGGTGTATGCCTGCCGGAATCCACAGTGTCCCCGGTTCGACAAGCGGCTGAAAAAGCCGGATCAGTGAAAATGCTTTTGCGGCGGGTTTCCCCGGGTGCGTGACCGCCATCACCGCACCCGCGGGGCTTTTGCCGGTGCTGTATCGGATTTTCACCCCGAAAGATCACCTCCCCCGGGGCGCCCCCCTGTGGCGTACCCGGGGAAGCCCGCCAAGGGAATCGAACAACGCAGGGACAGCGCAAACATCCGAATCCAGAAGAGAGGAGGAAACAGGATGAAGAACAAGGGTTATACCGGCCGCATCCAGAACAGCGGCACCCAGATCGTCAAGGCGCCCAATGGAAGCCGGCCCGCAACCAAAGGCAACACCAGGATCACTGGCAACGACCTTCGCAGCGGCCGCAAGGGCAGCAAGTGAGTTTGCTTTACACATGAGACCACTCAGGAAAAGAGTAAAAATCCAACAGGAGGAACTGAAATATGGAACTGGAAGAGAAGATCACCCAGGATTATGCCGAGGTGTTTGGACTGGAACCAACGGAGACGACCGAACCGGAAGGTACCGGCAGCGCGGCGGATCCGGTGCAGGAGCAGTCTGCGGGCGCTGAGAGCGCGGCGGAAGAAGATCCCGGGACGGAGGAGCCGGGGGCGAAGAAAACCGTCACAGAGCCTGCCAGGCGCCAGGAAATGAGCCCGGAGGAGCGCCACCGTCAGGCGGAGGCACGCAGGGCCAGGGAGGACCAGGAGCGCAGGCAGGCAGAGCAGCGCCGTGTGGACAAGGTCTACGCGGACATGTTCGCAGGCCAGGCTGATCCATACACCGGAAAGCCCATCACAACCGAGGCGGAGTACCGTGCCTATCAGGCGGAGAGGGCCAGACGGGAGCAGGAGCAGCAGCTGCGCAAAGCCGGGATCCAGCCGGAGACCATCCAGAGCATCGTGGACCAGCAGCTGAGTCCCGTCAAGGAGCAGCTGATGCGGGCCAACATGCAGGCGGCGCAGGAGAGGGCCCGGGCAGTCAATGAGCAGGCCCAGGAGGCCATCGGCGCATTTGTCAAAGGCCTTTCTGCCGAATGGCCGGAGATCAAGAGCATGGACGACATCGCCCACATGGAAACGGCACAGAGGTTCAACCAGCTGGTGCAGCTGGGCAACACCCTGGAGGATGCCTTCTATCTGGCCAACTGCAAGGAGATCGAGGCGCGGAAGATCGCCGCGGCAAAGGCGGCGGCTCTGAACGGAGTCGCCGGAAAGAGCCATCTGAACCCCCTGCCAGTGGGCGGAGGCAGTGAGCCGGTGGAAGTCCCTGCCGCCATGCGGGACAGCTACCGGGAGATCATGCCCGACGCCACGGACGAGGAGATCCGGAAGGCCTACGCGAAATACCTGAAAGACATCAAGAAAGGATGAGAAAACGTGAGTATTATGCTTTCCAGAATGGACGTGGGACAGACCCCGCCCATCAAGTATCTGACCATGACGGACGGTGAGTCCGTTGCCCTGGGCGAGGCCCTGGTGCTGAGCGCTGGCAAGCTGACCAAGTGCAGCGCCACGGCGAAGCCCGCCTACATCGCTGTGGGCGTCAAGAACGCCGCCGGGGAGGTCCCGGTCATCGCAGTGCAGAGCTACATGACCTTCGAGACCACGCTGCAGGCAGCGGGAGACGCCCTGAAGAAGGGCGACAAGGTGACGCTGCACACCGACGGTCTGCAGGTGACGGCCACAACGGCCTCCGGCGTGGCGGAGATCGTCAGCATGGAGGGGACTGCTGCTGGTTCCACCGTGCTGGTGAAGTTTTAAGAGAGGAGCGAGGACAACATGGCATATTGTACGGTATCTATCGGCGATGGTGTGCATGAGAGCCGCTACGGCAACTCTCAGTTCCCCATCAAGAGCTATCTGGAAAAGCGGGGAGAGGCCTTTGAGCAGGCCAGCGTGCTGAAGAAGCTGTTCCGGATGCAGACCAGCAAGCACTGGGCGGAGAAGTTCAGCGGCGACACCGCCATGAACAACTGGGAACCTGTGGGCGAGGGCGGCAGCTTTCCCAGCAACGGCTTTGAGGAGAGCTATTCCCAGACCGTGGAGCACATGGTTTGGAAAAGTATGTTCTCCGTGACACGGGAGATGGCGGACGACAACAACCTGAGCAGCATGAAGCAGAAGGCATCTGCTTTCATCGCTGCTTACAACCGGACGCGGGAGCAGTTTGGCCGCCAGCTCTACGTGGGCGGCCTGAGCGGCACCACCGTGAAGATCGGCGACAAGACCTTCAAGTGCGCCGCGGCGGACGGGAAGGCGCTGTTTGCCAAGGACCATCCCGCCAAGGTGAAGGGCGGCGCCCAGTCCAACCTATTCGCCGGTGATTTCACGGCGGCCAACCTGGGCCTGTTGGAGACCCGGATGCAGAACATCAAGGGCGACAACGGCGAGCTGCTGGCCGTCGCTCCGGACACCATCTGGATCCCCAACGACGCCGCGCTGAAGAACAAGGTGTTCGAGGTGATCGGCGCGGATAAGGACCCGGCCACCGCCAACAACGGCTTCAACTACCAGTTCGGCCGTTGGAACGTCATCGTGGACCCCTATCTGACGCAGGCGCTGGGCGGCGATGTGACCCCCTGGTTCCTGCTGGACTCCAACTTCATCCAGGAGCAGGACGGCCCCGTCTGGCTGGACCGGGTGAAGATGGAAGTCAAGAGCGACATCGACCCCAACAACTGGAACAACGTGTGGCAGGGCTATGGCCGGTTCGGCGCAGGCTTCGTGGACTGGCGGTTCATCGCCGCGGGCGGCGTGACCGGCGGCAGCGCACTCTAAAAAGCCGAGACAGAAAGGCCGGGGGAGACCCTGGCCTTTCTTTGAAGGAGGGATTCATCATGAAATGGGGCGAGTGCAAGCTGATCGCGCTGCAGACCATGTTCTCCAACGAGGGGACGACCGTCAACGTGGATGACGTGAACCAGGACTACATCAACGCCATGCCCGGGAAGGCCAACGAGGCCATGCAGCAGCTGGCGTCGGTGGGCCGGCCCATCCGCAAGACCTTCCGCATCACTTTGGAGGAAGGCGCCGCGGCGGTGGAGAGCGGGGAGAAGCTGATACTCCCCACGGTGGAGAAGAACTACCGCATCCGGCTGACGGACTATTGCCCCCGGTTCCGCTGCATCGAGCGCAACCAGCTGATGCTGGAGACGGCGGACAGCTACGGCCGGGCCCAGGACTGGGACCTGGAGGGGGATGACGTGCTGGTGCTGCCGGGAGACACGGCCGGGACATATACCGTGTGGTATGACGCCTACCCGGTGAAGATCACGGCGGCGACGCCGGAGGACACGGAGCTGGAGCTCCCGGAGGAGGCAGCGGTGCTCATCCCGCTGTACATCGCCGGAGAGCTGTACAAGGAGGACGAGCTGGCCATGGCCACCATGTGGCGAAACGAGTTCGAGGACGGCCTGGTAAAGCTGCAGATGAGCTACCAGGCAAGCCCGAAGGGCGGTACCGTGACCAGGGTCCGCAATACGACGGGGTGGTGGTAACGCATGGCCTTTGATATTCCCTCTCAGACGGCGAAAAACAGCGTTGTCATCGACTATTTCCGGGGCGTGGACCTGAACAACTCACCCACCAACGTGGACCCCAGCCGCTCCCCGGCGGCGCCCAACATGATCCGGGACCAGGTGGGCAAAGTGCGAAAGCGCATGGGCTACCATACCGTGGCCACGGCACCGGGCGGCGCCAGGATCAACGGGGTCCACCACCTGGGGGAGGAGACGCTGGTACATGCCGGGACAAAGCTGTACCGCTGGGACGGCGCGGACACCTTCACAGAGCTTGGAACCATGGCGGACGCCAGGAG
>JAGBDS010000064.1 GCA_017937405.1 Oscillibacter sp.
ACGTACACACGGCCTTTAGCCGATTCGATTTCTATATAACCCTTGAGGGTATAACCGTTTAGATTAAGGGAAATTGTATTGAAAATACGGTTTACGATCCTGACGTTTTCCGTAATGTTGCTTACAAGCTGAATGATTACGGTTCCGCGTTGAATGTTTGGAAGATTGTCTAAACAGTCAGAAATGCTATCAAATTGCCCGCCAGAACCCACCGTATAGGTGACGGTTTTTTTCGGCCCCATAGACGCCGTTGAATCTGACACGATCTTATCGGCATAGAGCTTGTCAAAGCCTGCGTCCCCGGCGCTCATGGTCAGCACGGGGTCGCCGGAGGCGTCCAGGATTTCCAGGTTGAAGTTGGGGGTGGAGATGGTGACGTTGTCATCACGTATGGTGATGCCGCTGGCGGTGACGGCGTTGGTACCGGCGATAGCCCAGGTGGAGCCGGTCCAGCGCTTGAGCATGTTGGGGGAAAGGGAAATGTCCAGCCACAGCATATGGGTCGTGGGGTTCTCCGGGGCTGTGGCCGACCGGATCACCTTTTCGCTGTCGTATGTGCTCTGGCTCACCTTCAGCGCAATTTCGTCCGCCTGCTGGCGTATCTGGCTCGTCATTCGGCCGGTCGCGTCCGTCAGCTGCCGGTTCAGCTCGCCCACCTGGCAGGAAGCGTCCTTGATCGTGCCGCGCAGCTCGTCTGATAGGTTTTCTTCTCCGATGTTGCCCATCATGAAGCGCAGCTGTTCCGATAGCTGGTAAAGATACTCCATGATACGGCGGCGTTCCTTTTGGCTGTCCAGGTCGCCCCCGGCGATGTCTGGCAGCGAAAAATTGGATAGGGCCATTTATAGCTCGCTCCCCTGCTCGATGGTTTTGGTGAGGGAATAGATCCTGCATCCGCCGGATCCGGCAATTTTCAGGCGCATGCTGTCGCAGCGCCGGGGGATAATGGGAGCCGTGAAGGATCGTTTTCGCGCGGCCGACGCGGTGAATTTCGTCTCCCACTGGCCGTCTCCGCCGTCCAGAGCCAACTCCACCGTGGCGCCTGCGTCCAGCTCCATGCGCAGCTGTATTTTGGATATGTATTGGTAGTCGGGACTCTTCAGCCCAATATCCCCGGTTTCTGCGCTCCAGCTCACCGTTCCCTCCAGCGCGGCCCCATCCCCGGCATAGCTCTCAGCGTCGCCCATGACGGAATAAAGCCAGCCGTCCGCCTCATTGATGAAGTATAGATCCCGGCCTGTACCGGCGAACCATAGGGCGTAGATCCCGTCCTCCTTGTGCCATAGTCCCCGCGCCCCGTCGTATACCAGCAGCACGCCCGCGCCGTCTGCGTCCTTGGCGGATAGGTAGTATTTCGAGCCCAGCGCGCCCGCTGTCGCATGGTGGTAGGCCGTTTGTCCCAGGGGGTAGGAGATGGACGCAGGCAGCGCCGATTGAAAAGCGCATACGTCCTGGGCTGATTTGTAATACAGCGTCTCGTTGACGATCACCAGGCTTTTCTCGCTTCCTTTTTCCACGCCCCGGCTCTCCACGTTGGTCAGCTGGTAGTTGGCCGGCTTGGCGCCGTATATGCGGTGGATCACGTCCTCCTTAAAAAAGAGCACGTAGCCCAGGTGCGTACACGCGCCGGTGAAATCGCCGCCGGAGCCCACCGTCATGGCGTAGCTATCGGTCGATATTCCCATAAAGCAGTTCCAATTTTTGGGGTCGCCCAGCTTGCAGGCGTATATTTCGTGCTTCTGGCTGGAGCAGCCCCATAGCCGGTTTTCGCTTTCGGTGATATAGTCCATGTCGGGAATCTTGCGCTCGATGGTCACAGGCCCGCTCTGGCTCACCGCCCGGCTGATGACCGCCGTCACGATTACATAGTCGTCTCCCGCGCCGTAGAGGATAAAGTCGCCGTTCAGGGTTTCTTCCTCCATGCCGGAGAGGGTCACGCCGTCATATTCGGCAAAGCCCGCGCCCAGTCCCGTCCCTGTGATCTTGGTATACGCCGTTGGTATGCTGATCCACAGGCCGCTGGCCGCCGCGTATTGCTTGAGCGTCTGCCTTTCTCCACCGGTGTCCACCCATAGCGCGCCGTTTTCCGGCGCGACGGGGGCCGTATCCGATACGGTATAGCCCTCGTAGGCCGTGCCGTCCAGCCTGCACAGGGCCGCCGTGACGCCGCCCTGAACGGTTACCTTGCAGCCCAGCTGGCCGAATTCGCCGGTATGGGTGTTATAGTAGGCTTTGTCCGGCCATATCAGCACGTAGGCTCCCATGGCCGCCATCTGCTTGGGGCTGTCGGCCACGGTTCCCTTTTGTTCGCCGCCATAGTAGAAGCCCGTCCCATCTACCCAGCAGAGCCTGTCATGGGCGAAAAGGCCGTTGGGCTTGGTCAGCCTCCGCGCTCTGGCCCGCCTGCCTCGGGGGGATAGCACCGGATATAGGTTCGAGCTCATGTTGGCCATGTCGTAGAATTCATTATCCCGGATCCGCAGGTTGTGGTTATAGCCGCGGAATTCCCCGATCATCTCCCGCTCGGCGTCTGTGGCTTTCAGCTGGGGCAGAAACATCGCTTCCTCCTATAGCTTGAGCGTGGCTCGTTGTTCCGGCATATGGGTACGGTTTATCCAGTTTGCGTATTCGGCCAGCATCATGTTATACATCACCATCGAGTTGTTGTAGCGGGCGAATTCCGCGTTGTAGTAGTCCACCTGCGCCGCCATGTATCGGATATAGAGATCCGTATAGGGTTCCTTTACCATCAGCTCGGCGTCATCCGCATCCGCCGTATAGGGGCCGTGGGCCAGGCTTTCCATGCCCTCGTGTCCCAGGCAATAGTTGGCGTAAAGCCGCCCATCCAGATCCGAAAGCCATCCGGCGGCCGTTTCGTCGCCGTATTGGTGGGGCTTGAGCGCCTGCAGCCGGTCTATAGCCTGCCGTACCGTCATGTCATCCTCCTTGCCGCCATCCGCCGGGCTTGCACCGGCCCGCCCCTGCCGGGGGATGGCAAAAAGGGGAGCCTGCGGCTCCCCTTGATCCGGCTACAGCTCCTGCGCCGCCTCGCCCAGCGATTCGATCAGCCGTGCCGTGTTTTCGTCCTGAGCGGCAGAGTTATCCAGCACCTCTTTGATAAAGTGAGGCACCTCGACCACCTCGCCGCGGGGGATGAAGTAGCTGTTGTTATTGACGTTCACGTACACGCCCTTGCCGCTGTGCTTGTCCCTGTGCAGCCGGATCTTCACCAGTCGCCGGGGGTCAAGGGCGCCGGTAGTAGCATCGGCGCTCATCTTTGTAGCCATGATACCCTCCTCTAGTTAGACTTGGCCTTGGGGTTTGTGGCGCATGCATGCTCAATTCGCACCATGTATTCCTCGACGAGCCGTTCGGCCACCTTCATAGCCTTCCAGCCGGTCGTGGCGCGCTGGTTCAGCGGATCGGCCGTGCCGCTGGAGCCCAGCTGCTTGACGATATGCTGCAGCCCGCCGCCAGAAACCTCCGTCACCCCATAGGCATTGGCGGCAATCACCATCGTGCAGTAAACCGAAACCCCTTCGGCTCCGGCCCCTCCGATAATCTTGGCTTCCGTGGTCTGCACAAAGCGAACCCCGCCCAGTTGGCCGATCTCCCCGCGATAGATGTTCTCAGGCGTGGCATACTTATGCACATCCATCCACTTGTCCGAAAGCATCAGATCGCAAGCCACGTTGGGATGAACCACCGCCACAAAGGCGTCGTCGATGGGCACCGCATTCATTTCGCGCAGTTTGGCCGCCGCCTTGAAGATCATATCCAGCGTCAGGAGGCAATCGCCGGCAACCGTAGCGCGGGTTAGGATCTCCGTGCCGTCGGCTTTGGGCGCGTACATTACGTTGGTGCCAGCGGTAATCACCTCGCGGGTCACGGTATCCAGGGTGCGGCCTGCCTGGCCGCCCAGCAGCTTGGTGGATTGCTCCAGGTTGCGGTCGATAGCCGTCAGCTCCAGCACGTCGGAAATCTCGATAAAGTCGCCGTACTGATCCACCGTCGCTTCCACGGTCGATACGTTGAGCTTGTTGCCTGCCGGCGTCACGCCCTCGGTCAGGGCCGTCAGCGCCTTATCCAGCGGGCTGTATTTGCGGAATTCAATGGTTTTGCCGCCGTGCTGGGGGATCGGGTATTTGTCTCCGAACTGGTCGTGTACCAGGTTCGGCTCGGCATAGTCGATCAGCCGGTCGGCGTAGTAGGTTTTCATCTCCGGCGACAGGTCGTTGCCGGAGGCGTTCAAGCCCGTAGTCTGCGTGGCAAACAGCGCCAGGTTCAGCACGGGATAGATGGTTCTCAGCATGTTGATTCTCCTTTCCTGGGAGAACTACAGCTCAATGCGTTCTCCCCTCATCACCCGCCGCGCAATTTCGTCGCGGTCTTTTTTGGTAAAGGCGCTCGGGTCGCTCTTGACGATCCGCGCGGCGCCAGTCCCGTTCCCGCCGTTCTCTGGCGGGCGCATACCCCGGGCGCGGATGTCGTTCACAACCTTCTCCTGCACCCGTTGGGCCGTGTATTGCATGGCCCCTCCGATGATTTCATCCTTGTGCACCACCTCATAGGCCGTCCGGGCGTCCACGCCGCTGCGCAGCAGTCCCATGAAGCGTTCGCCTGTATCCGCGCGGTTGATCTCCTCCCGCAGGTCGAAGCCGGGATATATCGCTTGGGCTGCCTGGGCCTGCGATTCCCATTGGGCGTATATCTGGTCAGCCCGCTGCCGGCGCTCCTGTTCCTTGGCCATCTCCCGGAAGGCGGCGTTCTCCCGTTCCAGCTTTTTGATGGTTTTGAGCTGCTCCACGGTCACGCCCTTGGCGTAAGCCTCGTCCTGGTAGTAGCTGTCGTCCTCCTCCAGGGCCGCAGCCACAGCCTTGGCGTCCTTGGGATCCACGCCGTACTTGGCGGCAAGCAGCTCCAGCACCGGCGCCATCGCGTTCACCTGCTCCTCCAAGCCTTTGGTCTGTTTGAAGCGGTCGTTAATCATCCGCTGGGCCCGCGCCTCATATAGATCCTTGTATTTGCCTTTGATCAGCCGTTCGAATTCCGCCCGGCGGGCCTCTTCGGTGTCCGCGGTCACCGTGGCCTCCGCCGGTTTACCGGGCAGTTCCGCATTAGGCGCTGCGGCTGGCTCCGCCTGTTTGCCATAGGCTACCTCCGCCAGGGGGTTCCTGGCCGTCCGCCCGGCTGTTTCCGTAGGCATAGCGTCTTCTGCGGCAGGATCCGCCGTGCCGGCCTCGCCGTTAAACAGCCGCAGATCCAACGTTGCATCCATTTCCATAGTATCCCTCCATCGTCTTTCCGAAGTGTCTCTGCCGTCTCTCCGGTGTGTCCGCGGTCTGTCCCGCCGTCGCCGGGGCCTCTCCCCCGCGTCTGTCTCCAGCCTATCGCACCCCGCCGGCTGTTTCTCCCCCACTTTTTCCGTTTCTTCAAAAAAGGAGATGAAGCCGCACATGCTCCGGGTAGTCCCGGGCCAGCAGCGCAAAGCCTGAGATGATGGTATGGAAGGTCGCTTCCACCCGCGCCTGCGCGCTGGGCTGCGCCGCAGCCAAAAGGTATACCGACGCGTCGCGCGCCGATTGGTGGAATTCGCTTAGCCCGCCGGCCGCCTCTTCCTCCATCATGCATTGCAGCAGCGTGCAGGAGAGCATCGAGCAGGCCGAACACACGATGTCCGGCCCGTTGCGGTTATATCCCGCGTGCCCTGTCACCTTCGCCTCAAACCGTTCGCCAACCTGGCGGAATTCTGCCGTCGTCATTCTGCTCCCTCCCGTCATTCCGGCGTCGCGTTGCGGGCCGCCTTCACCCGGGCGCCCGCTCCGGAGGCGTCCATGGCGTCCCCCAGCGGATTGGCCTGCGCCGGGCCGCCGTCTGTCTCCCCGGGCGAGGGCTGCCGCGCCTGCCGAACCATCTCCGGAGCCATGCTCTGCGTCAGGTTCGTGCCGCCCATCCGGTCGATGATAGCCGCCATCTTCAGCATCTGCTGCTGCAGCTGAAGCACCTGCTGATAAAGGGTTTGGTTCTGGGAAATCCGTTCGCGTACCTTCTCCACGCCCTCAAATTGCATCATATCCAGCGCTGCCAGCGCCTGGTCGGCCAGATCAGGCTTAAAGAATCCCATGCCGTAAAGCTCCTTGGCCCGCTCGTTCTGCACCGCCGTAGAGAATGGGCTGCTTTTTTGGCTTGTCACCTGAATATCGAACACCGGGACGCGGTATCCCATGTCCAGGCCAAAATCCGATCCCTGCGGCTTTTGGGCGATACGCCGCCCGCTGAATCTCAGGTATTCATAGCGGCCCGTCTCCCCCACCACCCGGAACCAGCGTTCCTCCTGGTAGAATTGCCGAATCAGCTCAACGCATAGGTAATTGACTTGGGCAAATGCCCGATAGCTTGATTTAAGCATATCGCGGGACAGCTTGCTGCCGGCCTCCTGCAGGGCCGCGATGGCGCTGGCCGCCGTCACGCCCGATACCGTCCCACCTTGGGAGAAGTCCCGGTTGCCGGAGGTTTCCTTCAGCTCCTCTACCTTCAGGGAGCGCACCGCTACCGCCGCTTGGGACAGGCCGGGCAGTTCCAGCGGCATGACGCTCTCCCGGGGATCGCCGCTGCCCTGCCAGTGTACGAAGGGCCTGGACCAATCGGCGTACTCCTCCTCGTTGACCGAACCATCTCCCCGCACGAAAAAACGCGGCCTGGCCTCCATCATCGTGCGCTTCAGGATGGCTTGATCCAGCTTGTCGATATAGAGCTGCGGCGATTTGCAGATATCCAGGTAGCCGAAGCCCGCCGGCGATCCCGCCACGGGGAAAAGCGTGTCCAGGATAAAAGGGTATTTCCCGTGGTCATAGAAGCCGCGTTCCGCATAGACCGGATCGTTTTCCGAGGCATAAAGCACCTCTCCCCCGGCGAATTTGCAATAATGCAGCCGGCTTACGCCATGCTGGATGACCTTGTAATACCAGTCCACCACCATAACCTTTTTGCTGACGTCCACCGTATCGTCGTATACATATTGCTTGGCGTCGATGGTGGGCGAGGCCAGCCGGCCCTTCAGGAAAGGATATTCCTCCTCCAGCAGATCCCGATCCATTAATTCCGTGTGAAACAGGTTGCGTGAGGCCTGAATATCCGTCACGCCCGGTTCCCAGTAGAGGTTGAGCATGTCCAGATTGCGCACGGCAATGTCGCCCAGCCCACCGTTCGCGCGCGTATTCCAGAATACGCCCATCACGCCGGTACCGGTTTTCAGCTTGTACCACCACATGTCCGAATAGGCCTGCTCGTAATCGTTCTGCTCCAGCACGACAGGCAGGATGGAAGAAAGCAGCTTCGCGTCCTGCTCGTCGTCGGCCTCTCGGGGAAGCACATTGGGCTCCGGGAAATTATCCATGGCGTCGGCGTGCTTGTTGGCCAGGCTGTTCAGCAGCCAGGCTGAGGTGGGTTCCGGCTCCTCCGCCTTACCGCCTTGCCGTATCTGATCCCAGTGCCGCAGTTTATACCATTGCTCGTTCTCTACAATCCGTGCTTCCAGCGTTGCCTTTCCCCGCTTGTATTCCTTCAGCGTCTGCTCCGCCTTGGCCACCTGATCCCGCCCGATGGGGCCCGCGCGCCCGGTTTCCGGCGCCTGTAGCGTCCCCGTCAGCGCAATGGCATCCCGCTGCGCCTGCGCCGCGTCCTGGTCTGAGGATGGTTCCCCGTCCGGCCATGGCCCGTTATCCCGGTCATTCGCGCCTGCTATAGCGGGCTGGCCGCGTCCCGGAGCGGCTGCCTGCAGCTCCG
Organism: Oscillibacter sp.; assembly: GCA_017937405.1. Classification (GTDB taxonomy): domain Bacteria; phylum Bacillota; class Clostridia; order Oscillospirales; family Oscillospiraceae; genus Oscillibacter. The sequence goes on from JAGBDS010000064.1 coordinate 7,786, forward strand.
CTTCCTTTGCCGCCATAGCCTCCAGGCCCGTTTGCCGCGCCCTCCCGGCTGGCATAATCGGCCCCATCCCCAGGGGCGCCGCCCGCTTCCGTTGCCCAGCCCCCGGTTCCATCCCATGCGCTTGCGCTCCTTCCGCGCGCCTGCGCCGCTTTTCCTCCCTTTCGGAAGGCCTTTCCTTCCTGCTTTGCATCCGCAGCCTCCTTTGTCTCCTTCGTCCGCATCGTGCTTTTCACTCGCCATCCATCCGCGTACCCGGCCGCCTGCCCGCTATATCCGATAGAAGGCGTAAACGTCCCTGTCCTGCTTGTGCAGCTCCAGCGGATCAAAGGCCGGAGCAGGCTCGGGCGTGTTCTGTCTCGGCGCGATGGGGTGCGCCATCATCACATAGCGGCATTCGTCGTAAATATGATCCTCCTGGCTGGTGTCCACGTCCTCCACGCGCTTTTCATCGTATACCAGCGTGGGAATCGTCCGGATAAAGTGCTTGCAGTTCTCCCAGCAGTAGAACATCGGCCGCCCGTCCCCATCAAAAGCCAGCCGGTAGTGGAATTGCATCTTCC
>JAGBDS010000065.1 GCA_017937405.1 Oscillibacter sp.
AATGAAAATCTACGATATTTCCCAAGAAGTTTTCGGCTGCCAAGTGTATCCGGGCGACCCAATGCCGGAGAAAAAAGAACTCAAATCGATGGAAAAGGGCGAAGTATATAATTTGACGGCATTTAGTATGTGTGCACACAACGGCACGCATATAGATGCACCGTGTCATTTTATTAAAGACGGAAAACCCGTGGATGAAATGTCATTGGAAGCATTTATCGGAATGGCTTACGTAGTAGAGCACAGTGGGGTTGTTACCGATAATGACGCCACAGAAATAATCGAAAAAGCCAAAAAGCATAATGCGGAAGCAGCAAAAAGAATTCTAATCAAAGGAGATGTCGAGATATCTTTAGAGGCGGCAAAGGTATTTGCCTCTTCAAATATCTTACTTCTCGGAAACGAGCCTCAGTCGGTCGGACCGCAAAACGCGCCAATGGCGGTACATCTTGCACTACTGTCTGCTGATGTTATCTTGCTTGAGGGGATTCGTTTGGCAGAGGTGTCCGAGGGTATCTATTTCTTAAATGCTGCTCCGCTGAATTTGGCGGGTGCAGATGGTTCACCGTGCAGAGCGGTGTTGATAGATACTGAAAGGTAAATTCCAATTGGTAACAGTTGTGGTCTGTGAGCATACTTCCCTCCGTCACTTTGACGGAGGGAAGTTTTTTATATCCCAAATCAGTCCAAAAGGTAAAAGGGAGAAAAGATGGTGCCCTTTTTGATTTGAAAAGGGCACCAAGCAAAAATGCAATTATTTTTCTCGTATTTGAGGTCAATAAAAATAAGGATCCGGTGTCTTTGAAAAAGGGCACCGGCTGTTTTCTGGGATAGTGCAGGTTCAAGTCGCTTTTTTACTTGAAAACGGCGTTTTGGATCTTTTGTAACACACCCGAAATTTCGGGAATAAAAAATCTGGCAAACACTTGCGTCCGTAAGCTTTCAGGCTCTTGGATCGAAAGTGTTTGCCAGAGATGGTGCGGGCATGGGGACTCGAACCCCAACGGATTACTCCACGAGAACCTAAATCTCGCATGTCTACCAATTCCATCATGCCCGCATGGGGAATTTTAGTATACCACATCCGCCGCTCTTGAACAATAGGTAATTCTGCGTTACAATGAAAAATCATCTATCAACTTCACGAAACGAGGACCTCTGCCATGTCTACGCCCCGGATCGCCGCTATCCACGATATGTCCGGCTTTGGCCGGTGCTCCCTGACCGTCGCTATGCCTATCCTGTCTGCCATGGGCATCCAGTGCTGTCCCCTGCCCACCGCGTTCCTCTCCACCCACACCGGCGGTTTCGAGGGCTTTACCTTTCTCGATATGACCGACGAGCTGCCGAAGGTGGCCGCCCACTGGAAATCTTTGAATTTGGATTTTCAGGCCATATACAGCGGCTTTCTGGGCAGTGAGCGGCAGATCGCCATGGTGGAGGACTTTCTCCTGCAGTTCCGGAGCGCGGATACCGTGGCGGTCATCGACCCGGTAATGGGCGACCACGGAGAGGTCTACCAGACCTACACCCCCGCCATGTGCGCCGGGATGGCCCGGCTGGCGGAGCTAGCGGATGTCATCACTCCCAATCTGACGGAAGCCGCCCTGCTGCTGGGCGTGCCTTACGGAGAACTTCCGGTTGGCGAGGCCGGCTGCCGGGAGATCGTGGAGCGGCTGAGCCTGGACGGGCATCGTTCTGTGGTGCTCACCGGGGCCTCCACCGCCCCGGAGCTGACCGGAGCCATGTGCTTTGACGCCAGGACTGGGCGGACGGAAGCAGTACAGACCCGGCGGGTGCCGCAGGAATTCCACGGCACCGGGGATGTGTTCGCCAGCGTCCTCACCGGGGCGCTGGTTCAGGGGGCGGCCCTGCCAGACGCCGCACGGCAGGCGGTGGATTTCGTCCGGGCCTGCGCGGAACGGACGGCAAAAGCGGGCATCCCCATGCGGGAGGGCGTGGAGTTCGAGCCGCTGCTGGGACTTCTGACCCAGCCTGTTGATGAATAAGGGCACGCGCCCCGGGTCAAAAGGCCCGGAGCGCGTCTTTCATTTCATCAGATTTTCCACGTAGGCCCGCATCTCCTGCTTGGAGCGGACGGCGTGGGCGCCGTCAATGATGGCCCGCTGTTCCTCCTCGGTCAAATTGGAAAAGCGGGCCATGGCCTCCGGATGCTGGGCCAGGGCCATACCGAAGCCCAGGGGCAGTTCTTCCATCTTCATCACCTCGGGCCTAGTGTGCGCTGGGATGAGAAATCAATACACAGGGAACAGGTCCAGCAGGTAAACCAGGTCCGCGGCGGGCAGATAGGTAGTGCCGCTCTCAAAATAACAATCGTCCGCGAGACCTGTTTCGCCGGTAGCGGTATGGGCTGTGTCCTGTCCCGGCAGGACGGAGAACACCAGCCCGCCGCCGGGCCGGGACACCACGGCGCCCTGGCCGGCAACCCAGTTCACCTCATACCCCGCGGCCTCCGCCACGGCCCGGATGGGCAGCAGGACTTCCCCATTCACCACCTTGCCTGTTACAGACAGGCGCTGGTCGTTGACGCTGACCTCTCCGGTGGGCTCCCAGGAGACGTAGCCCCGGTAGTCATAGGCGAAAAGCATTACTTTAGTGACCGCACCCTTGACATCGGTCCAGACCAGGATGCGGCTGCCGGGCACCAGGGAACCCAGAGTGACCATCTGCCGGGTCAGATAAGGGAACAGGGTGGCTTCATCCGTCACGGTCAACTCCTGGCCGCCGGTAGTCACCAGGTCCACATGGGTCAGGGGCGGGGGCGGATAAATAGCGACGGTCACCTGGGGCCGCACCTTCGCGATTTGATAATACTGGGGCACGCCGAAGTCCGCCGGGACATTGGCTACGATCAACTCAGCGGTGGCGTGGGGCGGCAGGCTTAAGGTCATGGCGGGGCCCACCCAGGCGTAGACGGTCTCGCCATCCTTCAGTTCCCGGTCCAGGGGCAGGCCGGAGACGGCGTCCAGGATGCGGATGCTTTCGCCGTGGAGGATGATCTCACGGTACGGGTCATTCTGGTCGTCGTTTTGTACCAGCAATCCGCCGTCCTCCAGCTTGGTGAGGCGGCCCCAGACCCGGACGGGCGCCAGATACGCGGGCGGTTCGGCGTCCTCCGTTTCAGCGGAAAAGGCAGGCAGGGCGCACATCATGGCGGCGCACAGGGCCAGAGCGAGGATGCGGAAAAACTTCTGATTCATAGCAAGTCCATCCTTTCAGCGCATTTGTCTTATCAGACGTTGGAAGCAGGGAAAAAGTTCCCAAAAAGAAAAACGCCCCAGAAAATTTCCGGGGCGCCTTATCATGCGGAAGGGGACTAGGGGGAACCATAGGTTCCCCCAGTTGATTTGCCAGAGGCAAATCAAGAAAATCAAATCATTTTCGGCAGGACATGCGCCTGCCGAAAATTCCTTGACCCAGCCGCCTTGGGCGGCGTTCACCAGTGACCGATGTCACTGGTGGTGGGGGAGGTTGAGGGGGAGCCTGCTCCCCCTCGAGATCACTTCTTCCCGTGCAGCGCCTTCATCCGCTTCTCGTGGTCCAGGATGCTCTTGCGCATCCGCAGGCTCTTGGGGGTGACCTCCAGCAGCTCGTCGTCCGCCAGGAACTCCAGGCACTGCTCCAGGCTCATCTGACGGGGCGGCACCAGCCGCA
>JAGBDS010000011.1 GCA_017937405.1 Oscillibacter sp.
CTGTGACGCCCACCCAGAAACTGCTGGACGGCGCCTCCATGAAGGACTGGCGGGGCGGCCGGGCAGCCACAGCCAACATCATTCCCTCTTCCACCGGCGCCGCCAAAGCTGTTGGCAAGGTGATTCCCGAGCTGAATGGCAAGCTGACCGGCATCTCCATGCGCGTCCCCACCCTGGACGTGTCCGTCGTGGACCTGACCGCCAAGCTGGCTAAGCCCGCCACCTATGAGGACATCTGCAACGCCATGAAGGAGGCCTCCGAGGGCGAGCTGAAGGGCGTTCTGGGCTACACCGACGAGGACGTTGTCTCCTCCGACTTCCTGGGCGACACCCGCACCTCCATCTTCGACAAGAAGGCCGGCCTGTCCCTGACCGACACCTTCGTGAAGGTCGTCTCCTGGTACGACAACGAGTGCGGCTACTCCAACAAGATGGTCGAGCTCATCGCCTATATGTGCTCCGTCGACAACAAGTAATCCGTTCCACAGGATATTTGTTTTATAGTGCAGCAGCCGTCCGGGCCGAAAGGTCCGGGCGGCTGCGTTTTTTATGTATTTCTTTTACGGAAGGCATTTTGGAGGCAACGCCGTTGATCTCACGACCGGATTCGTTGCGGATAGGATGGTATTGTGATATGATGAACTCGCAAAATTGAAATTTGTGGAGGGAATGGATGAAATATTTATACTTGCATGGGCTGGGACAAAATGCTGACAGTTGGAATAAGGTAACAGAAGTATTGGATAATAGTTTATGCTTGGATTTGGCAGAAATGGTCAAAGGCAAAGTTGCAACGTATTACACTCTCTACTCCGCTTTTTCAGAAATGTGTGACGCAGAAAATGAAGACATCATTTTATGTGGTCTCTCTTTGGGTGGTGTATTGGCGCTTAACTATGCGATAGACTATCCCCAAAAAGTAAAGGCATTAGTTTTGATTGCAACGCAGTATAAGATGCCAGCGAGATTATTAAAACTGCAAAATGCGCTGTTTCGTTTTATGCCGCAGTCGATGTTTCAACAAACCGGCTTTGGAAAACTCGATTTTATAAGTCTGTGTAGCACCATGGCGGAACTTGATTTTAGTGATTCATTGAACCAAGTCTCCTGTCCAGTATTGGTCATTTGTGGAGAAAAAGACAAAGCCAACAAAAAAGCGTCAATCGAACTCGCAGATATTCTGAAGCATTCCCAATTCAAAGAAATATCAGAAACAGGTCATGAAGTAAATTTGGAGTCTCCAGAAAAATTAGCATCCTTATTGCGGGAGTTTTATAAAAGTATCTGACAAATTCCAGTTTATCGGGCAGCTATATTCACATAAAAAGCACAGGCCAAATATCCATACAAAACATTTCCCCCCATCCGCTCCGTCGGCGAATGGGGGGCTTACCCGTTGATCGGATTGTCCAATGGTCTTTACCTCGCAGTTCTTAGTCTACCGTTCGGAGAAAGCTGGGGGGGTGGTGCAGAGTTCGCCAATTCTTAAAACATCAGATACACGCAGAGGTCATGTCTCGTGTGGCTCATCATAGTGAGGTATGTTTCGTATTTGGGGGTTCTGCTGTATAAACGCTGTTTCCTTGCGAACGGTGGTGGGAAATTCAGAATCTCTTGAGCTTTCCTAGCCCATGGGACTCACTCCTTTCTGTGTTTATAATGTACAACACTTCTTTAGTTATGTCAATAGTCTTTGTGCGGTTTTTATAGTTTCAACAAACGCAAATCGTTTAACGTTAGCAAAGCGCACAAAGATGGCCCTCATGTCTCCAGCTCTGCCAGAAGCCGGCCCAGAGAGAGCGTTTCCATCCGGAAGGCATCCAGCAGGGCGTCCAGATTGTCGTCGTCATGCTCGATCTCGGCGCTGAACCGCCGCAGAGCCTCCGGGATGCCACAGACAGGCGCCAGCCGTTCGACCACCAGCACGGCAAACACCACCAGCTCCGCCCGGGACAGCAGGTCGCCATCGTTGACAGCTTTCAGCAGGTAGCGGAATGCGAAATAGGTGGCAATGCGCTCCAGCAGGGCTTCTGGCTGGGGCGTTTTTTCCGCTACCACCGCCTGCTTCAGCAGGGCGGGCCAGTCGGCGTCCAGGGCCTCCAGAGAGGCCAGGAAGTCAAGGGCGGCGGGGAACAGCGGCCCTTCCGCCGGGGGCAGGGCCGCCTCCTCCGCATGCATCATATCTTCCAGGCGGTCATCGTCCAGGCAGGCCTGGGCCGACAGCGCCAGGGACAGGAAGGAGAGCAAACGGGCCGCAAGCGGGCGGCTGCGGTCCGTCAGGATGTCCAGCAGGCGGGTGCGAAGGGGCAGCAGATACGTCAGCCATTCGTCCCCCTCTTCTTCTGTTTCCTCCGTCTCGAAAGTATGGAAAGTCAGGGGCGCTTTGCTGCCCAGCAGCAGGGTGTTTGCCGCCGGACAGGAGGCCGACAGGGTGACCTCCCGGAAGGGGCCATAGTCCTCCGTGAACCGGGGATGCTCCCGGCAGGTAATGCTGGTAGCTTCCTCCCCCAGTGTTTTATGAATTTCACAGAGGTTTTCGCCGTTCAGGAAGGGGCACCGCCCGCCGTTCAGGGAAAAGCACAGGTCGCCGTCTTTGTCCTCTTTCAGGGCAGAGCGCAGTTTTTCACCCAGGAGGCCGGGCACTGTTTCGTAGAATGCGGCGCTGTCTTCGTCAATGACCACCTCCCACTTCTCGCAGCAGGTGTGGGGGCACTTGCCCGCCAGGCAGCGGAAGTTTTCGTAATAATCCGGCACGGTCACGCGCATCAGTCTCGCTCCTCTCCCTGCCGCAGCAGGTGGAAATGATTTTTGCGGAAGGTCAGGACCCCCTCGTCCCGCAGCTTGCCCAGGGCGGCGGACATGGCACTGCGGTCCACCGCCAGGTAGTCCGCCAGCTGCTGGCGGTCCATGGGAATGTCAAATTCGGAGCTGCCCGCCGCCAGCGCCTGGGCGGAGAGGTAGCTCAGCAGCTTGTCCCGGGTGGTCCGGCGGGCCATGTGGCGCATTTTCCCGGTGAGCATCAGGTTCTTTCGCGCCAGCAGGGACAGCAGGTTAGCGGTGAGCCGGGCGTCCGTCAGGCGGTGGGCATCCAGAAACAGCGCCGCCCCGCCGGAGGCTGCCAGCACGCTGACCGACAGGGGCTCGCCTGCCAGGGCGTAGGACTCGGCAAAGACCTCCCCCGGCCCCGCCAGGCCCACGATGCTGCGGCTGCCCCAGAAATCCTCCCGGATGATGTGGACGGTGCCCTCCAGCACCAGGCCCAGGCGGCCCGTCTCCTCGCCCCGGCGAAGCAGCAGGTCCCCTTTTTGAAAACGGACTTTCTTTGCCGACGCCTGGGCCAGCAGGACGGGCAGTTCCCCGGCTGGGATGCCCCGAAACAGGGGCAAGGCGGAAATTTCCATACGCTCTCCCCTTCGTTTGTTGGAAATACAACAGACATTTTTGTTCCATTGTACGATACTGTACCCAAGAACACAAGATAAAAATCAAAAAAGGAGAAATACTATGGTACGGAGAATCATTGAGATCGACCGGGAGAAATGCAACGGCTGCGGCGCCTGCGCCGCGGCCTGCCACGAGGGTGCCATCGGCATGGCGGACGGCAAGGCCATCCTTTTGCGGGACGACTACTGCGACGGTCTGGGTGACTGCCTGCCCACCTGCCCCACCGGGGCCATCACCTTTGTGGAGCGGGAGGCGGCAGCCTATGACGAAGCAGCCGTTCTGGCGAAGAAAGCGGCAGCGCTGAAAAATTCCGCTCCCGTGCAGGTGCCCCCCTCCGGCGGGTGCCCCGGGAGCATGGCGAGGGCCATGAACCGTGACGAGACACCTACTGCGCCTGCTGCCGGCGGCCCTGTTTCCTGCCTGGGCCAGTGGCCCATCCAGATCAAGCTGCTGCCCGTGGAGGCGCCCTTCTACCAGGGGGCGAAGCTGCTCATCGCGGCGGACTGCTCCGCCTTTTCCCGGGCGGATTTCCACCAGCGGTTCATGCGGGGCCGTACCACCATGATCGGCTGCCCCAAGCTGGACGAGGGCGACTACGCCGAAAAGCTGACGGAGATCATCCGCCGGAACGACATCCGGGAGGTCACTGTGGTCCGCATGGAGGTGCCCTGCTGCGGCGGCATCCAGCGGGCGGCGGAGACGGCTCTCCGGAACAGCGGCAAGTTCATCCCCTGGCAGGTGGTGACACTGGGCCGGGATGGAAATATCATCGACTAATTGGAGGAATCCTATGAACGCGACTGTCAACGAAAACTGCATCGGCTGCGGCCTGTGCGCCGGCGTCTGCCCGGAGGTCTTTTCCATGGGGGACGACGGCTTCGCCCACGGCGGCGAGGTCCCGGCGGAGCTGCTGGACACCGCCCAGGAGGCCCGGGACGGCTGTCCCGTCAGCGCGATCAGTCTTTCAGAGTGATCGCCTACGATTTCGGCTGTGCCGAAATCGATCGCTGCGGCGGGTGATTGAACATGAAAGAGGGGGCGCTTGCCCCCCCTTTCATACTTTTCCCCCGCATCGCGGGCAGCCTGCCGCATCACCAAAGCCCATCATCAGTGCCTCCGGCAACGGGGAGCGAACAAAAGACGACCGCCAGTTGGACGGTCGTCTTTTATGTATGTTCCAAATATCACTCGGCGTTCCGCCGCTTTTCCTCGTACATTCGGCAGTCCGCTTCTTCCAGCAGACGCTCCAGCTCCTCCTGCGTGGCGTGGAACCGGCTGGTATACGTATAGCCGAAATCCGCTGAGGTGACGGTCTCCACCGCCTGGCGCAGTTTCTCTACCACACGGGGGACATCTTCTTCCCTGCAGCCCGGCAGCATCACCAGAAATTCATCGCCGCCCAGCCGAATGACAGAATCCGTGCTCCGTACGCGGGCCCGCAGAGCATCAGCCACATTCCTCAGAAGCTGATCTCCCGCCAGATGGCCCTGCGTATCGTTGATCCGCTTGAACTGCCGCAGATCCAGCATGATGACGCCCAGCTGATCGGAGATGCGTTTCATACCCTGGTACAGGAAATTCAATTCGTTGAGATAGCGGCGGTTGTATACCTTTGTCAGTTCATCCTGATAGAGCAGCTCTCGGGTCTCCGCCAGACGCTCCGCCAGGGATTTGCCGTGTTCCTTCTCCGGCAGCAGCTGATCGGAGACGCGGATGACGATCTCCAGGATCACCGGAGTCTCTCCCTCCGGCAGTACCAGCACCAGCGGGCGGGAAACCACAAAAAACGCATTCTCCTGGATGAACTCATATTTTGTCCGCTGGCAGCCATCCAGTGCCGCCTGAATACTGGTGCAGTTTTCACAGCGGCACTCCTTGTTCCAAACGCGGAAGCAGGTGTAGGGCTCCCGGCTCACAGTGCCGTCCTCGCTCAGTGTGAGCACGGCAGTATCTCTGGGGTCCACTAAACGGACCACATCAAAAATGGGCAGCAGATAGGAGATTATCTCCCGCATCTGTGATATCGTATAACGCTGCAGGCCGTCCATGGTCTCTCCTCTCCGCACCGCCTGTGCTTCTTGAAATTGGTGCGCCGTATATAGCTCAGATAGTATACCTGATTCTTGTAGAAAATGCAACTTCCATGTTACCGCGACTTCCATAAATATACTGTCTCACCGTCCAAGCTCAGAGCAATATCTTTAAAATGTCAGCAGGACAACGAACCAATGAAAAAACGGAGCCGAAAGGCTCCGCTTTTTCACGTGTTGTCCCGGCTGATGGGCTCCCGGAGGAGCAGGCGGCGCAGGGCCTTGCCGTTGAAGGGGATGAGGGGGTAGAGGTAGCCCTTCCCCACCATGGGCTTTGTGGTGGCCAGCAGCACCAGGATGCCGACGACGCCCAGGACGAAGCCCCACGCGTCGAACGCCGCTGTCACCAGCAGCAGCGCCACCCGCAGCAGCTTGAAGGCGTAGCCCATCTCATAGCTGGGCTGAGCAAAGCTGGCTACGGACACGAAGGCCATATACACCAGCACCTCCGGCCCCAGCCACCCGGCCTGGACAGCAAAGTCGCCCAAAATCAGGGCGCCCAGCATGGAGAAGGAGTTGGACAGGGAGTCCGGCGTGTTCAACGAGGCCAGCTTCAGCACGTCCACCAGAAATTCCACCACCAGAAGCTGCCACAGGAGGCCCAGGGAGGCAGGCTCCGGCGAGGAGAGAAACTCCAGCCATGACGGCAGCCGCCCCGGCTCGCTGACCATCAGATACCACATGGGCGTGATGAGCAGGGAGATGAGAAAGACGATGATGCGCAGCAGCCGCAGGTAGGAGCCGATCAGCGGCGGGAAGTAGAACTCGTTGGCCTCCTGGGTGAAGTCGAAAAAGGTGGTGGGCAAAATCATCACCGAGGGGGAGTTGTCCACCATCAGAACGATGTTGCCCTCCATGATGCTGGCGGCGGCGCTGTCCGGCCGTTCCGTGTACCGCACCTTCGGGAAGGGGTTATACCACTGCTTCGGGCGGATGGCCTCTGCCACGCTCTCCTGGGCCATGGTGAGGGAGTTGACGTCGATACTGTCCAGCTTCTGCCGCACCTCCGCCAGCAGCTCCCGGTCCACCTTGTCGTCCAGGTAGCACAGCACCGCGTCGGTGCGGGAACGAATGCCTACCTTGTGGCCCTCCATGGTCAGATGGGGGTCCCGGATGCGGCGGCGCAGCAGGGCCATATTGGGCACCACCGCTTCGATAAAGCCGTCGTGAGAGCCCCGGAGGACCTTGCCGTCCGGCGGCTCCCCCACGCTGCGGCCAGGGTACTCCTTGGCGTCCATCAGGGCGGCGCCGGGCAGGCCCTCCACCAGCAGCAGCGTCTTGCCCAGCAGGACGTTCGTCACGATGTCGTTTCGGTCGAAGCTGACATTCGTCTCCGAAAAGGTGATGAAGCGGTCGATAAATCCCTGCATCTCCGCCAGCTCCGCCATGTCCGCCGCCGTCAGGGACAGCCAGAAGGCGCCCATCCGCTCCAGCGTGGCATCCTTGCCGTAGCCGTCGATGACCCACAGCCGGGCCCGCCGTCCGCCGATGAGATAGTCCCGGCTGACGATGTCCACGCTGCGGCCCACTCCCAGCGTCTCGTTGAACCAGGCCACGTTGTCTGTGTAATGTTCCGAAAGTCGTTCCATACGCCACCTCCGTAGTCAGGTGGTAGTATGTGCCGGAACGGACTGAAGCATACGAAAATGAGGAGAGCGGACGCTCTCCTCATTTGTTGTCTTGCCATGTTTCGCTGTGGGGCGGGAATGTCAGCGTGAAGGCGCTGCCCTTCCCCGGTTCGCTGTCCAGTTCTACCCGGGCGCCCAGATAGGCCGCGCCGTGCTTCACGATGGAGAGGCCCAGACCGGTCCCGCCGCCGGAATGGCTCTTATCCACCCGGTAGAACCGCTCAAACACCCGCTCCCGCAGCTCCTGGGGGATACCAATGCCGGTGTCCGACACCGTCACCCGCTCACCCTCCGGTGTGGAGGACAATGTGACCCCCACGCTGCCGCCGGGCCTGTTATACGCGATGGCGTTGTCGCAGAGGTTATAGATGATCTCCTCCACGATCTGCGGCACGCCCCGGACCGGGGTGGGACCACCCTCCAGCGTCATGGTGACCTGCTGTTTCTCCGCGGCAGGCGCTAACTGGCGCAGAACTTCTTCCGCTGTGGCACGGAGGTCCACCGTCTCCCACTGGGCCGCGGCGTCGCCCTCGTCCAGGCGGGAGAGCTTGATGATGTCGTTCACCAAACCGATGAGCCGCTGGGCCTCCCGGTGGATGTTCCCGGCAAAGTGGGGGATGTCCTCCGGCTTCACCAGGCCGTTTTCCAGAATTTCCGCCGTGCCCAGAATGGAAGTCAGAGGCGTTTTCAGCTCGTGGGACACGTTGGCGGTGAACTCCCGCCGCAGGGCCTCCCGCCGCTCCTTTTCCGTCACATCCAGCACAATGAGTACCGCGCCGGTGACGGCGCCGTCCTGCTCCACGGGGTTGGCCAGCACCCGGCAGCAGGTGTCCTCCCGCTCCAGCAGCTCCTCCCGGCGGTGGCCTGCCAGGGCCTCTTCCACGCAGCGGCGGAAGCCCGGCTCCCGGTTCAGGGCCAGGACACTGTCCTCCTCAGTCGGGGCCTGGGCATCCAGCAGCCGCAGGGCAGCGGCGTTATGGGACAGCACCCGGGTCTCCCGGTCGATGATAATAAGGCCCTCGCTCATATTTTCTGTGATGGCAGCGAATTCCTCCCGGCTGCGGCGCAGGTCCTCCATCTGGCGGTTGATCTGCCGCTTCTGGCTGCGGAGCTTGCCCACCAGAGGCGCCAGCTCCTCGTAGCCGATCTCCTCGCCGGGGTCGTTCAAGTCCACAGCGTTGATGGGCTCCACCAGCTGCCGGGCCAGGCGGCCCGCCAGCCACAGCGCCAGACAGAACGCCAGCACCATCACCAGCGCCACCGGCTGCAGCGCCTGGAGCACCAGTATCCACACGGAATACTGGGTGTCCGACACCCGCAGCACGGAGCCGTCGGACAGCCGCAGGGCGTAGTACAGCGTCTTTTGAGACAGGGTATCTGAATACCGGGCGGCATGGCCCCTGCCCAGCAGCAGTGCCTCATGGACCTCCGGGCGGTCAGCGTGGTTCTGCATCCCGGCGGGGTCCTCCCGGTTGTCCCAGAGGACGGCGCCGTCGGCGGCCACCCAGGTCACCCGGCAGTCGTTGGGGAAGCCGTTTTCCAGGTAGTCTATCCCCTCATGCTCGATGCCCAGGGCGATGTAAGAGGTGCGGCTGGACAGCTCGTCCAGGACCCGGTCCTGGAAGTAGCCGTGGAGCACACCCACGATCAGGATCAAGCTTGCCAGCAGCACCGTCAGCGCCACCGTCAGCGTGGCGCGAAAAATCCGTTTTGTCATGGGCCGTCCTCAGCTTTCCCGGCTGATCTTGTAGCCGTAGCCCCGGACCGTCTCGATGTAGGCCCCCGCCTCCCCCAGCTTCTGCCGGAGAGTGCGGACGTGGACGTCCACCGTGCGGCTCTCGCCGGTAAAGGCGTAGCCCCACACGTCCTCGATGAGCCGCTCCCGGGAGAGCACCTGGCCCCTATTTCTCAGCAACAGGCACAGGACCTCGAACTCCTTTTGAGTCAGGACGACCTCCTTATCCGCCACCGTGACGGTGTGGCGGGTCTGGTCCACGGTCAGCACGCCGCAGCGATAGGTGTCGGTCTCCCGCTGGGTCCGGCGCAGCAGCGCCCGGATGCGGGAGAGCAGTTCCATCATGCCGAAGGGCTTTGCCAGATAGTCGTCGGCCCCGGCGTCCAGGCCCCGGACCTTGTCGTACTCCGTGCCCTTGGCCGTCAGCATGATGACCGGCAACCGGCAGGTCCGGGCGGAGGAGCGAAGGGTCTTCAGCACGGAGATGCCGTCCTCCTCCGGCAGCATGATGTCCAGCAGCACCAGGGAGGGGATGCGCTCCGCCATGGCCTCCCAGAACGCGGAGGGGCGGGGAAAGCCCTTGGCCTCCATGCCCTGGCTTTGCAGGGTGTAGAGAACTAAGTCCCGGATGCTGTCGTCGTCTTCCAGTAAGTAGATCATAGTTGCCTCCTATGTGTGGTCCCCTGGCAGGGGAACGGGGAAATGAACCCCCCATTTTCTTTGGGTTGCGCTCAAAGAAAACGGGCCGTTCACGGTCCAAAAGAAAGGCGCTTTGTGTCCAAATCCTGCCCGTTCGGGCAGGTTTGGACGAGTACGGGGGTCGTGCGAGTCGGTGCCCCCGTAATCTGAAAGTGTCCTGCAGGGTGCGATTTGGCCTTGGGGAACAGAGAGGGTGCTTCCCCGCATTTGCCAGTGCGGTGTGGCTTTCGGGGTGGTCATCGGATTTGGCGCACTTCTGGCCCCGCGCTTTCCGCTTCGCTAAGCGCTGCCCGATTCGAGGTTGGCAGAGCGGCAGCGGAAAGAGACGCTGGTCAAGTCGGTCTTGCACCCAGACTTCGTAATTCCCGGTCGCAGGCCGCACGCCTGCAAGTTTCAGCAAAACCGAACCCGCGCCCAACGCTGACGCTTCCCATCCCCGGGTGGGGAATCCAAAGGGGAGGGGCCGCGGCCCCTTCCCTTTGAGTCGTTTCAAGGGGGTCCGGGGGAAAATCGAAATCCCCCCGGGGTTCTGGTGGAGGTGTAAGGGGGAGGGATCTTTTCAAAAGACCCCTTCCCCTTCTCCCCCGTCCCGCCCCGTGGGGCGGAACCCCTTTAAATCAACTGCTGCTCGTTGATCATCAGCTTGAACTGCAGCCCCAGCTTCTCCGCCGCCTTCCGGCAGAGGAGCATCCGGCCCATGAATATCTCAAAATAGTCCATGACAGAGCCATACTTCGTATCCACCGACAGCTTCAGCTTGATGAGCGTATGCTCCTCGTTGATCTTCAGCTGGGACTTTTTCACCGAGTAGTTCACCCGGTCATGGATGTCAAAGGTGGCGGGGTCCTGGTTCCGGACACGGCTGCGGCGGACGTCGGACTTGTCCGCCAGGATCAGCGCCGCCGCCACGGCGTTCACCGGCTGTCCGGTGCCCTCGTCGTGGTTGCCGATGGCGGTGACGATGGTGGCGATCTCCTCCGGGTCGCAGTTCAGGTTATCCAGGATACGGAAGGCCATCACCGCGCCGGACTGGGAGTGGTCCACCCGGTTCACCAGATTGCCGATGTCGTGGAGAAATCCGGCGATGCGGGCCAGCTCCACCGTCCGGGCGGGGTAGCCCAGGGTCTCCAGGATATAGGCGGCGTTCTCCGCCACCATGGTGACGTGGGCGAAGCTGTGCTCCGTGAAGCCCAGGGCGATGAGGGACTCATCCGCCCGCTGGATATAGGTGCGGATGGCAGCGTTGTTTTTCACGTCTTCAAAAGTCAGCAATGCCGGTTCTCCTTTCGGCGGAAGCGGCACTGCCGCCTCCTTCTTTAATTATTCGAGGGGTGAACGCCTGTGATACTATACTCTACCCACTCGGCCACATTCGTGGCATGGTCGCCGATGCGTTCCAGATATTTCGCCACCATCAGTAAATCAAGCCCCTGCTGGCCCCAGGCGGCGTCGGAGGAGATCATGTCGATCAGCTCCCGCTTCACCTGGTCGAACAGGGCGTCCACCTGGTCGTCGGCGGCGCAGACGGCGCGGGCTAAATCCAGGTCCCGTTTCACGAAGGAATCCACGCTGTCGGTCACCATGCCAATGACAGCACGGGTCATGTCCGCGATGTGCAGCACGCCGGAGCCGTCTGGCACCCGGACGTAGGAGGCCAGCTCCGCGATATCCGCCGCCTGGTCGCCAATGCGCTCCAGGTCGGAGATCATTTTCAGGGCCGCGGAGATCTCCCGCAGGTCCCGGGCCACCGGCTGCTGCTGCAGCAGGAGTTTTAAGCACAGGTTTTCCACCTCACGCTCCCGGCGGTCCAGGTCCCGTTCCGCCTCCAGAGCGGCAGGCACCAGGGATTCATCACCTTTCAGCAGGGCTTCCGCCGCGGCGGAGATGGCGTCCTCACAGGCGGCGCCCATCTGGATCAGCTCCACATGGAGCCGCTTTAACTGCTCGTCAAATTTATTTCTCATATCAGCATCCTCCTTATCCAAACCGGCCGGTGATGTAATCTTCCGTGCGCTTGTCGGTGGGGTTGGAGAACAGCTGCTCCGTCTTGCCGAACTCCACCAGCTCTCCCAGCAGGAAAAAGGCCGTGTTATCCGAAATACGGGCGGCTTGCTGCATATTGTGCGTCACCATGATGACAGTATACTTGTTTTTCAGCTCCGCCGCAAGGTCTTCGATCTTGGAAGTGGAAATGGGGTCCAGGGCGCTGGTGGATTCGTCCATCAGCAGCACCTCCGGCTCCACCGCCAGGGCACGGGCGATGCAAAGCCGCTGCTGCTGGCCGCCGGAGAGGCCCAGGGCGCTCTTTTTCAGGCGGTCCTTCACCTCATCCCAGATGGCCGCGGCGCGGAGGGATTTCTCCACGATCTCATCCAGCGCCACCTTGGAACGGACGCCGTGGGTCCGGGGGCCGTAGGCCACATTGTCGTAGATGCTCATGGGGAACGGGTTGGCCTTCTGGAACACCATGCCGATCTGCTTGCGCAGCCACGTGGGGTCCACGCCGCTGTCATAGATGTTCTGGCCCCGGAAATTCACCTCTCCGGTGATCTTTACGATGGGGATCAGGTCGTTCATGCGGTTCAGCGTCCGCAGAAAAGTGGACTTGCCGCAGCCGGAAGGGCCGATGAAGGCCGTGATCTCATGCTCCGGGATGCCCACATTCACATGGTGGAGGGCATGGTTCTGGCCGTACCACAGGTTCAGGTCTTTTGCTTGTAAAATCGTTGACATAGCGTACTCCCGTTACTTTTTCAGTTTCTTTCCCGCGTAGTTCGCGGCCAGGTTGATGAGGAAGGTCAGCGCCATTAAGATCGCGGCGATGGCAAAGGCCACGCCCGTCTCGCCCCGCTCATTGGCGTAGACGTACAGCGCCACCGTCAGCGTGGCGGAGGAGGACTGGAGGGCGGTGAAGAAGTCGTTCAAAATCAGGCCGAAGCCGGCGGTGAACAGCAGCGCCGCGCTCTCGCCCACGATGCGGCCCACTGCCAGGATGCAGCCGGTGACGATGCCGTCGATGGCGTTGGGCAGCACCACGGTGCGGACCATGTGCCACTTCCCCGCCCCCAGGCCCAGAGCGCCCTCCCGGTAGGACTGGGGGACGGTCTTGAGGCTCTCCTGAGTGGTGCGGACGATGGTGGGCAGGATCATGATGACCAGGGTCAGGCCGCCCGCCAGAATGCCCGGCGCCAAGCCCAGCTTCTGGACGAAGAACAGCATACCCACCAGGCCGAAGATGATGGAGGGAATGCCTGTCAATGTCTCGGTGGCGAACTCGATGACCTCCACCACCTTATGGTTGGTGGCGTACTCCGTCAGGTAGATAGCTGCACCCACACCCAGGGGCAGGACAATGAGCATCGCTACGAGGATGATATAAAGGGTGTTGAGGATATTGGGCAGGATGCCGATGGTGTCCTTGATATAGCTGGTCTGGGTGGTCAGCAGCTCCCAGGAGATGTTGCCAAGGCCCCGGTAGAAGATATAGCCGATAAGGAACACCAGCAGGGCGCAGGTGACGCCCGCGCAGAGCCACAGCAGGGCCCGGAGGCCCTTATCGTAGACCTGGCGGCGGGGAGACAGTTTCTGTTCCACGGCTCAGTCCTCCTTCTTGTTCTTGATAAACACGTTCAGCAGCACATTGATGAGCATGATGAACAAAAACAGCACCAGTCCGATGGAGTACAGGGCATTGCGCTGGAGGCTGCCGTAGGCGGCGTAGCTCATCTCCGAGGCGATGGCGGTGGTGAGGAAGCGGACGGAGGTGAACAGGCCTGGCATATTCGCCACGTTGCCCGCCACCATAATGATGGCCATGGCCTCGCCGATGGCACGGCCCACGCCCAGCACCACTGCCGTCGCCACGCCGCTGCTGGCGGCGGGCAGGGACACCTGGAAATACGTTTCGATCTCCGTGGCGCCCAGGGCCAGGGACGCCTCCTCATACTCCTGGGGCACGGCCCGAAGGGTGGTTTCTGACACGTTGATGATGGAGGGCAGGATCATAATGGCAAGCACGATGATGGCCGCCAGCAGGCAGGCGCCGGAGCTGAGGCCGAACAGCTCCCGGATAGCGGGCACCAGCACGATCATGCCAACCAGACCGTAGACCACGGAGGGGATGCCCGCCAGCAGCTCCACGGCTGTTTTAATGACCCGGGCAGCTTTGGGCGGAGCCACCTTCGCCAGGAAGATAGCGGTCATCAGGCCAATGGGCACGCCCAGGACCACTGCCCCGGCGGTGCCGTAGACAGAGGTCAGGATAAAGGGCAGGATGCCGAAGGAAGGCTCCACCGTGGTGGCGGTAGGCGCCCAGGTCTTGCCCAGCAAGAACTTTACAAGGCCGATCTCCCGGATGGCGGGCAGGCCGGAGATGATGAGGTAAATGCTGATAAACAGCACAAAAGCCACCGCCACCACGCCGCACAGCAAGAACAGCAGGTGGAAAAAACACTCCATGGCCTCCCGGCCGTTCCGCTTCTGTCCGGGCGCGGCTCCGCCGCTCTGTTTCCGCTCCGCTGTCCGGCGGTGGGCAGTGAAACGCAGCGCGTTTTCCATTTCCATATTTCTGAACTCCTTCCGGTGACGGGAACGGCCCCCACCCTGTTTCTGTTGAGGGTGAGGGCGTTCCCAAGAGGGGGTGGGATGTTTGAGGGATGATTCAGGCCACAGGCACGGCGCCGGCGGCACGGATCAGGTCATTGGCGGCAGAGGAGGTGGCGAAGTCGAAGAAGGCCTGGGCCTGGGCGCTCAGCGCCGCGCCGTCCTTGGTGACGAAGACGAAGGGACGCTGAATGGCGTAGCTGCCGTCCAGGACGGTATCCTCGGTGCACTCCACGCCGCCTACGGTGACGGCCTTGACGGTGTCCTTCAGAGCGGACAGGGAGGCATAGCCGATGGCGTTGGGGTTGCCAGCCACCGCCTCGATGACAGCGCCGGTGGAGGTCAGCTCCTGGTCCATCTTGCAGGCGTCCTTCGTGCCGGTGATGGACTCGAAGCCGTCCCGGGTGCCGGAACCGGCCTCCCGGCCAATGCAGGAGATGGTGCCGGCAGCGCCGCCCAGCTGGCTCCAGTCGGTGATCTCGCCGGTGAAGATCTTGGCGATCTGCTCCACGGTCAAGTCAGCGACCTTGTTGGCGGGGTTGACGATGACGGCGATGCCGTCCAGGGCCACGGTGGTGCCCACCAGGCCAGAGGACTTCTCCTCGTCCTTCAGGGCGCGGGAGGACAGGCCGATGTCGGCGCTGCCGTTGGACGCGGCCTCGATGCCGGCGCCGGAGCCGGTGGCGTCATAGGTGACGGAGACGCCGCTGTTATCGGACATGAACTGCTCACCCAGAGCGCCGACCACCTTCTCCATGGAGGTGGAGCCGTTCAGGGCCACAGCGCCGGACAGTGCAGCAGGCTGGGTCTGGGCAGGCTGCTCGGTCTGGGTGCTGTTTGCAGCGGGCTGCTCCTGGCTCTTGGAACCGCCGCAGGCGGCCAGCAGGCTCAGGGCCATGGTCATGGTCAGCAGAATGGCAAATACTTTTTTCATCACAATGATTCTCCTTTTTTCATATGTCTGTTGCTTGATGCCACGGTCTTAGTATAAACAGCCTTCCGTAAAATCCGTCACCACGGCTTTGTTAAGTCCGGGTAAAATAAAAACCGGGACCGCTTTTGCGGTCCCGGTTCAGGGAAGATATGCTTTTTACAGGACGGGCGTCTCCCGCTCCTCGCTCTTCAGGCCGTGCTTTTCGGCATAGCCGGTGAGCATCAACGTCAGGGCGCCGTCGCCGGTCACGTTGCAGGCGGTGCCGAAGCTGTCCTGCAGGGCGAAGATGGCAAGCATCAATCCGGTACCCTCGTCCTTGAACAGCAGAATACCGGTGATGAGGCCCAGGGAGGCCATGACTGTGCCGCCGGGGACGCCGGGGGCGCCGATGGCGAAGATGCCCAGCAGCATGCAGAACAGCACCATGGTACCCACAGAGGGGATGGAGCCGTAGAGCATCTTGGAGATGGTCATAACGAAGAACACCTCCGTCAGCACGGAGCCGCACAGGTGGATGTTGGTGAACAGGGGCACGCCGAAGCTGACCATGTCATGGCGCAGGACCTTGCTCTTCCGGGCACAGTCCAGGGCCACGGCCAGAGTGGCGGCGGAGGACATGGTGCCCACGGCGGTCAGATAGGCGGGACCGTAGTGCCGCAGGACCTCCCAGGGATTCTTGCCGGAGTAGGCGCCAGCCAGCAGGTACAGCACCGCCAGCCAGATGTAGTGGCCCAGCATGACGATGATGATGATCTGCAGGAACGCGGGGAGCTGGCGGGTGATCATGCCCTCATAGCTCAGGTTGCAGAAGGTGGCGGCGATATAGAACGGCAGCACGGGAATGATGATCTTCTTCACGATGTCCAGCACGATGTCCTGGAACTCCGCCAGCAGGCCGATGAACCGCTGGGACTTGGTCCAGGTGGCCGCCAGGCCGATCAGGACGGACAGCACCAGGGCGCTCATCACAGGCATGATCTGGGGGATGTTCAGCTCAAACACCACGCCGGGCAGCTCCCGCAGGCCCTCCACGCTGGTGTCGATGGACAGGTGGGGGATCAGGGCGTAGCCGGCCCCCATGGCCATGAACGCCGCGCAGATGGACGAGACATAGGCGATGATGACCGCCACGCCCAGCAGCCGGGAAGCGTTGGCACCCAGCTTGGTGATGGACGGTGCGATGAAGCCGATGATGATCAGCGGCACGCAGAAGGTGATGAGCTGACCCATGATGTATTGCAGAGTCACAATGACCTTCATGACACTCTCCGGGAACACCAGTCCGCAAAGGATGCCGATGAAAATGCCCAGGATCAGGCGAAACGGCAGACTTCCAAATAGTTTTTTCACAATACCCCTCCTCAATTTACCGCCGCGCCATAGGGCGGCGCGGCTATTCCATATAGTACCGTACAAGCCTCCGAAAGTCAACGCTGTCTCTCCAACCCCGGCAGGCTTGGATTCTATTGTCATTTTTGCTAAAGCAAAAACGATTTCCTATTCATATTTCCGTTTTTATTCGAATGTTATTGACACAAAAACCCTCTCTCTGGTATCATCCAAAAAGGTGGTTACCGCTGCCAGGGCACCATCTTTTCGACATTTTTACCAGTATCAGGAAAGCATTTTTGGAAGGAGCGCGAGGAGACCTATGGAGAAACAGGTCAAACGTATCGGCGTTCTCACCAGCGGCGGAGACGCCCCTGGCATGAACGCGGCTGTCCGCGCCGTGGTGCGCACGGCCATCAGCCAGGGCATTGAATGTGTCGGTATCCGCCGGGGCTGGAACGGCCTCATCAACAGCGATTTCACCCACATGAGCGCCACCAGCGTCAGCCATATCATCAACAAGGGCGGCACCATGCTCTACACCGCCCGCAGTGAGGAGTTCCGGGAGCCCTCCGGTCGGGCCAAGGCCCTGTCCACCTGCAAGCTCCTGGGTCTGGACGGCATCGTCGCCGTCGGCGGTGACGGCACCTTCCGGGGTGCGCTGGCCCTCAGCCGTCAGGCTGCGGAGGCAGGCATGGCCCTGCAGGTGGTGGGCATCCCCGCCACCATCGACAACGACATCGGCTGTTCCCACTACACCATCGGCTTCGACACCGCCTGCAACACGGCCGTGGAGTGCATCGATAAGCTGCGGGACACCATGCAGTCCCACGAGCGCTGCTCCGTGGTGGAGGTCATGGGCCGCCACGCGGGGTATCTGGCCCTGTACGTCGGCATCGCCGTGGGCGCTACCGCCGTTCTCATCCCCGAGCGGGAGCTGAACTTCGAGCAGGATATCGTAGAAAAGATCCGCCGCGCCCGGCTGGCCGGCACCACCCACTACATGATCGTGGTGGCCGAGGGCGCCGGCAGCGCCATGGACATCGCCAAGCGCATCCACGACGAGATCGGCATGGACCCCCGGGTCACCGTTCTGGGTCACATCCAGCGGGGCGGCTCCCCCACCGCCCGGGACCGGGAGACCGCCAGCCGCATGGGCTACCGGGCCGTCATGTCCCTGATGGAGGGCCGGGGCAACCGGGTGGTGGTCACCCAGGACGGCCGCGTCACCGACATGGAGATGGAGGAGGCCCTCCAGATGGTGAAGCCCTTCCCCATGGAGCGGTATCAAATCCTGGAATCCCTCACCTGCCGCCAGCCCAGCCTGTTCTGACATAGGACATACATAAAAAGGATTCCCCGGAGCGATGCTCCGGGGAATCTTTTTTGTTTACAGGGTGGGTTTCCGGGTAATGAGCCGCCGCTTCCAGATGGAGGGGGCGAACAGCAGCAGCATGGGGAATATCTCCAGACGGCCCACCAGCATATCAAAAGCCAGCAGCAGCTTGGAAGCCGGGGAGAAGGCGGAGAAATTGCCCATGGGGCCCACTACCTCCAAACCGGGGCCGATGTTGTTGATGCAGGATGCCACGGCGGTGAAGGTGGTCACCAGGTCGAACCGCTCCAGAGACAGCAGCAGCACGGAGACGGTAAAAATCAGGATATACACGGTCAGAAACAGGTGGACGCCCCGGATGTTCCGGTCCGTCAGGGGCTTGCCCTCGAACCGGACAGTGGTGACGGCGTTGGGATGAAGCATCTTCCGCATATCGCCCAGGGAGGTCTTGCACAGGATGACCACCCGCGCCACCTTGATGCCGCCGCCGGTGGAACCGGCGCAGGCGCCGATAAACATCAAGGTCACCAGAATGGCCCGGGAAAACTCCGGCCAGGCGTTGAAATCCGCTGTGGCGTAGCCGGTGGTGGTGATGATGGAGGCCACCTGGAAGAAGGAATACCGCAGGCTCTGGGCCACCGAGCCATAGATGTGCACGATGTCAGCCGCGATGGCAGCCACCGCCGTCCCCACGATCAGCAGGTAGGCCCGCAGCTCCTCAGAATGGAACACATCCCGGAAGCGCTTGATGAGCAGGAAGTAGTACAGGTTGAAGTTCACGCCGAACAGCAGCATGAACACGCCGATCACGATGTCAAAATAGGCGCTGTCATAGGCGCCCACGCTGAGGTTCCGGCAGCTGAAGCCGCCGGTGCCGGCAGTGCCGAAGGCGTGGATGCAGGCGTCGAACAGGGGCATCCCACCCAGCAGCAGGAGGACGATCTCGATGACCGTCATCACCAGGTAGATGCCGTACAGGATCTTCGCCGTGTCGCCCATACGGCTCACCAGCTTGCCCACGGAGGGGCCAGGCACTTCCGCCCGCATTAGGTGCATCCCGTGGCCGTCGCCGCTGCTCAAAGGCAGGATGGCCATAACGAACACCAGCACGCCCATGCCACCCACCCAATGGGTGAAGCTGCGCCAGAACAGCACGCCCCGGCCCAGGGGCTCGATCTCAGTCAGGATGCTGGCGCCGGTGGTGGTGAAGCCGGAGACCGTCTCAAAAAAGGCGTCCACAAAATGGGGGATGTCCCCGGAGAGGACAAAGGGCAGGGCGCCGAACACACTCATCAGCACCCAGGCCAGGGCCACCACGGCAAAGCCGTCCCTGGCGTACAGGTTGGACCGCTTGGGGGCCTTCAGCCCCAGCGCAAGGCCGATGACAGCCAGCAGCAGGGCCGGTATCAAAAAAGGAAGCGCCGCCTCGCCATAGGCCACCGCCACCACCATGGGCAGCACCAGCAGCACCGCCTCCGTCAGCAGGATGCGGCCAATGACGAAACCGATCATTCGATAATTCAAGCCTCAGCCCGCCTTTACTCAGAAATGATATCGTGGATATCCTGGAGAGTCGTGTCCGTGGTGACCACGATGACGTCGTCATGGACATGGAGCTCGTCATTGCCGGAGGGAATGACGATGCGGCCGTTCTGCCGCACGATGCCCGCCAGCAGGATGCCGCTTTTCAGCTTCAGGTTCTTCAAAGGCACCCCCACGAAGGGCACCTCCTCCGTCACGCCGAATTCCAAGGCTTCCACCGCGCCGTCCACCAGCCGGTGGAGGGTCTTGACCCGGGCGCCGGAGGCGCTCTGCATGGCCCGGACGTACTGGACGATGAGCTCCGTGGTGACGGAGCGGGCGGAGACGATGCTGTCGATCATGCTGGCGTCGGACACCAGGTCCACCAGGGAGCGGCGGTTGATCTTCGCCACCACCTTGCAGTTCCCGGACTGCCTGGCGGCGCACATGGACATGAGGATATTGGCCTCGTCGATGCCGGTGATGGCTATGAAAGCATCGGTCTGCTCGATGCCCTCCTCGTGGAGCAGCTCGCTGTCGGTGCCGTCGCCCACGATGACCAGGGCGCCGGGGAGCCGTTCGCTCATCTGGACGCACCGCTGCTCGCTCTGGTCGATGATCTTCACGCTCATGCCCATCTCCAGCAGCTCGGAGGCCAGATAGTAACAAATTTTGCTGGCGCCCACGATCATCACGCTGGACGCCCGGCCCCGGAACACACCCAGGTGCCGGAAGAACTGGGAGAGCTGGTCCGGCGAGGCAGTCAGGTAGATCTTATCCCCCGAGCGCAGCTCGAAATCGCCGGAGGGGATGATGGTCTCGCCGCGCCTAGACACGGCGCAGATCAGCACCCGGACCCGGATGTTCTTATAGAGGTCCAGCAGCTTCATGCCGTGGAGGGCGGAATCCTCCGGCAGGCGGTATTCCACCAGCTCCAGGCGGCCCTTGGAAAAGGACTCCAGCTTCATGGCCGCCGGGAACCGCAGCACACGGGCGATCTCCCGGGCGGTGGCTTTCTCCGGATTGATGGCCATGGAGAGGCCCAGCTCCTCCCGCATGAAGCGGAGCTGCGTCTCATACTCCGGGTTGCGGATGCGGGCGATGGTATGGCGCACCCCCAGCTTCTTCGCCACCAGGCACGCCAGAATGTTGATCTCGTCGCTGGAGGCCGTGGCGATCAGCAGGTCGGCCCGGCCCGCCTCCGCCTCCTTCTGCACCTCATAGCTGGCGCCATTGCCGCAGACGCCCATCACGTCGTAGATATTGATGATGTTTTCAATGAGCTGCTGGCTCTCGTCGATGACCGTCACCCGGTTCTCGGTGGAGAGCTGCTGCGTCAGCGCAAGCCCCACCTTACCGGCGCCCACGATAATGATATTCATAGACTCTTCTCCCGACAGTAAATTGCTGTCTTCCTTCTATATGATGCCGTCCTCATTTTATAGCAAGGCAGGCTCCCGTTTGTATAAAGGAATTATAAAGGAAGTTGCGGAAAAAAGGAATACCCTTCCCCCTGCCCGGTGAAATTTTTTTGCTGTCCCTGATTTTCCACTTGACAAACAGCATCCGCTTGCGTAAAATATGTTCAATTATTTTAGTTAAATTATTTTAATTAAAATAATTGATATTTCGACATACAAGGAGAACTGTTATGGAATTCGAGAAAGTGCGCGACATTATCGTGGAGACTCTGGGCTGCGACGCCGAGGAAGTGACGCCCGAGGCCTCCCTGTCCGATGATTTGGGCGCCGATTCCCTGGCCGCCGTGGAGCTGGTGATGGCTCTGGAGGAGGCCACCGGCCTGTCCATCGCCGAGGAGGACGCCGCGAACCTCAAGACCGTGGGCGACATCCTGACCTATCTGGCCGCTCACAAGGACTAAATTGATATTCCGCCCCCGCCGGAGGGATGCGTCTCTCCGGCGGGCCAATTTCCCACCGTGAAAGGAATTTCCATGACCAATCAAGAAATCAAGGAATTGATCTCCTGCTTTGAAAACAGCTCCCTCCAGACCATGAAGCTGTCCACGCAGGAATTTACCATAGAGATGAACCGGGGCGGTGCCCCAGCTTCCGCTGCCCCTGCCGCGGCCCCCGCCGCGCCTGCCCCCTCTCCCGCTCCGGCGTCGGAGGGCAACACCGTGACGGCGCCGCTGGTGGGCACTTTCTACGATGCCCCCGCCCCGGAGAAGCCTCCCTTTGTTCAGGTGGGCGACCGGGTGAAAAAGGGCGACACCCTCTGTCTCATTGAGGCCATGAAAATGATGAGCGAGATCCCCGCCCCCTGCGACTGCGTCATCGAAGCGGTGCTGAAAACCAGCGGCGACCTGGTGTCCTTCGGCGAGCCGCTGCTGCGCTACAAGCCATGCTGAAGCGGGTTTTGATCGCCAACCGGGGCGAGATCGCCCTGCGGGTGCTGCGGGCTTGCCGGGAGATGGAGATTGAGACGGTGGCCGTCTACTCCACAGCGGACGCGGAGGCCCTCCACGTCCAGCTTGCCACCCAGGCCGTCTGCATCGGCCCCGCCAGGGCCGCCGACAGCTACCTGAACCGGGACGCCCTGTTGACCGTGGCCCAGGCCACCGGCTGCGACGGCCTCCACCCCGGCTACGGCTTTTTGTCCGAAAGTCCGGATTTTGCCGACGCGTGCGCCCGGGCGGGTATTACTTTCATCGGCCCCTCCAGGGATGCCATCCGCAAGGCGGGCTCCAAATCCGCTGCCCGGGAATTGATGAAAGAGGCGGGAGTCCCCGTCACCCCCGGCTCCGACGGCCCTGTGTCCTCGGTGGAGGACGCCCTGGCGGCAGCGGAGCGGGTGGGGTATCCCGTGCTGCTGAAGGCCAGCGCCGGAGGCGGTGGCCGGGGCATCCGCCGGTGCGACAATGCGGAAGCGCTTCCTGCCGCCTACGCCGAGGCGAAAGCAGAGGCCAAGGCCTGCTTCGGGAACGACGAGATGTACCTGGAAAAGCTGGTACTGCGGCCCCGGCACATCGAGTTTCAAATCCTGGCGGACCGGCAGGGCCACGTCATCCACCTGGGTGACCGGGACTGCTCCGTCCAGCGGCGGAACCAGAAGCTCATTGAGGAGGCCCCCGCCCGGTGCTTGTCCCCCGCGCTGCGCCAGGCCATGGGCGAAGCTGCCGTCCGGGCGGCACAGGCCGTGGGCTACGAGGGCGCCGGGACGGTGGAATTCCTGCTGGACAGCGACGGGGAGCATTTCTATTTCATGGAGATGAACACCCGCATCCAGGTGGAGCACGGCGTCACGGAGCTGGTGACCGGGGCAGATTTGGTGCGCCAGCAGCTCCGGGTGGCCTCCGGGCTGTCCCTGGACATCGCCCAGGAGGATGTGCATCTCACCGGACACGCCATCGAGTGCCGGGTGAACGCGGAGGACCCGGCGGCGGGCTTCCGCCCCTGCCCCGGGAAGGTGGAATTTCTCCACTTCCCCGGCGGGGCGGGCGTCCGGGTGGACTCCGCCCTGTACAACGGCTGCACTCTCTCCCCCTACTACGACTCTCTGGCGGCCAAGCTGATGGTCCACGCCCCCACCCGGCTGGAGGCCATCCGCAAGATGCGCCGCTGCCTGGAGGAGTTCGCCCTGGAGGGCTTCCCCACCAACGCGGAGCTCTCCCACGAGATCATGTTCCATCCCACCTTTGTCCGGGGCGGCTGCACCACGGCCTTCCTGGAAGAGAGCCTGCCCGAGCTGCTGGATTTCAGCCGCCGGGCGGGAGAACAGGACGGTGACGCATGAACGATATTTTTGCCAAGCGCCGGGCCCGGCTGCTGGCTATGAAGGCCATGCGGGACAACTACATCCCCGGCGACAAGCTGGTAACTTGTCCCAAATGCGGGCGGGAAAGTGAAAAGAAAGCGGTAGCGGGGGGGCTGTCCGTCTGTCCCCTCTGCGGCTACCATTTCCCCATCGGCGCCTACTACCGGCTCAGCACCGTGCTGGATTCCGGCACCTTCCGGGAGCTGAACGCAAAGCTCTCCGCCGCCGACCCGCTGGCTTTCCCCGGCTATGGCACCAAGCCGGCCCTGGCCCAACGGAAAACCGGGCTGACGGAGGCCGCCGTCACCGCCACAGGCGCCATCGGCGGCAGCAAGTGTGTGGTTGGCGTGCTGGACAGCCGCTTCCTCATGGGCAGCATGAGCGCCGCCGTGGGGGAAAAAATCACCCTCGCCATTGAGTATGCAACAAAGAACAAGCTGCCCCTCATTCTCTTCGCCGCCAGCGGCGGCGCCCGGATGCAGGAGGGTATCCTGTCCCTCATGCAGATGGCGAAAACCAGCGCCGCCCTGGCCCGGTTTTCGGAAAAGAGCCTGCTGTACATCTCCGTCCTGACGGACCCCACCACCGGCGGCGTTACCGCCAGCTTCGCCTCCCTGGGCGACATCATTCTGGCGGAGCCGGGAGCCCTCATCGGCTTTGCCGGGCCCCGGGTCATTCAGCAGACCATCGGCGAGACCCTGCCGAAGGGCTTCCAGACGGCGGAGTTCCAGATGGAGCACGGCTTCGTGGACGCGGTGGTGCCCCGTGCTGAGATGCGGGACACCCTCATCAAGCTGCTGCGGCTCCACGGGAAAGGAGGCCGCCATGCATGAAGTAACTGCCGCTGAGCGTCTGGCCATTGCCCGCCATCCCCAGCGGCCCAATATCACGGATTACATCAATGCCCTGTTCACCGACTTTTTTGAACAGAGGGGCGACCGGGCCTGCCGGGAGGATGCCGCCATCCTGGGCGGCGTGGCACTGTTCCACGGACAGCCCATTACCGTCATCGGCACCCGGAAGGGCAAGACGCTGGAGGAAAATCTCAAATGCAACTTCGGGATGCCGGGGCCGGAGGGCTACCGCAAAGCCCTGCGGCTGATGAAACAAGCGGAAAAATTTCGCCGCCCCATTTTCACCTTCATCGACACCTCCGGTGCCTACCCCGGCCTGGAGGCCGAGGAGCGGGGCCAGGGCGAGGCCATCGCCCGGAACCTCTTTGAAATGAGCCGCCTGACGGTGCCGGTCATCGCCGTGGTCACCGGAGAGGGCAACAGCGGCGGCGCGTTGGCGCTGGCCGTGGCCGACCGGGTGCTGATGCTGGAGAACGCGGTGTACGCCATCCTCTCCCCGGAGGGCTTCGCCTCCATTTTGTGGAAGGACGCCCAGCGCTCCGGCGAGGCCG
The DNA here is from genome assembly GCA_017937405.1 of Oscillibacter sp. Lineage (GTDB taxonomy): Bacteria > Bacillota > Clostridia > Oscillospirales > Oscillospiraceae > Oscillibacter. Next base: position 24,501 of record JAGBDS010000011.1, read on the forward strand.
CCGGGCTGATGAAGCTCACCGCCCCGGAGCTGCTGGCCTTAGGCGTCATCGACGACATCATCCCCGAGCCGGAGGGCGGCGCCCACATGGCTCCCGCCCAGGCCATCCGGGAGGTGGACCGGGCACTGCGGCGGCACCTGGCCGTTCTCTCCAAGGAGAGCGGCGCGGCGCTGGCAAACCAGCGGTATCAAAAATTCCGGCGGATGGGCGCCGGGAAGGAGGAAGCATGAACGGTATCAAGCTCCGCGGCACCGGCCGCGCCGTCCCGGCGGGGGTGGTCACCAACGATGACCTTGCCCGGATGATGGACACCAGCGACGAGTGGATCACCTCCCGCACCGGCATCAAGCAACGCTACCGCTGCGCCGCCGAGACCCACACCGACCTCTGCGTCCGGGCAGCGAGAGCCGCTCTGGAGCGAGCCGGAATTTCCCCGGCGGATATCGGCGCCTGCATCGTGGCGACGGTCACGCCGGACACCGTCGTCCCCTCCGCCGCCTGTATACTCCAGCGGGCGCTGGGCCTGCCCACGGACATTCCCTGCTTCGACCTGAACGCCGCCTGCACCAGCTTTGTCTACGCCCTCCACACCATGGAGTGCCTGCTGAACGCCTCTCCCCGGAAATTCGGGCTAGTGGTGGGAGCGGAGGCCCTGAGCCGCATCGTGGACTGGACCGACCGGAGCACCTGCATTCTCTTCGGCGACGGCGCCGGGGCGGCAGTGGTGGAGTGCCGGGAGGGCTGGCCATCCATCGGCGCGGTGCTGGGCAGCCGGGGCGACGACGAGCTGCTGCACCTGCCGGGACTGGGCATGGGAGAGGCCAATTTCCTCTCCATGGAGGGCACGAAAGTGTTCAAATTCGCGGTGGAAGTGGTCCCCGCCTGCATCGACGCGGTGCTGGACAAGGCGGGGATGACGGCGGAGGATGTAGATTTCTTCGTCTTCCACCAGGCCAACGCCCGCATCATTGATTTGGCGGTGCGGAAGTACCATATCCCACCTGAAAAATACTGCAAAAATATTGAAAACTATGGAAATACCGCCGCCGCCAGCGTGCCGCTGGTGCTCAGCGAGCTGGAGGAGCAGGGCCGTATCGGCCCCGGCAGCCGGATGCTGGTGGTCGCCTTCGGCGGAGGCCTCACCTGGGGCGGGGCGATGATAGAGTTCGCGTGAGCGTGTCCCCAGACTGGAGGACGGGGGATGCCCCCCGTCCCCCAGTCTGGGGGACACCACAACAAGGAGGTATTTCCATGAACCGACGCAGAGTCGTTATCACCGGCCTGGGGGCCGTGACCCCCATCGGCCTGACCGCGCAGGAGAGCTGGCAGGCCGTGAAAGACGGCGTGTGCGGCATCGCCCCCATCACCCAGTTCGACGCCTCCGGCCTGAAGGTCCGGCTGGCCGCCGAGGTCAAGGGCTTCGACCCCGTCAACTATATGACCCGGCCGGAATCTAAGCACATGGGCCGCTTCACCCAATTCGCCGTGGCCTGTGCAAAAGGAGCCCTGGCGGACGCCGACTTTGACCCCGCCCAGGCGGACCTGGACCGCTGCGGCGTCATCGTCTCCAGCGGTATCGGCGGGCTGTCCATCACCGAGGCAGAGCACGACAAGGGTAAGGAAAAGAGCTGGGACCGGGTGTCCCCCTTCTATATTCCCATGGGCATCTGCAACATGGCCGCCGGACAGGTTGCCATCACCAGCGGCTTCCGGGGGATGTGTATCTGCCCTGTCACCGCCTGCGCCGGCGGCACCAACGCCGTGGGCGACGCCTTCCACTACATCCGGGACGGCTATGCCGACGCCATGCTCTGCGGCGGCACCGAGGCGGCAATTACGCCCCTTGCCATCGGCGGTTTCTCCTCCATGAAGGCCCTCAGCCAGGCGGAGGACCCTGACCGGGCGTCCATCCCCTTTGACGCGGAGCGGAGCGGCTTCGTCATGGGCGAGGGCGCGGGCATCCTGCTGCTGGAGGAGCTGGAGCACGCTCAGAAGCGGGGCGCAAAAATTTACGCCGAGGTGGTGGGCTACGGCGCCACCTGTGACGCCTACCACATGACCGCTCCCCTGCCCGACGGCTCCGGCGGCGCCAAGGCCATGGCCCTGGCCCTGGCGGACGGCGGCGCCGCCCCGGAGGAGGTGGGCTACATCAACGCCCACGGCACCTCCACCCACTTAAACGACGCCGGAGAGACCGCCGCCGTCAAGTCCGTGTTCGGCGCTCACGCCCACAAGCTCGCCATGAGCTCCACCAAGTCCATGACCGGCCACATGCTGGGCGCCGCCGGGGCTGCGGAGGCCATCTTCACCGCCCTGAGCCTCCACGACGGCTTCCTGCCCGCCACCATCAACTACCGCACGCCGGACCCGGCCTGCGACCTGGATGTGGTCCTCAATGAGGGTCGCAAGGCGGACATCCGCTTCGCCATGAGCAATTCTCTGGGCTTCGGCGGACACAACGGCAGCTTGCTGCTGAAAAAGTGGGAGGCGTGACATGGAGCTGAATTCCAATCAGATTGCGGAGATCCTGCCCCACCGCTACCCCTTCGCCCTGGTGGACCGCATCACGGACTACGAGCCGGGCCAGTGGGCCAAGGGCATCAAGTGCGTCAGCGTGGGGGAGCCGTATTTTTGCGGCCACTTCCCCCAGCAGCACGTCATGCCCGGCGTGCTGATTTTGGAGGCCATGGCCCAGGTGGGCGCCATCGTCATTCTCTCCCTGCCGGAGAACAAGGGAAAAATCGCCCTGTTCGGCGGCGTGAAAAACGCCCGGTTCAAGCGGCAGGTCATTCCCGGCGACGTACTGGAGATGGAGTGTGAGCTGACAAAGCGCCGTGGGCCGGTGGGCATCGGCACCTGCAAAGCCACCGTAAACGGCGAGACAGCCTGCACGGCGGAGCTGATCTTCGCCGTCCAGGCGGGATAACAGTTGCCTTTTTCCGCCGGAGTTGCTATACTGATTTTCACAGAAACCAACGGAAAAGGGGCGGTCATTACGCTGGAAATCGCTTTTAACGAGGTATACACCAAATTCAAGCTGCATTTTTATCAGGAGATCTTCCGGCGGTTCCAGGACCGGGAGGCCAGCCTCACCACAGTGGAGACCTTCTGTATGGAGAGCATCATGGCCCTAGGCAGCCCCACGGTGAATGAGTTCGCCACCTTCATGCGCATCTCCCCGCCCAACGCCGCCTACAAGGTCAACAGTCTGGTGAAAAAGGGGTATATCCGAAAGGTCCAGTCTCCGGATGACCGCCGGGAGTACCACCTGGAGGTCACCCAGAAGTATATCGACTACTACAACATCTCCGCCGCCTACACCACCGAGGTGGTTGCCCGGGCCAACCAACGCTTCTCCCCGGAGGACTGCGCCAAGCTGGAGGAGATGCTCACCATCGTCAGCCGGGAGCTGATGCCGGAGGTCATTCTCCCGGAGCGGCGGACAGCGGAATCATAAAAAAGAGACACGGACCTGAAAAAGTCCGTGTCTCTTTCTGTTCAAAACAGCCCCTCCGGGATGCGGATGTCCTCCGTGGGAACTTTGTCCCAGTCAAAATCCTTCAGTAATTCCTCCGCCGTTTTCGGCGCCGCCGAGGGATTAAAGCCCGCGAGATACGCCAGCTTTCCCAAAATCTCCGCCGCTGTGGAACGGTCCCGCAGCACGTCCAGCCCCGCGTCGGCGTTCCGCTTGGAGAGCCGCCGCCCGTCGGAAGTCAGCAGCAGCGGGAAGTGGTAAAATACCGGCGGCGTCAGGCCCAGCAGGTCGTACAGGTAGAGCTGCCGGGGGGTGGAGTCCAGCAGGTCGGCGCCCCGGACCACCTCCGTCACGCCCATGGCAGCGTCGTCCACCACCACGGCCAGCTGGTAGGCAAACATCCCGTCGGACCGCCGCAGCAGAAAGTCGCCGCAGTCCCGGGCCAGATGTTCCTCATACGGCCCCATATGGCCGTCCGTAAAGCCCCATACTTTCTCCGGAACCCGCAGCCGCAGAGCCGGGGGCCGCTTTTTCGCCTTTTCCGCCGCTTCCTCCTGCGTCAGAGTCCGGCAGGTGCCGGCGTAGACCACCTGGCCGTCCTCCCGGTGGGGGGCGCTGGCGGCGTGGAGCTCCGCCCGGGTGCAGAAGCATGGATAGACCAGGCCCTTTTGCTCCAATTTTTCCAGCGCCGCCTGATAGAGCGCCGTTCTTTCGCTCTGGTAATACGGCCCGTCCGGGCCGCCCACACCGGGGCCCTCGTCCCAGCTAAGACCCAGCCACCGCAGATCGTCCTCCATCTGGTCCGCGTACCGCCGGGGACAGCGGGCGGTGTCCAGGTCCTCGATGCGCAGGACCACCTTTCCGCCCTTCTGCCGGGCGCTGAGCCACACCAGCAGCGCGCACAGGATATTGCCCAGGTGGATGCGTCCGCTGGGCGACGGCGCGAACCGTCCCACAGTTTCCATGTCCCCTGCCCCCTTTCGACGGAAATTTTCCTCCCCATTATACCCGCCGGGAGCCGCCGGGTCAACCGCCGTCCCCATCTTGCACTCCCGGACCATTTCCGCTATAATAATACCATCTTTTTTCAGGGAGGCGGCTTATGGAACACTGGGAAGCCCTCTGCCCCGGCGGATACCGCTTCGTCTACGACGACGCCCTGTTCCGCCCCGGCACGGACACGTTCCTTCTCTCCTCCCTGCCCCGGCTGAAGCCCGGCCTGCGGATGATGGACCTAGGCTGCGGCACCGGGCTGCTGGGACTTCTGTTGCTGCAAAGGCAGCCGGGACTCGCCATCACCGGCGTCGACATCCAGCCCGCCGCCATCCGGCTTGCGGAAAAAGCGGCGGTGGAAAACGGCCTGACGGACCGCCTCTCCTTTCTCGCCGCCGACCTGCGGAACGTGAAAGCCCTGTTCCCCACCGGCAGCTTTGACCTTGCGGTCTGCAACCCGCCCTACTACCCTTGCGCCAGCGGCGCATTGTCCGGCGACAGCGCCCGCCGCACCGCACGCAGCGAGGTGGACTGTAGCCTGGAGGACATCTGCCGTGCCGCGTCACACCTGCTCCGCTGGGGCGGCAGCTTCTGTCTGGTCCACAAGCCGGAGCGGCTGACGGACCTGCTGTGCGCCCTGCGGGAACACGGGCTGGAGCCCAAGCGGCTGCGCTTCGTCTGCAAAACGGCGGGCAGCGCCCCCTCCCTGGTGCTGGCGGAGGCCCGCCGGGGCGGCAGGCCGGGACTTACCATTGAAGAACCTCTGATTTTACAGACAGCGGACGGCGCTCCCTCCGCCGAGGTGGACGCCATCTATTTCAGACAACAGGAGGAAACGCCATGAGCGGCACGCTCTATCTGGTCGCCACGCCCATCGGCAATCTGGGGGACTTCTCTCCCCGGGCCGTGGAGACGCTGGAGGCCGCGGACTTCATCGCGGCGGAGGACACCCGGGTGTCCGTGAAGCTGCTGAACCACTTCAATATCAAAAAGCCCCTGGTCAGCTACCATGAGCACAACCACGTCACCGCCGGGCAGGCCATCCTTGCCCGCCTGCTGGCGGGAGAGTCCTGCGCCTTGGTGACAGACGCCGGGACCCCCGCCATCTCAGACCCCGGCGAGGACCTGGTGCGGCTGTGCGCCGAAAACGGCGTGGAGGTACTGTCCATCCCCGGCTGCTGCGCGGCGGTGAACGCCCTGGCGGTCAGCGGCCTGCCCACCGGGCGGTTCACCTTTGAGGGCTTCCTGACGGTCAACAAAAAAAGCCGCCGGGAGCGGCTGGAGAACCTGAAAGATGAAGAGCGGACCATGATATTCCACGAGGCGCCCCACAAGCTGCGGACGACGCTGGAGGACCTGTGCGCCGCCTTCGGCCCGGAGCGGCGCATCTCCCTGTGCCGGGAGCTGACGAAGCTCCACGAGGAGACCGTCCGCACCACCCTGGGCGAGGCCGTGGCGTATTACGCCGAGAACACCCCCAAAGGGGAATATGTGCTGGTGGTGGCCGGCGCGGAGTCGGCGGAGGCCCCGGCTGTCACCCTGGAGGACGCCGTGGCCCAGGTGCTGGCCCTGAAGGAGCAGGGCATGCGCCTGAAAGACGCCGCAAAAGAAGTCGCAGAACACACGGGACTTTCCAAAAACGAGCTCTACGCCGCCGCGCTGGAGCAGTAAAAAACAACACGGGAAGCAGCGACCGCTTCCCGTGTTATGTTTTGTCAGGAGTAAATTGGATAATATCCGAAATATCACATTGCAGCATATTGCAGAGGTCATTCAGCGTATTCAGTGTGACACTCCGGTTTTTCCGCAGTGCGTCCAGTGTCCCTGTGCTGACCCCATACTCTTTGATCAAAGCGTATTGGGATATGTTTTTTCGTTTTAAAGTCTCCCACAGTGGTTCAAACGTAATCATACCCACACCTGCCTTGCATTTAGCATATCCGAAAATGCAAGTCTTGAATAATGCCGAATATTCGGCTATAATCATTGAAAAAGCAGGAAAGGGAAAAGGACCATGCCAGACTATCAGGAAATGTACCTGCACCTGATGCGGGAGACGGAAAAAGCCATCCGCATCCTGGTGAAAGCCCAGCAGGACTGCGAAGAGCTGTACCTTCGGGAGAGCGGTCCGGCTCTGCGGGTCCTCCCGTCGGTCGGTGGGCACACAGAACACCCGGAAAAATCCACTTCGGCGGAATAACACACCGCTCATAATTTTCCTGTTTGCGGACACCCTATGGACAACCCACAAAAGCGAGGTGTCCTCCATGAACGAAAAACGTGTCGGCAAACGCACCATCGCCCTGTCCCATCCCCCCTCCGTCATCTCCTACGCCAACATCGGCGGCAACCAGGAGAGCAAGGGGCCCCTGTCCTCCTACTTCGATGAGCTGTCTGAGGATTCCTTCTTCGGTGAAAAGACCTGGGAGAAGGCGGAGTCCACCATGCAGAAAAAGGTGGTCCAGCGGGCCATGGACCAGGCCAGGCTGAAGCCCGGCGACCTGGACTATATCTGCGCCGGGGACCTGCTGAACCAGTGCATCGGCTCCTCCTTCGGCCTGCGGGACTTCGGCATCCCCTTTTACGGCCTGTACGGCGCCTGCTCCACCATGGGCGAGTCGCTGTCCCTGGCGGCCATGCTCATCGACGGCGGCTACGCCAGCAGGGTCGCCGCCGTCACCAGCTCCCATTTCTGCACCGCCGAGCGGCAGTACCGGATGCCGGTGCCCTACGGCAACCAGCGGCCTCCCACGGCCCAGTGGACCGCCACCGCCGCCGGATGCACCATCCTGGCAGAGGACGGCCCCGGACCCTATATCACCCACGTCACCTGCGGCAAGATCGTGGACCGGGGCGTCAGCGACGTGAACAACATGGGGGCGGCCATGGCCCCCGCCGCCTACGATACCCTCTCCGCCTTTTTCCGGGACACAGGGACAAAGCCCCAGGACTATGACCTGGTGGTCACCGGCGACCTGGGGGAGCTGGGCCACGCCATCGTCCGGGACTTCTTCTCCCGGGACGGCGTGGACCTGGGGGAGAATTTCCAGGACTGCGGATTGCTGCTCTACGACCGCCAGGCCCAGGATATGCACGCCGGAGCCTCCGGCTGTGGCTGCTCCGCCTCGGTGCTCAACGGCTACCTCCTCTCCGGCCTGCGGTCCGGGCGGTGGAAGCGCATCGTCTTCGCCCCCACCGGGGCGCTGCTGTCCCCCACCTCCAGTTTCCAGGGGGAGTCCATCCCCGGTATCTGCCATGCGGTCTGTATCTCCACCGAAAAATAATGTGCGCCTAAGAAAAACAACCGTTTCCCGTATGGAAATTGCACAAAGGTTTTTTTCCTGCACGAACCGCATTTAGAAGAGTTCCCGAAATCTGCCGAAAGCCCGCCCTTCCACGGTCAAAACCGTTGACAGGACGGGTTTTTTGCACGTATAATTCGAAAGTAGAGAGAGCAAAGGCGCCCCCTCTTGGGTCGTCCGCGCTCATTTTTTGTACCCTTTTCTAATATGCTTTAAAGTAATAAATTACAGATTTCCATACGGAAAGGAGACTGTTCATGGGCAGATACACCAAGGAGGACATCCTCCGCCTGGTCGAAGACGAGGACATCCAGTTCATCCGGATGCAGTTCACCGATATTTTCGGCCAGCTCAAAAACGTGGCCATCACCGCCTCCCAGATCCAGCGGGCGCTGGACAATGAGATCATGATGGACGGCAGCTCCATCGAGGGCTTCGTCCGCATCGAGGAATCCGACCAGTACCTCTACCCTGACCTGGACACCTTCGCCATCCTGCCTTGGCGGCCCCAGTACGGCAAGGTGGCCCGGCTCATCTGCGAGGTCCACAACCCCGACGGCACCCCCTTTGCCGGCGATCCCCGGAACGTGCTGAAGCGGGTGCTGAAGCGGGCCGAGGATATGGGCTACACCTTCAACGCCGGCCCGGAGCTGGAGTTCTTCCTGTTCCAGACGGACGAGGACGGCCGCCCCACCACCCGCACCAGCGACGAGGCGGGCTATTTCGATCTGGGCCCCCTGGACCACGGCGAGAGCACCCGCCGGGAGATCTGCCTCTCCCTGGAGGAGATGGGCTTTGAGATCGAGGCCAGTCACCACGAGGTAGCCGCCGGACAGCACGAGATCGACTTCAAGTATGCCGACGCCCTCCGGGCCGCCGACAACATCATGACCTTCAAGCTGGCGGTCAAGACCCTGGCCCAGAAAAACGGCCTCCACGCCACCTTCATGCCCAAGCCCGTGCCCGGCACGGCAGGAAGCGGTATGCACATCAACATGTCGCTGTTCAAGGACGGGAAAAACGCCTTCTTTGACCCCGGCGCCCCCAGCCAGCTCTCCCCCCTGGCCTACCAGTTCATTGCGGGCCTGCTGGCCCACGTCCAGGGCTTCTGCGCCCTGACCAATCCCCTGGTGAACTCCTACAAGCGGCTGGTGCCGGGCTATGAGGCCCCCTGCTACGCCGCCTGGTCCTCCTCCAACCGCTCCGCCCTCATCCGCATCCCGGCCCCCCGGGGCCAGGGCACCCGGGTGGAGCTGCGGAGCCCGGACCCCTCCTGCAACCCCTACCTGGTGTTCGCCGCCTGCCTGGCCGCCGGACTGGACGGCATCGAGCGGGGGCTGACCCCGCCGCCGGAGATCGCGGAGAACATCTATGCCATGACTCCCGACGCCCGGGCCGCCCGGGGCATTGAGAGCCTGCCCGGCACCCTGGTGGCCGCCATCCGGGCCATGGAGGCGGACAGCGTGGTACTGGACGCCCTGGGTCCCCACACCTCCGCCCAGTATATCAACGGCAAGCTGCGGGAGTGGGAGGAATACCGCACCCAGGTCTCCCAGTGGGAGCTGGAGAAATACCTGGTGACCTACTAAAAGCGTTTCAGGCAGGCGATTCTCATGCGGGGCCCCCGCCGGAACCCAGCGAAAGCGGTTCCGGTGGGGAGAGGAAAAAAGCGCATGGGAGAATAAGGCACGTCGCGCCTACGGCGGGCCGTTTCGGACAGGCGATTTTTGACGAGGAGTGAAGCCATATGGACAGGATCGTGGTAGCCTTTGCCAATGAAGAGGCCCAGCGCCGCATCCTGCGCCTGCTGGTATCCGACGGCTGGGAGCCCGCCGCCTGCTGTACCTCCGGCGCCGAGGCCATCCGGGCCTGCCGGAAGCTGGGCAGCGCCATCGTGGTCTGCGGCTTCAAGTTCCGGGACATGACCGCCACGGACCTAGCCGCCGACCTGCGGGGCACCGCCGTGCTGCTGGTGGTGTCCTCCGCCGTGAACCTGGACATGTGCGAGGGGGAAAACCTCTACAAGCTGGCGACCCCCGCCGCCCGGTCCGACTTCTTCGCAAGCCTCGATATGCTCCGGCGGTTCGAGGAAAAGAACCTCCACCACCCGCCTCCCAAACGGAAAGAGGAGGAGCAGAAGCTCATCCGCACCGCCAAGGAACTGCTGATGGACGTCAACCGCATGACGGAGGCGGAAGCCCACCGCTTTTTGCAAAAGCGCAGCATGGACAGCGGTATGAAGCTGGCGGAAATGGCCCAATACATCATCGACTCCTATACGAAGTAAAGAGGGGACTGCGCCCCCCCTTTCCCCGCAAGGGGGACGCCGCATCCGTAAAGCAGCAAAGCTGCTAACGGCTGCGCAGTAGATCCCCCTCACCAGTGACATCGGTCACTGGTGAACGCCGCCCCTGGATAGCCGTTGGCGCTTCAGCGCCTTACGGATATCGCGTGCCCCTTGCGGGCAAAGGCGGCTGAGTCAAAGCATTTTTGTCAGGCACACGCCCCAGGGCGACTTCTCTTGCCGCTTTGCGGCAATTCACCTTCTGTCCTGACAAAAATAATTGAAATCAATTCGCCTACGGCGAATTACCACTAACTCCTACCTCCTACTTCCTAGTTCCTAATTCCTAATTGATTGGAGTGATTCCCATGACGGGAACTGACCAGAAAAACTATCCCCTCTACTCCCCCCAATTTGAGCACGATGCCTGCGGCATCGGCGCGGTGGTGGACCTGAAGGGCGGGAAATCCTACCAGACCGTGGACAACGCCCTGAAGATCGTGGAAAAGCTGGAGCACCGCGCCGGCAAGGACGCCGCCGGAGAGACCGGCGACGGCGTGGGCCTGATGCTCCAGGTCCCCCACAAGCTGATGGTAAAGGCCGCGGCTGCCGACGGCATCGCTCTGGGCGGCGAGCGGGACTACGGCGTGGGCATGTTCTTCTTCCCCAACGACCGCCTCAAGCGTGCCCAGGCCAAGAAGATGATGGAGATCATCGTGGCCAAGGAGGGCATGGAGTTCCTGGGCTGGCGGGACGTGCCCACCCACCCCGAGGTCCTGGGCGAAAAGGCCCTGGCCTGTATGCCCACCATCTGTCAGTGCTTTGTGAAGCGCCCCGCCGACTGTGAAAAGGGCCTGGACTTTGACCGGAAGCTGTATGTGGCCCGCCGGGTGTTCGAGCAGTCCAACGTCAACACCTACATCTCCTCCTTCTCCAGCCGGACCATCGTCTATAAGGGCATGTTCCTGGTAGGCCAGCTTCGGAAGTTCTACGCAGACCTGACGGACCCGGACTGTGAGAGCGCCATCGCCCTGGTCCACTCCCGGTTCTCCACCAACACGAACCCCAGTTGGCAGCGGGCCCATCCCAACCGCTACATCATGCACAACGGCGAGATCAACACCATCCGGGGCAACGTGGACCGTATGCTGGCCCGTGAGGAATCCATGTCCTCCGCCGTGATGGAAGACGACATGGACAAGGTCCTGCCCGTCATTGACCAGAACGGCTCTGACAGCTCCATGCTGGACAACACCCTGGAGTTCCTGATGATGAACGGCATCGACCTGCCCCAGGCGGTGATGATGTGCATCCCGGAGCCCTGGGCCAACGACAAGAAGATGGAGCGGGAGAAGCGGGACTTCTACCACTACTACGCCACCATGATGGAGCCCTGGGACGGCCCCGCCGCCATCGTGTTCTCCGACGGCGACACCGTGGGTGCGGTGCTGGACCGCAACGGCCTGCGGCCCTGCCGCTGGTATCTCACCGACGGAGACCTGCTCATCCTGTCCTCCGAGGTGGGCGTGCTGGATATTCCCCCTGAAAAAATCGTGAAGAAATCCCGGCTCCAGCCCGGCCGGATGCTGCTGGCCGACCTGCGGGAAGGCCGCCTGGTGGACGACAGTGAGCTGAAGCGCCGCTACGCCTGCCAGCAGCCCTACGGCGAATGGCTGGACGCCCATCTGGTCTACCTGAAAGACCTCCCCATCCCCAACAAGCGGGTGGAGACCCACTCCCAGGAGCTGCGGGACCGGCTGTACAAGGCCTTCGGCTACTCCTATGAGGAGGTCAAGGATTCCATCCTCCCCATGGCCCGGGACGGCGCCGAGCCCACCTCCGCCATGGGCGTGGACACCCCCCTGGCGGTGCTCAGTGAGCACCACCAGCCCCTGTTCAACTACTTCAAGCAGCTCTTCGCCCAGGTAACGAACCCGCCCATGGACGCCATCCGGGAGGAGATCGTCACCGACACCACGGTGTATGTCGGCTCCAGCGGCAACCTGCTGCAGGAAAAGGCGGAGAACTGCACCGTTCTGCAAATCCACAACCCTATTCTGACGTCCGTGGATCTGATGAAGCTCAGGTACATGAACCGCCCCGGCTTCCACGTGGAGACCATCTCCCTGCTGTACTACAAGGGCTCCCCGCTGGAAAACGCCCTGGACCAGCTGTTCGTCAACGTGGACCGGGCCTATAAGAAGGGTGCCAACATCCTCATCCTGTCGGACCGGGGCGTGGATGAAAACCACGTCGCCATTCCCTCCCTGCTGGCGGTCTCCGCTCTGGAGCAATACCTGGTGCGCACGAAAAAGCGCACCGCCGTCTCCATGATTTTGGAGAGCGCCGAACCGAGAGATGTGCACCACTTCGCCACCCTGCTGGGCTACGGCGCCCAGGCCATCAACCCCTATCTGGCCCAGGAGTGCGTGGAGGAGCTGGTGACTCTGGGCCTGCTGGACAAGGACCCCACCGCCGCCGTCAACGACTACAACAGCGCCATTCTCCACGGCATCGTGAAAATTGCCTCCAAAATGGGCATCTCCACCATCCAATCCTACCAGTCCGCGCAAATTTTCGAGTGCGTGGGCATCAATAAAAAAGTCATCGACAAGTACTTCACCAACACCGTCTCCCGTGTAGAGGGCGTTGGCCTGGAGGAGATCGGCGAGGGCGTGGAATGGAACCACAACCAAGCCTTCGACCCCCTGGGCCTGGGCTTTGACTCCACCCTGGACTCCATGGGCGCCCACAAGCTGCGCTCCGGCCCTGACAAAGAGGACCATATGTACAACCCCCGGACCATCCTGCTGCTACAGAAGGCCACCCGGGAGGGCAGCTACGAGACCTTCAAGGAATACACCGCCCTGGTGGACTTCGCGGACAAGCCCCACACCCTGCGGGGTCTGCTGGGCTTCCAGTTCGCGGAGGACGGCGGCATCCCCATTGACGAGGTGGAGCCGGTGGAATCCATCGTCAAGCGGTTCAAGACCGGCGCCATGAGCTACGGCTCCATCTCCCAGGAGGCCCATGAGTGCATGGCTATCGCCATGAACCGCATCGGCGGCAAGTCCAACTCCGGCGAGGGCGGCGAGTCCCCGGACCGGCTCTGGGACGAGCGGTGCTCCGCCATCAAGCAGATCGCCTCCGGCCGCTTCGGCGTCACCAGCGAATACCTGTGCAGCGCCCAGGAAATTCAGATCAAAATGGCCCAGGGTGCCAAGCCCGGCGAGGGCGGCCATCTGCCCGGCAAAAAGGTGTACCCCTGGATCGCCAAGACCCGGTACTCCACCCCCGGCGTCAGCCTGATCTCTCCCCCGCCCCACCACGACATCTACTCCATCGAGGACCTGGCCCAGCTGATTTACGACATGAAGAACGCCAACCGCAACGCCCGCATCAGCGTGAAGCTGGTATCCGAGGCGGGTGTCGGCACCATCGCCGCGGGCGTCGCCAAGGCGGGCGCCCAGGTGGTGCTCATCTCCGGCCACGACGGCGGTACCGGCGCGGCCCCCCGGAACTCCATCCAGGGCGCGGGCCTGCCCTGGGAGCTGGGCGTGGCGGAGGCCCACCAGACCCTCATCAAAAACGGCCTGCGGACCCAGGTGGTCATCGAGGCCGACGGCAAGCTGATGACTGGCCGGGACGTGGCCATCGCCTGTATGCTGGGCGCCGAGGAATTCGGCTTCGCCACCGCGCCCCTGGTCACCATGGGCTGCTGCATGATGCGGGTGTGCAATCTGGATACCTGCCCCGCCGGCATCGCCACCCAGAACCCTCAGCTCCGCAAGCGGTTCGCGGGCAAGCCGGAGTACGTCATCAACTTCATGTACTTCGTGGCCCAGGAGCTGCGGGAGTACATGGCAAAATTGGGCATCCGCACCGTGGACGAGCTGGTAGGCCGCAGCGACCTGCTGCGGGTCCGGGAAAAGCTGGTCACCCACCGGGCGGAGACCCTGGACCTGACGAACCTGCTCCAGAATCCCTATGGCGACCATGTGCCCCACTTTGACCCCAGCACCGTCTACGACTTCCACCTGGAAAAGACGGTGGACATGAGCGTGCTGGTGGAAAAGCTGGGTAAGAGCCTGAAGGGCAAGAAATCCGGCAAGCTGGACCTGCAGGTGTCCTCCACGGACCGCGCCTTCGGCACCCTGTTCGGCTCCGAGATCACCCGCACCTGCGGCGATTCGCTGAGCGACGACAGCTACGTCATCACCTGCCACGGCGGCGGCGGACAGTCCTTCGGCGCCTTCATCCCCAAGGGCCTCACCCTGGCCCTGGAGGGCGACTGCAACGACGGGTTCGGCAAGGGCCTCTCCGGCGGCAAGCTGATCCTCTATCCCCCCAAGGGCTCCCAGTTCGACCCCGGTGAGAACATCATCGTGGGCAACGTGGCTCTGTACGGCGCCACCAGCGGCAAGGCTTTCATCAGTGGCGTGGCCGGCGAGCGGTTCTGCGTCCGCAACTCCGGCGCGGTGGCCGTGGTGGAGGGCGTGGGCGACCACGGCTGCGAGTACATGACCGGCGGCCGGGTGGTCATCCTGGGCCCCACCGGGAAGAACTTCGCGGCGGGCATGTCCGGCGGCATCGCCTACGTGCTGGACGAGCACCACGACCTGTACCTGCGGCTGAACAAGGAGCAGGTGCTCATCGACACCCTGACGGAGTCCCATGACATCCAGGAGCTTCGCTCCCTCATTGAAGAGCATGTGGCCGCCACCGGCTCCCCCCGTGGCAAGCACATTCTGGCGGCCTTCAAGAGCTATATCCCCTGCTTCAAGAAGGTCATGCCCAAGGACTATGACCGGATGCTGCGCTCCATCGCCCAGTACGAGGAAAAGGGCATGAGCCGGGAGCAGGCGGAGATTGAGGCGTTCTACGCCAACACCAGAAGCTGAGAAAGGAGGGCGAATCATATGGGAAAGACTACCGGATTTTTGGAATACATCCGCAAAGATGAAGCGCACCGCCCTCCCCAGAAGCGGGTGCATGACTGGGAGGAGT
The DNA here is from genome assembly GCA_017937405.1 of Oscillibacter sp. GTDB lineage: Bacteria > Bacillota > Clostridia > Oscillospirales > Oscillospiraceae > Oscillibacter. The sequence continues at coordinate 39,562 of JAGBDS010000011.1, forward strand.
TCCGCCTCCCCCTGCCCGATGAATACCGGGCCCAGCAGGGCGGACGCTGCATGAACTGCGGCGTGCCCTACTGTCAGGCGGGCATCATCTACGAGGGCAAGCCCTTCGGCTGCCCCCTGCACAACCTCATCCCCGAGTGGAACGACATGATCTACGCGGGCAACCGGGCCCATGCCCTGAGCCGCCTGCTGAAAACCAACAACTTCCCGGAGTTCACCGGGCGGGTGTGCCCCGCTCCCTGCGAGCGGGCCTGCATCTGCGGCATTTACGGCAGCCCCGTCACCGTCCGGGACAACGAGCTGTGCGTCATTGAGGAGGCTTTCGCCAACAAGTCTATGAAGCGCCGCCGTCCGCCCCAGTGGTCGGGGAAGAAGGTGGCCGTCATCGGCTCCGGCCCGGCGGGCCTTGCCGCGGCGGACCAGCTGAACCACCGGGGCCACTCCGTCACCGTCATTGAAAAGGAGGACCGCCCCGGCGGATTGCTGACCTTCGGCATCCCCAACATGAAGCTGCCCAAGAGCATCGTGAAGCGCCGGGTGGAGCTGATGACCGACGAGGGCGTCAGCTTCGTCTGCGGCGTGGACGCGGCGGAGCCCCAGACCGCCCAGCGGCTGCTGCGGGAATACGACGCCGTCATCCTCTGCTGCGGCGCCGGGAAGCCCCGGCCCTTGGGCCTGGACACCGAAGGCGTCAGCGGCGTGTACTTCGGCACGGAATACCTCCGGGCCGCCGTCCAGCGCCACCAGTTCGGCCAGTCTCCCGCTGTTCCCACGACGGAGGGCCGGGATGTGGTCATCATCGGCACCGGAGACACCGCCAGCGACTGCTTGGCCACCGCCCTGCGGGAGGGGGCCTCCTCCGTGACCCAGCTGGTGCGCCGCCCGGAGAGCGATTACCTGCAAAACGGCCAGCTCCCCATGGACTACGCCCATGAGGAGGCCCTGGCCGTCACCGGCCATGACCCCCGCCGCTTCGGCGTGCAGGTCCGGGAGCTGGTGAAGGACGAAAACGGGAACCTCACCGGGGTCGTCACCACGGAGGGCGACACCCTCCCCTGCCAGCTTCTCATCGGCGCCACCGGCTTTGCCGGGTGCCGGGAGGACGTGTGCGCCGCCTTCGGCGTGGAGGCAAATAAGACCGTCACCACAGCGGAGGGCAGCTTTGCCGCCAGCGTGGAGAAGGTCTTCGCGGCGGGCGATATGCGCCGGGGCCAGTCCCTGGTGGTGTGGGCTATCGCCGAGGGCCGGGCCGTGGCCGCCGAGGTGGATGAGTACCTCACCGGCTATACGAACCTGGTACGGACCATCTGATACAAAACTTTGGGCGATGCGGCGGAAGCCGCATCGCCCGTTGTTAATTTATATAAGTTTTTGAGAAGTTTTTAGTCAAAAACGCGAAAGCCTTGTCAAAACCGCCCATTGACGAAATACGCTTTGCAGTGGTAAAGTCATACCATTGTTAAGGCAAGGGCGCCTGAGAGAGTCAAACTCTCCGGCGCCCTTGCCTTATTTGTGTGTAAGGAGGAAACATTATGTATTCAGCAGTCAACACGATTTGGGTCCTGTTAGGCGCGGCCCTGGTCTTCTTCATGCAGGCCGGCTTCGCCATGTGTGAGGCGGGCTTCACCCGTGCCAAGAACACCGGCAATATCCTGATGAAGAACCTGATGGATTTCTGCATTGGCACCCCCACCTATTGGATCCTGGGCTTCGGCCTCATGTTCGGCGGCGCCGGCGCCATCATCGGCGGCTTTGACCCCTTCGTTCTGGGCGACTACGCCGACGTGCTCCCCTCCGGCGTACCTCTGTTCGCGTTCCTGATCTTCCAGACCGTCTTCTGCGCCACCGCCGCCACCATCGTCTCCGGCTCCATGGCGGAGCGCACCAAGTTCATCTCCTACTGCATCTACTCTTTCTGCATCTCCGCTTTCATCTATCCCATCTCCGGCCACTGGATCTGGGGCGGCGGCTGGCTGAGCCAGCTGGGCTTCCATGATTTCGCCGGTTCCACCGCGGTCCATATGGTGGGCGGTGTGTGCGCCTGCATCGGCGCCGCCATCCTGGGCCCCCGCATCGGCAAGTACGACAAGGATGGCAAGCCCCGGGCCATCATCGGCCACAACCTGTCCCTGGGCGCTCTGGGCGTGTTCATCCTGTGGTTCTGCTGGTTCGGCTTCAACGGTTGCTCCACCGTGGCCATGGACAGCGACGAGGCCATGGTCTCCGCCGGCCTCATCTTCGTCAACACCAATATGGCTGCCGCTGTGGCCTCCTGCGTCACCATGCTCTACACCTGGCTGCGCTATAAGAAGCCTGATGTAGGCATGACTCTCAACGCCGCTCTGGCTGGCCTGGTGGCCATCACCGCCGGCTGCGACGCCGTTTCTCCCGTGGGCGCCGCCATCATCGGCATCGTGGCGGGCCTGGTCCTCCCCATCTCCGTCAACTTCTTCGATTCCGTGGTAAAGATCGACGACCCTGTGGGCGCTATCTCCGTGCACGGCGTCTGCGGCGCCATGGGCACCATCCTCACCGGCCTGCTGGCCGTGGACGGCGGCGTGTTCTACGGCGGCGGTTTCCACTTCTTCCTGGTCCAGTGCCTGGGCGTGCTGGCTACCGCTGCCTGGGCCGGCGTGATGATCACCATTGTCTTCGTTATCATCAAGCGCACCATCGGCCTCCGAGTCTCCGCTGAGGAGGAGCTGAAGGGCCTGGATATCACCGAGCACGGCCTTCCCTCCGCATACGGCGGCTTCGCCTTCGTCTACGATGACACCCCCGCTGACCTCATCGCCCAGGCCACCGGCGACGTCCCTGTCAAGGAGGCCGTTCCCGTGGAGGTCGCCGCCTCCGCCGTGGAGTCCTCCGCTCCCGTGGGCGGCGTGAAGATGACCAAGATCGACATCCTGTGCAAGATGGAGCGGTTCGACGCGCTGAAGCGGGCCATGTTCGACATCGGCATCACCGGCATGACCGCCACCAACGTCATGGGCTGCGGCGAGCAGCGGGGCAAGACCGAGGGCTACTTCCGCGGTGCCAAGGTGGAAGCCACCATGCTGCCCAGCCTGCAGGTGTCCATTGTAGTCAGCAAGCTGCCCGTCTCCCTGGTGGTCAACACCGCCCGCAAGGTCCTCTACACCGGCAACATCGGCGACGGCAAGATCTTCATCTCCAACGTGGAGAACGTCATCAAGGTCCGTACCGGCGAGCAGGGCTACGACGCCCTCCAGGACGAGGCCGCCCAGTAAATTTGCTCTTCTCTTTTCTCCCTTCATATAGAGGACGCCCGGCCGAAAGGCCGGGCATCCTCGTTTTTGCATACTTCTGCCTTTTGCGGGAAAACTGACCGCAGAAATCATTGGAGGTGTCTCTATGGACTATCTCAACGCATTCCTCTGCGGCGGCGTTCTCTGCGCCATCGGACAGATCCTGATCGATAAGACGAAGCTCACCCCCGCCCGCATCCTAACGGGCTATGTGGTGGCGGGCGTCATTCTCAGCGCCCTGGGCGTGTACCAGCCCATCGCCGACTGGGGCGGCGCCGGGGCCACGGTTCCTCTGACAGGCTTTGGTCACGCCTTGGCGAAGGGCGTTTCCAAGGCCGTGGCGGAAAAGGGCTGGCTGGGCGTCCTCACCGGAGGCCTTACCGCCACCGCCGGCGGCATTTCGGCGGCGGTGGTCTTCGGCGTTCTCATGGCGCTGATTTTCAAGCCGGGAGAGAAGCGGTGAAAAACGGGCGGCTGTGCCGCCCGTTTTTTGTAATCCTTTTGTTCTTCTTTTTCGTCGAAGGACCTGCTATACTGATTGGTATAAAATAACCGACAGAAAGGAACTGTACATATGCGCCGTATCACCAGCCTGCTTTTCGCTTTGCTCCTGCTGCTGAGCCTGACGGCCTGCGGAAGCCCCGCCCCTGCCTCTCCCGGCTCCAGCGGTCCCTCCCAGCCGGAGGAGCCATCCGTGGAAGCCCCGGAGGCTGACGCTCCTGCCGAGCCGGAGCCGGAACCGGAGCCCTACACCATTCTGGACCCCACTGTCCAGCCTGAGGGCGGCATCCGGGACGGCGTGACCTACGTTGCCTACGACGGCGTGGTGGAGCACCTGTTCTTCCATCCCGTGGTGGCCTACCCGGAGCTGGCCTTTGACGGCGACTACAAATCCGACGGCATCGACGACTGGATGGTCACCGCCGGGGAGTACCTGAAAATTTTGCAGAGCGTCTACGACAAGGGCTACGTTCTGGTGGACATCGCGGACTGCTGGAGTGAGCAGACCAATGAGGCCGGGGAGACCCGCATGGTGAAAAACACCCTGTACCTCCCCGAGGGCAAAAAGCCCCTGATCTTCTCCTACGACGATGTGAATTACTATGAGTACATGTTGGAAAATGGCTTCACCTATAAATTGGTCATCGGGGAGGACGGGAAGCTCTGGTCCTGGGGCCTGGACCCCCAGGGCAACGAGGTCCTCAGCCGGGACTTAGACGCCGTGACCATCCTGGACAAATTCGTGGAGGAGCACCCCGACTTCTCTCCTTTCGGTGCCAAGGGCTGCCTGAGCCTGACGGGCTATGAGGGCATCCTGGGCTACCGCACCCAGACGGACCGTGAAAACTGGACACCGGAGCGGGAGGCTGACCGCCAGAAGGAGATCGAAGCGGTGAAGCCCATCGTGGCGGAGTTGAAGCGCACCGGCTGGACCTTCGGCAGCCACACTTGGGGCCACATCAGCCTGAACACCCGCACGGTGGAAACAGTGACGGCGGATATGCAGAAGTGGTTTGACGAGGTTGGCTCCCTGGTGGGCGAGACCCCCGTGCTGTTCTACCCCTTCGGCGGCCGTCTGGACGGCGACGACGTGAAGCAGTCCGGCCCCGCTTTCCAGTGGATGCAGCAGCACGGCTTCCGTATCTTCTGCTCCGTGGGCATCGACTCCTGGTCCAAGTGTAAGAGCGACATCAGCGCCGTCATCTGCGACCGGCTCCACCCCGACGGCACTACCCTCCGCTCCGCCAAAAGCCGGGAGCGGTACATGAAATTCTATGACGCCAAGGACATCATCGACCTGTCTGTGAGACCTCAGAGAGAGGTCGGCTGGCTGTCGTAAGGACGCGTCCTTGCGGAACGAATGCCCGCTGTGTCCGGAGCGGATATTCTTATCCTTGCGGACGGTCCTTACTCTTTCGCGCCGCACCTGCTTTGCTGGGCTGCGCCGCGAGATAAGACGAACAGGAGGAATCGCCATGACCCGTGAAGAATTGAAGGCCGCGGCCGTCGCCATGCTGGACCGGGCCTACTGCCCCTACTCCCACTTTGCCGTGGGCGCTGCCCTGGAGTGCGCCGACGGCACGGTATTCACTGGCTGCAACATCGAAAACGCCGCCTTCTCCCCCACCATCTGCGCCGAGCGCACCGCCGTTGCCAAGGCCGTCAGTGAGGGCCACACCGACTTTGTGCGCATCGCCGTGGCGGGCCGGTGTGAGGATTTCTGCGTCCCCTGCGCCGTCTGCCGCCAGGTGCTGCGGGAATTTGCCCCCAACATCGAGGTCATCTGCCTCAACGGCAAGGGAGAGGAACAGGTCTTTACCCTGTCCGAACTGCTCCCCCACAGCTTCGGCCCGGAGTTCCTGGCATGAGACTGACGGACGAAGAGGTGGCGGCCCGCATCGCCGCCGCGCCAGGACACGACGTGTGCGTCCTGCGCATCGAGGATGGAGACTTCGGCTGCGAGGAACACCGGGAGTCCGCGCCGCTGTGGCTGCTGTGCCAGACCGCCGATGGGCAGAAGTTCTCTCTGGACATTCCGGAGACCCGGGTGGAGGCTCTGGGCCTCACCGAGGGCTGCACCTGCCGCCGGGCGGACTTACATCCATGAACAAAAAATCAGCAGTGGAAGGTTCCACTGCTGATTTTTTAAACCAATTTTTCAAAGTAGAAGAACGTCTCGTCCTCGCCGTTTTTCCGCATGCAGGAGGACAGCATTTTGTAGGACGCCTGGTTCTCCTTGAAGCACTTGGCCACCACCCGGGTCAGGTGGACCTTATACAGCGCCCATTCCGCCACGGCGGTGAACGCCTCGGTGCCGTAGCCGTGCCCGGCGTAGGCGCCGTCGATGCGGCAGCCCAGCTCCGCGCCGCCCCGGCAGTCGAAGCGGTACAGCACCGCCTCGCCGATGAGCTTTCCATCCAGCCGGACGGCGAAATTCACCGCCTGCCGGTTCTCGAAGTCCTTCCGGGCCACGTCGAAGAAGCTCCGCTCCTCCACCGGACCGCCCAGGCCGCCCACGTCGTCATAGCCCCACCAGCGGTTTCGGTCTCCGTCCAGCACCAGGGCGTTGTAGGCGGGAATGTCCGCCTCCGTCAGGGCCGACAGCGTCAGCCGCTCCGTTTTCAGCTCCGGGATGGCGTTCACGTGCCGGAGCAGCTCGCTTTGCGGCTCGAAGCAGTATTTGGGCGCCAGCTTGGCGGGCCCGTACTGCAATTTGGAAGTCCGCAGGCCCCGGTCGGCGGCGTCATCCTCCCGGTTGATCCACCGGCAGCCGTCGCCGCAGGCATCGGCAAAGGCCTGGACCATGGCGGGATACACGCCGGTGTAAGAATACAGCGCCTTTTCGATGTGGATGATGAGGGTGTCCCCGCACTTCTCCGCCAGGGCCAGCGCCACCAGCTTTTCGCCGTCGAACATCCCGCCGCCGATAAACCAGGGCTTGTTCACCAGCCGCAGCATCTTCTTCGCCAGCTCCAGCTCATCCCGGGCCTTGGCGTTGTCTCCCTTGGGGAACTCCGCCTCATAGTCGGCCCAGAACTGCCGGACCGCCGCTTCATCCGCACTCGTCAGGCGGCGGAACTCCGCGTCCGGGCAAAGGGCGCGGAACTTCTTAATGTGGTTCCGCTGACCGGAATACCGCCGTCCGGCAAAGAGCTGCAGGTCCTCCCGGTAGTATACATAGTCCCGCCAGGTGCGGATATCGCTGACCCGGACGTAGGGATACCGGGCCAGCAGCCGGGCGGCCTTGCACTCCGGTACCACAGAGATCACCGGGGCCGCCCCCTGCTCCAGGCAGTATTGCTCGATGGCGGTCAGAGCGGCGTCTTCGTCCCCCTCGGGGCCGGGCACCGGGTAGTCGAATACCCAGTGGCCGTCATGCTCGTTCCGCACCACCAGGCACCCGGCGATCTCCGCCCAGGCGGGATGCAGCACGGGCCGCCACATCAGCTTTGTGCCCACAGAATACTCGCAGAGGCCGTACTGACAGTCCTTGTAATATTTGCGCAGCTTTCCGCCGTCCTGCTGGGTCACTGCCTTGAATTGAATCATAATCTCATCCTTTTCTTTTGTTTGTGAAAGTTTTGTCGTTCTTTTGCGGACAAACTCCCTAAAATTGTTTTTATACGCTCTTGACGGGCAGAGGGAAATATCGTATCATATATGAAGGAACTTAATGTTAGGTATGAGTTTTTTGAATGGGAAAGAGGGGTTTTTATGTCAAATGAACGTGGTTCTTGGGGAAGCAATATCGGCTTCCTGCTGGCGGCCATCGGCTCTGCCGTAGGCCTGGGCAACATCTGGGGCTTCCCGTACAAAATGGGCAAATCCGGCGGCTTCACCTTCCTGCTGATCTACCTGCTGCTGGCGGTATTCGTGGGCTTCGTCATTATGATGGGCGAGCTTGCCATGGGCCGCAAAACCGGAAAGGGCACTGTTGGTGCCTATCACCTTTTGTCCAAGAAGTTCAAATGGGTAGGCTGGCTGGCCGTGTTCTCTCCCTTTGTCATCATGAGCTTCTACTCCGTTCTGGGCGGCTACTGCATTGAGTACATGGCCCTGAACCTGAGCAACCTGGCCTTTGCCGGTGCGGAGATCAAGACCGGCGCCGACCTGTTCGGCGCCATGCTGACCAATCCCTTCGGCTGCGTGGCCTTCACTCTGCTGTTCCTCATCATCTGCTACCTCATCAACCGGGGCGGCGTGTCCGGCGGCATTGAGAAGTTCAACAAGGTGGGTATGCCCGCCCTGTTCGTCATGCTGGTCATCATTATCATCCGCTCCCTGACCCTGCCCGGCGCCATGGAGGGCTTGAAGTTCATGTTCGTCCCCGGCTACGCCGTGAAGGCGGGCTTTATCGCCGCGGAACCCAACTTCGCCACCGTCCTCGCCACCGCCGGCGGTCAGATGTTCTTCTCCCTGTCCCTGGCCATGGGCGTTATGATTACTTACGGCTCCTATCTGGATAAGAAAGAAAACCTTGTGAAAAACTCCGCCGTCATCGTGGTGGCGGACACCATCGTCGCCACCATGGCCGGCATCGCCGTCATTCCCGCTGCCGTGGCCAACGGCATCCAGAGCGGCATTCCCCTGAACGAGATCAAGCTGGGCGGCCCCAGCCTGCTGTTCATCACCCTGCAGGATGTGTTCCATGCCATGGGCACCATCGGCCCCCTGTTCGGCGTCATCTTCTACCTGCTGGTGCTCATCGCCGCCATCTCCTCCGCCATCTCCCTGGTGGAAGTGGTCGCCACCTTCTTCATGGACCGCGCCGCCGCCAAGGGCAAGGAGGGCAACCGCCCCCGCATCGTCCTGCTGGTGTGCCTGGCCATCATGGTGGAGGCCGCGCTGGTGGCTGTGGATGGCCTGGGCAGCAACGGCATCTGGGTCCCCGGTCAGGCTACCTTCGGCATCCACGGCTGGAACGACTGCTGGCTGGACTTCATGGATATGATGTCCGAGGGCGTCGCCATGCCTCTGGGCGCCCTGCTCATGAGCATCATGGTGGGCTGGGAGATCAAGCCCAAGACGCTGCTGGACGAGATCCACAGCGGAGCCTCCAGCAAGATCGACGGCTTCTTCAGCTTCTGCATCAAGTTCATCGTGCCGCTGGGCATGGCGCTGATCCTGCTGGGCCAGATCAACGATTTCTTCGGCCTCGGCATTTTCGGCTGAGTTCAGGATTCCCTGACAGGATACACCTGATACAGGTTCCATACAGTCGTTTTCGCAACAGGAAGCAGAACCGAAAGGTTCTGCTTCCGTCAGCTTGTCGAAAAAGTCTTTTCGACAAGCTGCTGCAAGTTTTTCTGAACTTGAAAAGCTCAGAAAAACTTATGATTGAAAACGAAAGACACCCCTCCTGGGTTTCTTTCGTAACTATCTTCCTTCCCGTCGCGCAGGTCTTGCGGGTTTATCGCCAGACTGAGGAAGCAGAACCGAGAGGTTCTGCTTCCGTTTTCTTATTTTAAGCCAATATAGGCCAGACCGTAGCACCCCGGCCCGGCGTGGGTGCCGATGACGGCGCCCAGCTCGTCCCAGGTGTGGTCCCGGATGCCCAGAGCCTCCGTCACCTTGTCCCGGTAGGCCTCCATGGTCTCCTGACAGCGGGAGTGTCCGAACACCACACAGTGGCGGGTATCCACGGGATACTCTCTGGCAAAATCCAGGGTGTAGGCCAAAATTTTCTGGCTGCCCCGCAGCTTGCCCACGGCCTTTACCTCGCCTTCCACCACGGCCACCACCGGGGAGATGTGGAGCATGGTGCCCAGCGCCGCCGTGGAGGCGGAGATACGGCCGCCCATTTTTAAGTATTTCAAGGTGCCCACAAAGGCGATGAACCGCACCCGGCCCCGCAGGTCCTCCAGCGCCGCCGCAATGTCGGCGGCGGACTTACCTGCGTCCCGGAGCCGCGCTGCCTCCCGGACCAGCAGTCCCTCGCCCAGAGTGGCGTTCAGGGAGTCCACCAGATGGAGCCGCTCACCGCCCTCCAGCATTTCTTTTGCGATGCAGGCAGACTGGAAGGAGCCGGACAGCTTGGAGGACACCAGGATGGCCACCACCTCATCTCCATCCTCCAGCAACGGCTGGAAGGCGTCGCAGTATTCCTGGGGGTTCAGCTGGGTGGTCTTGGGAAGGACCTTGGCCTCCGCCTGCTTGGCGTAGAACTCCTCCTTGGTGATGTCCACACCGTCGGTGTACACGCCGTCCTCAAAAATGACCCGCATATGGATCAGCCGAACGTTCAGCGCCTCGGCCTCCTGGACCGTCAGGTCGCTGGTGGAATCGGTAATGATGTGGACCATGGCATCCTCCTCCGGCGGCGGAGCCGCCTGAAAAATTTGCGAAATACAGCGGTATTATACCGAAATCCATCGTAAAAAGCAAGGGATTTCCCCATTGCTCCCGCCGCCTCGATATGGTATGCTCTTCCCATCAGAAGGAGATGATTACATGACAGAGCTGGAACGAATGCGCTCCGGCAGACTATACCATCCGGGAGATGATGCATTGTCCGAAGCCCGGAACCAGGCGAAACGGCTGACTTGGCGTTACAACCAGCTGGACCCCACTGACTGGGCGGGCCGGACGGCCCTCCTGGAGGAACTGCTGGGACACCTGGGGGAAGACAGCTGGATCGAGCCCTCCTTCCGCTGTGACTATGGCGTGAACATCACCGTTGGAGACGCGGTCTTCATCAATTACGACTGCGTTTTTCTGGACGTGGCCCCTATTTCCATCGGCGACCGGGTCCTCATCGGTCCCCGGACGGGCCTTTACACCGCCGGACACCCCATTGTCCCGGAGGTCCGGGACACAGGTTTGGAATACGGCCTGCCCATCACGCTGGAGGACAGCGTCTGGCTGGGCGGCAGCGTGACGGTATGCCCCGGCGTGGCTATCGGCCAGAACAGCATCGTCGCCGCGGGCTCCGTAGTGACAAAGGACATCCCGCCCAACGTCATCGCCGCCGGGAACCCCTGCCGCGTCCTGCGCCCCATTACTGATGACGACCGGGCAAAATGGGAAGCCCAGCGCCGGGAATACCTGCAATCCCAGGAGAGGGGCTAGGGGGAACCTTTGGTTAACACCGTTGCGGCATTACGATTCCCGGCTCCTGTCAGAGCCGCCAATCGTGCCGCTGCCTCGAAAGCGGCTCGCTTTATCCGCCGCAGGCAGCGCTTCGCCGCTTTCCCCCTGGTTCATTCGCCCAAGGCGAATGAAGAAAATAAAATCATTTTCGGCAGGACATGTACCTGCCGAAAATACATTGACCCCAGCCGCCCTGGGCAGCGACACCAGTCCGCAGACTGGTGGTGGGGGTCAGCAAACGGATAAAGAGAACGGAGCCAAAAGGCTCCGTTCTCTTTATCCGTTTGCGTCTAGGGGAGCCTGCTCCCCCTGGATTTAGTTCATCTGCTTCCGCCGGGAGAGGTTCATGGTACCGTCCTGCATGTTGTTCAGGGAATCCAGGCTCTTGCCGGTACCCAGGGCCACGCAGGAAATGGCGTCCTCCGCGATGACGGTCTGAATGCCGGTACGGGCCGCCACCAGCTTGTCGAAGCCGGAGACCAGGCTGCCGCCGCCGGTCATCACGATGCCGTTGGTGGAGATGTCCGCCACCAACTCGGGGGGCGTCCGCTCCAGTACGGAGTGGATGGCCTCCATGATGCGCTCCACAGGCTCCTCAAAGGCGTCCATCATTTCGGTGGAAGACACAGTGACCACCTTGGGCAGGCCGGTGAGCAGGCAGCGGCCCTTCACGTCCATGGTCTCCTCCTCGTCCTTGGGGAACACGCAGCCGATCTGCTTCTTCATCTCCTCGGCGGTGCGCTCGCCCACCAGCAGGTTGTGGGTCCGGCGCATATACTTCACCACAGCCTCGTTGAGCTGGTCGCCGGCGATCTTGATGGAGGCGCTCTCCACCACACCGCTGAGGGAGATGACGGCGATGTCGGCGGTACCGCCGCCGATGTCCACCACCATATGGCCGTCGGGCTTGGCGATGTCGATGCCGGCGCCGATGGCGGCGGCCACAGGCTCCTCGATCAGGTACACCTTCCGGGCGCCGGCCTGGATACCCGCGTCGATGACGGCACGCTCCTCGACCTCGGTGATGCCGGAGGGCACGCAGATGATGACCCGGGGCTTGAAGAAGGAGACCCCGGCCACCTTATGAATGAATTCCTTCAGCATCCGCTCCGTCATATCGTAGTCGGAGATAACACCCTCCCGCAGGGGACGGATGGCGACGATGTTGCCGGGGGTACGGCCCAGCATCGCCTGGGCGTCAGTGCCCACCTTCAGCAGCTTGCCGGTGTTCTTGTCCAGCGCCACCACAGAGGGCTCGTTCAGCACGATGCCCTTGCCCTTCACATAAACCAGAACCGACGCGGTACCCAAATCGATACCGATATCCTTAGCCATAGGCATAAATCCACCTCATTTGATCTTTCTATCGTTATTATAAACGGTTTTTCCGTGCGCAATCATACAGCGTATATTATACCGATAGTTTCCCGGGAATGCAACACTATTTTTTGAACTTTTCCCGGGTTTTCGACACAGTGGCGCAGACCACACTCTCCGCCCCGGCGTCCTTCAGCACCCGGGCGCACTCCGACAGGGTGGCCCCGGTGGTGCAGATGTCGTCGATGAGCAGGACGCGCTTCCCCGCCGCGCCCCCGCACACCTCATAGACGCCCAGCACATTGGCCCGGCGGGCGGCGGCATCGGAGATGCCGGACTGGGCGGGATTGTCCACAGACTTGTTCAAAAGGCGCACCGGCTCCGTGTCCCACAGGCGGCAAGCAGCCCGGGCCAGCAGCTCCGCCTGGTCGTAACCCCGCTTCCGCAGACGCTTTCGGCTGACAGGCACCCAGGTCACTGTATCAAACTCCCCGGAAAATTGCTCGGCGGCGCAGCGGGCTATCAGCTCGCCCAAGGCCGTGGCCGAAGCGGACGCCCCCTGGAATTTGAAGCGCAGGATACCATCCCGGGCCAGGTCCTCGTACCATAAGGGCGCGGCGCACCGCAGAGCGCCGGAGAGGTTCCAGCAGGCGTCGTTCTCCGCCGTCCAGGGCAGGGCTTTTTCACATGCCGGGCAGATGCCGCCATGCTCCCGCACCCGGCCGCAGAAGGGGCACTTGGGCGGGAACAGGAGGTCCAGGATACGGTCCAGCAGCGTCATTTCTTCTTGCGAGGATACGGCGTCGGCTCGTCCGTCAGACCCACCAGATAATCTACGCTGACGCCGTAGAACTCCGCCAACTGAACGACTGCATCCAACGGGTAATTGACAATGCCGATCTCATATTGGCAATAGGTATTCTGCTTCACATTGAGGATTTTTGCCACATCTTCCTGCGTCAAGCCTTTGTCAATGCGCAAATCCCGAATCCTGCCATACTTTAGAATTTCCGTTCTCATATACTCATCACCTAACGTGAGTATATGTATCTCAAATTCAGATAAATCCAAAAATTCTGAAATACAGATAATTGCGGATTTCGTGGGTACCCCACGGGGGAGGCGCCCCCCATTCTTTTTCGTCTTGCCGAAAAAGAATGCGCCGCGCCCGGTGGAAGAAAAAGGCGCTTGGCGCAAAACCGGCGCCGTTGGCGCCTCATTTGCTTAAAACGTGGGGTCCCAACAGGAGACATTGGTGGTTGAAGTAAGCTCCAGCGTTGGGCGCGGGCACGACTTTGCTAAAACTTGTAGGCGTGTAGCCCGCGACCGGGAATTGCAAAGTCGGGGTGCAAAACCGATTTGACTTTCTCCTACCCGCCGCTGCCGCTCTGCCGACCTTGAATCGGCCAGCGCTAAGCGAAGCGGGGAGCGCGAAAAAAGAAGCAGGGGCCATACGATAACCCCCCCGAAAGCCCCACCCAATCCCCAAAATGCGGGGAAGCACCCTCTCTGTTCCCCAAGGCCCAAGCGCACCCGGCACAAGCTCTCCAAGTTTCCACCGCGCCGTCTCGCACGACCCCCGTTCTTGTCCAAACCTGCCCAAAGGGCAGGATTTGGACACAAAAGCGTTTTTCTTTTGGACCGGGCGCGGCCCGTTTTCTTTGGCAAGACCAAAGAAAATGGGGGGCGCCTTTCCGCGCCGCAAAGCGGCGCACACCCCCGTCCCGGCCCGTGGGCCGGCTACCCCGTCCCCGCCCGCAGGCGACCCCCCTTCGCCCCCTCCGAAAGAGAAAGATCCTCGTGCCGCCCAGCGGCCCATCGTCCCGCGCCCGTTGGGCGCGTCGGCCCCGCATTCTGGCAGAAAAAGAGGGGTGCCCCCTCTCTGGGTTCACCCCTCGCTGTGTGCCAATCTCCACCGTAGCCCGGAATACCGCTTCTGCTGCTTGTCGTTTGCCGCCATGGCCCGGATGGCCGCGTCATCGCCCACCACGATCAGCAGCTCCCGCGCCCGGGTCAGGGCGGTGTACAGCACCCCCCGCACCATCAGGGACTGGGCCGCAGGCATGGCCGCCATCACCACGCAGCGGTACTCGCTTCCCTGTGCCTTGTGGACCGTCATGGCGTAGGCCAGGTCGATCTCGTTCAGCATCTCCACGCCGTAGGTGGCAGCCCGGCCGTCGAACTCCACCGCCAGCCACTCACCGGAGGGGTCGATCTGCAAAATTTTCCCCACGTCGCCGTTGAAAATCCCGGTGCCGATGGTGCCGTCCTCCCGGCCCCAGACCACGTTGTAGTCGTTCCGGGTCTGCATGATGCGGTCGCCCTCCCGGAACAGCCTGTCTCCCCATTGGATTTCTTTTTTGTCCGGTCCGGCGGGGTTCAGCGCCGCCTGCAGGCAGCGGTTCAGGTTGATGGTGCCGCTGGCCCCCTTCCGGGTAGGGGTCAATACCTGTATCTGGTCCGCCGGAATGCCCATTTTCTCCGGCAGGCGGGTCTTGCACAGCTCCACGATGGTGGAGACCGTCCGCTCGCCGTCCCGGCGGCACATGAAGAAAAAGTCCCCCTGATTGTTGGTCAGCTGGGGCGGCTCCCCCATGTTGACGGCGTGGGCGTTGCGGATGATGGCGGACTGCTCCGCCTGGCGGAACACCTCCCGAAGGAAAACCGTCTCCACCCGCCCGCTGCGGATGAGGTCGGAAAACACGTTCCCCGCCCCCACGGAGGGAAGCTGATCCGCGTCGCCCACCAGCACCAGCCGGGTGCCGGGCCGCAGGGCCCGCAGCAAGGCGGAGAACAGCGTCAGGTCCACCATGCTCATCTCGTCCACGATGACAGCGTCGGTCTCCAGCGGCTCCTTTTCCGTCTTGGTGAACGCTACCTGCTGGGTGGCCTCATTCCAGCTCATGCCCAGCAGTCGGTGGACGGTCTGGGCCTCCCGGCCCGTCAGCTCGCTCATGCGTTTCGCCGCCCGCCCGGTGGGGGCCGCCAGCACAATATCCAGCCCCATCTTCTCAAAGAGCGCCACGATGCCCCGGACGGTGGTGGTCTTGCCAGTGCCGGGGCCGCCGGTGAGGATGACCACCCCAGTCTTGGCCGCCAGCTCCACCGCCTGCCTCTGCTGGGGCGCGTAGGTGATGCCCTGCTCCGCCTCGATCTCCGAAACGGTCTTGTCCGCCTGGCGGCTCTCGTCGGCCTCCACCGCCAGCAGGCCGTTCAGCCGCACACAGGCAGACACCTCCGCTTCCCACAGCCGCCGGAGGTAGCAGGCCTCCACGTTCGCCACCGGCTCCTGCACCACAGCCCGGCGCTCGATCAGGTCGTCCAGAGCGCCTTCCACCAGCTCTTCGGAACAGTCCAGAAGCTGGCAGGTGGCCGCCACCAGCTTAGGCCGGGGCAGGAACACATGGCCGTTGTTCTCGTTGTGGCTCAATTCAAAGGTCACCGCCGCCCGCAGCCGCTCGCCGCAGTCGGAGGCAAAGCCCATGCTCATGGCGATCTCGTCTGTGGCGGAAAACTCCACGCCGCAGTCGTCGGAGGACAAAAGGTACGGATTCTCCCGCACCTTTTCCAGTGCCGCGTCGCCGTAGACCTGCCGCAGCCGCATCGCCAGCACCGGGGGCAGCTGGTACTGGGCCAAGAAGGCCATCAGCCGCCGCAGGCCCATTGCCTGCCGGAAGCTGGCGGCGATTTCCTGGGCCTTTTTCTCCGTGATGCCTTTTATCAGGCTCAGCCGTCCCGGGTCCTGTTCCAGAATGTCCAGCGTCTCAGGGCCGAAGCGGTCCACAATGCGCCGGGCGGTGGCGGGGCCCACGCCCTTGCACACACCGGAGGACAGGTAGTCGAAGATCTCCTCCTCGTCCTCCGGCAGGCTCCGCTCCAGCTCCACCACCCGCAGCTGTTCGCCGTGCTGGGGATGGGTCTCCCACACGCCGGAGACCGTCAGATGCTCTCCCGGCGCGGCGCAGGGAATGCACCCCACCACCGTGACCACCTCGCCCTCCCCGGTGAGGAGGCGGAGCACCGTATAGCCGTTTTCGGCGTTTTGAAAAATAACGCTATGTACTGTGCCCTCCCAGGTGACCAGTTCTTCCATGTTTCCATCCTACTTTACTTGAAATTCTTTCGCGTCTACCAGTTCCGCGTTTTTCTCCCGCTCCGCCAGATAGACCGCCAACTCCCGGGCGTCCTCCGTCATGCCGCAGTCCGCCAGCACGATCTCCGCCCCCGGCAGCCGCCCCTGGACCCGCCGCAGCTCCCGCACGTCGTTCTCCATGGCCAGGGCCTCCCCCTTCAGGGGCAGCACCAGCAGCAGTCCCGGCACTGTGGGCCGCCCGGCGTGGAGCAAGGCCCCTGCCAGCATCCAGACCACGGTGGTCATTCCTACTGCCGAGAAAAAGGCCAGGATGCCGTCTTGCAGCAATGTCATTCCGCATCACCTCGGGATAGTGTATGCGGCTTTGAAGACAGGGGTTCCTCCTGTCAGGGACAAGTTTACTTCTGAGACTCTTTCTCTTCCAGCAGCTTGTCCAGCTTCTTTTCCACCCTGTCCAACTTTATCAAATTGTATATTGCCAAAGCTGTCAGGACCGCGATTGGCAAAATGTTCAAAATGCGCTGAACCGGCCCTAAGTCCGAAAAAAGCAGCAAAAGTAATATCGCCGCAGCAGCAATGCCGATCCAGGTCACAACGCAGCTTTTCATTGATAGGCCCCCTTCAGTCCTCCCGGGTGATACCCAGCTCCGCCAGGATGGCTTCCTCCCGCGCCCGCATCTGTTTCTTCTGCGGCCCCTCGTCCAGGTGGTCATACCCCAACAGGTGCAGCACGGAATGGGTCACTAAGTACGCCAGCTCCCGGCGCTGGGAGTGGCCGTATTCCTTGGCCTGGGCCGCCACATGCTCCATGGAGATGACCATGTCCCCCAGGGGCACCAGCCCGGTGCCGGGGTCCGCGTCCTCCGCCGAGGGCAGCTCGCCGGGGGTGAGGTCGAACTCCGGGAAGCTCAGCACATCGGTAGCCCGGTCCACCTCCCGCATGTCGCGGTTGATGGCATGGATATTCTCGTCGTCGGTCAGCAGCACGTCCACCTCGCAGGGGCAATCCACGCCCTCCGCCGCCAAAGCGGTGCGGATGACCTTGCGGATAAAGGCGCAGCGGCTGGCGCTGTCCGCGCCGGGCACGTCCGAAGTGATTGGTATATAATGCTTTTTAGCCATTATTTTGTCCCTTTCCCATTTTTCCGGTTGGCATCCCGCTCGTAGGCCTCCACGATGCGCTGGACCATGACATGGCGCACCACATCGGCGTTAGTCAGCTCACAGATGCCGATACCCTCCACGTTTTTCAACACCCGCATGGCCTCCCGCAATCCGGAGGGCTTGCCGTCGGGCAGGTCGATCTGGGTCACGTCGCCGGTAATGACGATTTTGGAGCCGAAGCCCAACCGGGTCAGGAACATCTTCATCTGCTCCCGGGAGGTATTCTGGGCCTCGTCCAGAATGATGAAGCTGTCGTCCAGGGTCCGGCCACGCATATAGGCCAGGGGGGCCACTTCGATGTTGCCCCGCTCCAGGTATTTCTGGTAGGTCTCCGCCCCCAGCATGTCAAACAGGGCGTCGTACAAAGGCCGCAGGTACGGGTCTACCTTGCTCTGCAGATCACCGGGCAGGAAGCCCAGCCGCTCGCCGGCCTCCACCGCCGGGCGGGTCAGAATGATGCGGTTCACCTGTTTGTCCCGGAAGGCCTGCACGGCGGCGGCCACGGCAAGGTAGGTCTTGCCGGTGCCCGCCGGGCCCACGCCGATGGTGACGGTGTTTTTCAGCACGGATTTGATATATTCCTTCTGGCCGATGGTCTTGGGCTTCACGGGCCGGCCCTTGGCGGAGATGCACAGCACGTCGCCGGTCAGCTCCGTGATCTGCTCCTCCTTACCCGCCCGGACCAATCCGATGACGTAGCGCACGTTCTGCTCGCCGATGGCCTCCCCCCGGCTGGACAGGGTCAGCAGGGCCTGGATTGCCTTGCAGGCCAACATGGTATCCTCCGCGTCGCCGTCCACCCGCAGTTCGCCGTCCCGGTTCACCACGGTGACGTTGAATTCCTGCTCCAAAAGCCGGATATTCTCGTCAAACGAGCCAAAAATGTTCACGGCCTGTTCCAGCCGCTCAATACTGATCCTCTGTTCCAAAACTGCCTCACTCCTGTTTATACGGGCGTCACGCGCCCGATTCATCCGTATAAATGGGAACGCTCTCCCCGATTTCTTCCTCGCACTCCGCCGTCAGGGTGACAGTCAGGGTGTCCCCCCGCTGGCGGGAGGAGCACAGTGTGGACCGTACGGTGCCGTAGGGCTCCACCATGCACTGAAGCTGCTCCGTCAGCACCTGCTCCGCCGCCCGCTCCGTCTCCACAAGGGACCGGGCCTGGGACCCCGTCTCATAAAAGCGGCAGGTTTCCGTCACCAGCGTCACCGGCAGGGGAATGTCAAAAAGGGACCAGGGATGCCTTTTGGTTATTTTATCATATTTCTCCCCTTCGATGCTACTGTTTCGGAAGAATTTTACGCGGTGGGTCCCCAGTACCAGAGAGATGCAGGTCTTTTCCCTGCCCGTGTACTGTTTTGCCGCGGCAGTCAATGGCACCTCGGTGGTCAGACTGTACCAGGTCCTGGCCCGGACCTTGCCCATTCCCGCCAGGATGCGGGCGCCAAAGGTGTCCGTGTCCGCCACGCCGGAGATGAGGAGCTGCCCCTGCTCCACGGAAGTCCCCGGCAGCACGCAGGTCACGCCGTCCAGGGCCCGGACCTCCAGCACCAGTCCCGGCCGCCGGGCCACCACGTTGCTGGGGGTCTTTTCGTCCACGATCTCCGGTGGCAGCACCCGCTCCCGCACCTGGACATGGGCACGGCAGCCGGACACGTTCACTGCCACCCAGCTCAGCTCCGGGATGTCCAGCAGGACATGGTTGCGGATGTCCTCCCCGTCCAGGGACAAGCCGAAAGACCCCAGTCCCACGCCGTTTTTCTCCAGCGCCCGGAGGATGCGCTCGGTTGACACCGTCTCGTTGCCCTCCACCTGGTAGTCCCACACGAAAAAGGAGCCTACGAACAGCCCCAACCCGCAGGCCACCAGCCCCGTCACCAGTGCCGTCCGGTGCCGGAACCGCCGGAGGAAAAAGGGCGCCCCCTCCCGGCCCACCACCGTCAGCTCGCAGTCCAGCTTTTCCGCCGCCCGGCGGAGCTTTCCGTAGTCGCTCCGGCTCAGGCGGCAGGTAAAGGCGGTGGGGGACTCCCACTCCAGGTCCCAGAAAGCCAGGTCCCTGGCGCCGCACAGGTTCAGCACCCGCTCCGGGAAGGCGCACTCCACCCGGACGCGCACCTGTCCCCGGATTCGGTTGATGAGTTCCTTCATCTGTCCGCCCCCAGCCACTCCACAACGTCGATGTGCCCGCCGATTCGCAGTTCTCCCGCCGTCATGGCCAGCAAGGTCAAATCCGTTCCCCGGATGCGAAGCACCCCGGCGGAGGTATTGGCGTCCACCTGCTCCTGGCTGTACGCCAGAATGCCGGTGTGGTGCTCCAGATAGAGCTGACGGCTACCCACCATCTCCAGCCGGGGCAGCCCCGCCACCACGTCCGCCGGAAGGTCAAATAGCTCCGCCACGGTGCTGAGGACGCCGCCCTCCCGGTCCTTTCGGTTTCGTTCCATATTCTTCACCTCTGCTGCAACTCTATGACGCGAAAGTCCTAAACTTGCCCCGTGGCGCATAGAAATCTGGCGGTGATGTATATGAAAAACCATTGGCGGCGGGACGCCTGTCTGGTGCTGTGCGGCGTGCTGCTGTGGCTCCTTCGGGACGCCCAGACGGTCCGGGCCGCGGCAGTCCGGGCCCTGTCCCTCTGCGCGGGGACAGTCATTCCCTCCCTGTTCCCCTTTCTGGTGATCTCCAGTCTCCTGATTGCCCTGGGCTTCGGGGAGTGGCTGGCCCCCCATTTTTCGGGGCTGATGACGCCCCTGTTCCGCCTGCCGGGGCAGGCCAGCGGCCCGCTGCTGCTGGGACTGGTGGGCGGCTACCCCATCGGCGCCCAGTCGGCGGCGGAGCTCTACCAGCAGGGACTGTTGACAAAGGATGAGACGGAGCGGCTGCTAACCTTCTGCAACAACTCCAATCCAGTGTTCCTCATCAGCGTCCTGGGCAGTGGTGTGTTCGGCAGCGTCCGGGCGGGGGTGTGGCTGTGGCTCATCCACCTGCTCTCCGCCCTGCTGACGGGCCTCCTGTTCCGGGGAACCAAATCTTCCGCCCGCCGGAGGACGGTGCGGCCTATCTCTTACCGGGCCGTGTCCCTGCCTGCCGCGGTGGTATCCTCCGTCCGCTCCGCCGCCAACGGGATGCTGTCCGTCTGCGCCTTCGTGACGCTCTTTTATGTCCTCATCAGCCCTCTGGCGGGCCGGAGCGGCCTCCTGCCCACGGCGCTGGTGGGATTGGTGGAGCTGTTCTCCCTGACCCCGCTGCTGACGCCGGACGTCCCCGGCTTCGTGCTGGCCGCCGCCTGCGCGGGCTGGGGCGGCCTGTCGGTCCTGTGCCAGACGGCGGCGGTGCTGGACGGCACTGGCCTGCGCCTGATCCCCTGCGTCTGGGGAAAGCTCCTCCAAGCCCTCCTCTCCGTAGCTCTGGCCCTGGCCGTCTCCGGCTTTGTTTTGGTCTAAAAAATACCCTCTGTCGCCATTCCTGACAACAGAGGGTATTTTTGATTGTGCAGTTTACACCTTGGAATAGCCGAAGCTGTTCACCACCGCGTCCAGTGGGGTCCCCTGCCGGCAAAGCGGGCAGGCCTCGGCGGGATAGCTGGCGTAATCCGGCAGGTCGGCATAGTCGAACAGGGCCGACACCGCAACACCGTCCAGCTCCGTCCGGTGGCTGTAAATGGCGGCGATGCCCGCCACGCTGCCGCCGTAGTAGCGGATGCACTCCATGCCCCGTCGGGCAGTCCCGCCGGTGGTCAAGGAGGCCGCCAGGATCAGCACGTTCTTCCCCTCGATCATAAACCGGGCGTTGTCCCGGAACAGGATCTTGCCATTGGTGTCCAGCTCCGCCCGGAGGACGTAGATATCCTGCTCCTCATTGATGAAACGGTGGCCCGCCTGGGTGAGCTGCCGGGCCAGGCAAGTGCCGATGACCCGGGTGCCGTCCAGGCACAGGATGGTGTCCACCATGGTGTTGGACAAATGCCGCTCCGCCAGCTGCTGGGCCACGGCCTCGGCCTCCCGCAGGCTGGCCTTCTGGGCCGTCACATCGATGAAGTAGTTGGTATGGCTGTGGCTGGTGGCAAAGTGGCCCTTGGCCACATTCAGCGTCACATCACCCACACAGACGGGAAGCTTAAAAAATTTCGGTTCCATAAACGGCTCCTTCCTTTTTTCTCAGCGCTGTCCCTTATCGTAGGGGATACCCTCGGCCTTGGGCGCCCGGGATTTCTTGGAGGTGAAGGCCAGCACCACCAGCGTGATGATGTACGGCAGCATCCGGTAGAAATGGGGGCTGATACCGATATCCGCCAGGGCAAACACGCCGTCGCCGTTGATGTCGATGCTGGAGTAGGAGGCGGCCACGCACTTGAACAGTCCAAACAGCAGCGACGCGCCCGCGATGTTCAGGGGCTTCCAGTTGCCGAAGATCATGACTGCCAAGGCCAGGAAGCCGAAGCCCGCCACGTCGCCGTTGGAGGTGCAGTTGGCGGTGGTCAGGGCATAGACGAAGCCGCCCATGCCCGCCAGGGCGCCGGAGATGGTGGTACCCGCGTAGCGCATTTTGTACACATTGATGCCCAGGGAGTCCGCCGCCTGGGGATTTTCACCGCAGGCCCGGAGCCGCAGGCCGAACCGGGTCTTGTACAGGATGATGGACAGCACCACAAACAGGATGATGCAAACATAGGTAGCGAGGTAGACCTTGTGGAGGAAGGTAGTGCCCAGGAAGCCCAGGTCCGCCGTCTTGCTGAAGCCCAGGGTGGTCTTTTTGATCATGAACCAGCTGGCGGCATCGCCCTCAGCCATCTGCAGGGTGTTCTGGTTGGACAGGATGCGGATAAGGAACAGCACCAGGGCGGGGGCCATCAGGTTCAGGGCCGTGCCGCCGATGGTCTGGTCCGCCTTCAGGTTCACGGAGGCGAAGGACAGCAGCAGGGAGAACAGGGCGCCCATCAGCGCCGACACCAGCATCGCCAGCAGCTCCAGGCCCTGAAGCGCCAGCCAGTTGCCGGACTCCTTGGCGGCGGAAAAGGTCCCCGCCAGCTGCATATAGCGGACGAAGTACACGCCCACAAATGCGCCGAAGATCATAATACCTTCCAGCGCCAGGTTGATGATACCGCTGCGCTCAGCGAACACGCCTGCCAGCGCCACGATCATCAGGGGGATGGCATAGATCAGCGTTTGCTGCACCAGAAACGTCATGCTTCCCCGCCTCCTTTCTCCACCTTTTCCGCATCGGGCGGCGCCGGTTCCTTGTCCGCCGCTTTGACATCGACCGCAGCGGGCCGCTTCTTTCTCCGGCCGCTGAGCAGCATCCGGATCACCAGGGAGAAGGCGCTGAGGTACACGATGGCGGCAATGATGACGTCGGTAATGTACTCGTTGTAAGCCGTCAGGTTGGTGAGCTGCAGGCCCACGATGTCCAGCATAGACATGAAGCAGCCGGTGAAGATCACCGCGATGGGGTTGTTCACCGCCAGCAGGGCCACGGGGATGCCGTTGAAGCCGATGGCGGGCAGGGATTGGTAGGTGGACCAGAAGAACTCGGTGTTGCCGGACAGGTAGTACAGCGACGCCGCCGCGCCCGCCAGGCACCCGGCGATGGCCATGGACAGCACGATGTTCCGCTTGTCGTTGATGCCCGCGTACCGGGCGGCGTGGCGGTTGCTGCCGCAGGCCTTCAGCTCATAGCCCAGGGTGGTCTTGGTCATCAGGATGTACACCAGTACCGCCAGCAGGATGGCGATGAGGATGCCTCCGTTGATCTGGGAGCCGGGGAACAGCTTGTCCAGCCCCAGCTTCGGCGTCTGCACGCCGTTGTAGGAGGTCTTGTAGATGTAGCCGCTCTTGGTGTTCTCCACCAGGTTGCGGTAATTGCTGCCGTCAAAGACCCAGGTCACCAGGTTGGCGGCGATCCAGTTGGTCATGATGCAGGCCAGCACCTCGTTGATGTTCAAAAACGCCTTCACCAGACCGGGGATGCAGCCCCAGAGGGCGCCCGCCAGGCAGCCGCCCAGGAACGCCAGCACCCAGATCAGTCCCGCCGGGACCTGATCCGAGGGGATGCCCAGGGCGATGATGAGGGTAGCGGCAGTGCCCATGAGGTACTGTCCCGGCGCGCCGATATTGAACAGGCCGGTCTTAAAGGCCACGGAGACGGAGAGGCCCGTCAAGATCAGGGGCGTGGCCCGGAAGAGCATGTTGCCGATGTTCTGGGGATTGAAGCCCCAGGTCAGTGTGCCCGCCGCGTTGCGGCCGGTGGAGAAGATGCCGCCGAATACCAGGCGGATGCCCTCCCATGCGCTGGACAGCCCCAGGGACTTGTTGCCCAGGCCCACCAGCAGAATGATGACGCTGCCCACCGTCATGCCGATGAGGATGGAGATGAGGGAGGACAGCACCGCCTTGGTGCCATCCTTGCCGTACAGGGTGGAAAGCTTTTCTCTCATGCGGGCTCACCCTCCTTCTTCGTGCGTTTCGCGCCGGCCATGTAGAGGCCCAGCTCCTGGACCGTGGTGGCCTTGGGGTCCAACTCGCCCACGATCTCACCCTCGTAAAGCACCAGGATGCGGTCGGACAGGCTCATGACCTCGTCCAACTCCAGGCTCACCAGCAGGACGGCTTTGCCCTTGTCCCGCTCGGCCACCAGCTGGCTGTGGATGTACTCGATGGCGCCCACGTCCAGGCCGCGGGTGGGCTGCACCGCCACGATCAGAAGCAGGTCCCGGTCCACCTCACGGGCGATGATGGCCTTCTGCTGGTTGCCGCCGGACATGCTCCGGGCAACGGTAATGGGGCCTTGGCCGCTGCGGACGTCATACTGTTCAATGAGGTTCTCGGCGTAGGAGCGTACCTCGCCGCTGTTGATAAAGCCCATATGCTGGAAGCGGGGCTCCCGGTAGCGCTGAAGCACCATGTTCTGCTCCAGGGTGAAGTCCAGCACCAGGCCGTGCTTGTGGCGGTCCTCGGGAATGTGGCTCATCTGCTGGTTCCGCTGGCGGATGGAAGCGTGGGAGATGTCCTTTCCGCACAGTGTCACGGTGCCGGTGCTCTTGTCCAGGCCGGTGAGGCCGTGGATCAGCTCCGTCTGGCCGTTGCCGTCGATGCCCGCCAGGCACACGATCTCACCCGCCCGCACATCGAAGGAAACGCCGTTCACGGCATTGCGCTTGTGGGTCTTGGAGGGCACCGTCAACCCCTCCACATGGAGAACCACGTCCTTGGGCTGGGCAGGCTCCTTCACGACCTCCAGCTGCACCGGGCGGCCCACCATCATGTTGGACAGGGACTGCTTGTCCGTGTCCTTGGTCTCCACTGTGCCCACGCACTTGCCCTTGCGCAGCACCGTCACCCGGTCCGCCACGGCCATGATCTCGTTGAGCTTGTGGGAGATGAACAGAATGGACTTGCCCTCCTTGGCGAACTCCCGCATGGTGGCCATCAGCTCCTCGATCTCCTGGGGCGTCAGAACGGCGGTGGGCTCGTCGAAGATCAGGATCTCGTTGTCCCGGTAGAGCATCTTCAAAATCTCCACCCGCTGCTGCATGCCCACGCTGATGTTCTCCACCTTGGCGTCCAGGTCCACCTTCATGCCGTACCGCTCCGACAGGGCCAGTACTTTTTCGCGGGCGGCTTTCTTCTGCAAAAAGCCCATTTTGGTGGTCTCGGCGCCCAGGATGATGTTGTCCAGCACCGTGAACACGTCAATGAGCTTGAAATGCTGGTGGACCATGCCGATGCCCAGGGCGGTGGCGTCGTTGGGGTCGTTGATCCGGACCTCCTGGCCGTTCTTTTTGATCACGCCGGCCTCCGGCTGGTACAGGCCGAACAGCACGCTCATCAGCGTGGATTTGCCGGCGCCGTTCTCCCCCAGAAGGGCATGGATCTCCCCCCGCCGCAGCTGGAGCGTGATGTCATCGTTGGCGATGATGCCGGGAAACTCCTTGGTGATGTGAAGCATCTCGATAATGTTCTCAGACTGCATGATTCTCGCCCGCTTCCTGTCATGTAATTACAAATATTATAGTATACTAGCCTGCGGAGTGCAAGAAAAAAAGGAAAGGGATGCGTCGGCATCCCTTTCCTTTGAGTATCGCTATCAGATGATGTTCAGGGTCAGGTTGGAGTAATCCTGCTCCAGGTTGTTGAAATCGGCGTCGATGACCAGCTTGCCGGAAACCACATCGGCGAACTGAGCCTCGTACTCCTCGACGGAGTAGTTCTCCAGGCACCAGGTCTCGGTGGGGATACCGGTGGAACCCTCGGCAGCGCCCAGGCTGACAGCCTGACCACCGATCTCGCTCCAACTGCCGTCAAAGGCCTTGGTGCAAGCCCACTGGGCAGCATCGGACAGGCCCTTCATAGCAGAGGTGATGACGGTGTCGGACTCGCTGGACTGGTCCACGTCAACGCCGACCACATAGCCGTCGTTGGCGGAAGCGGCAGCGGCGATGGACTGGAACATGGAGCCGCCGCAGGCGAAGATGACTTCGGTGCCGGACTCATACCAGCCGCTGGCCATGGCCTGCAGCTCGGGAGAAGCGGAGAAGCTGGCGCCGTACTGCCAGGAGTAATTCATGGCGACGTTCACGCCCATCTCAGCGGCAGCCGCGTTGGCGCCCTGGACGAAGCCGTAGCCATAACGGCAGCAGGCGTCATTGGTGCCGCCGCCACCGCCGGAGAAGCCCAGCTTGGTGAAGCCTTCCTTCACGACAGCGTAGCCGGCGAAGTAGCCGCACTGCTCTTCCTTGAACGCGATGCCGGTGACGTTGTCCAGACCCAGGGACCAGCCGTCGATGAAGACGAACTTGGTGTCGGTGAACTCCTTGGCGGCACGCTCCAGAGCGCCGCCCTGCATGAAGCCGGCGCAGACAACGACCTCGGCGCCGCCCTCGACGGCAGCCTTCATGGCGTCATAGCGGTCATCGTCGGTGGCCTGGTCGCCGTTGGCGGGCTGATAATACTTGTAGGACAGGCCGTTCTGATAGGCGTACAGCTTGACACCGTCGTAAGTACCCTGGTTGAAGGACTTATCCTTCAGCTGGCCGACGTCGGTGATGAAAGCCACCTGATACTTGCCGTCGGCGGAGGTCATGTTATCCTCGATGTCGTCAGCGGTGAGCTCGGCGGGCGCAGCGGGCTCAGTGGGGGCAGCGGGCTGCTCGGTCTGAGCGGGCTTTTCCTCAGCAGGCTTCTGCTCGGTCTTGGAACCGCCGCAGGCGACCAGAGACAGGGACATGACCAATGCCAGAATCATCGCAAGAAACTTCTTCATTGGGATCTACCTTCCTTCAAAAATGATATGCTCCGGCGCTGCCGGAGACGTGACCCCGAAAGGTCGAAGCCATTATATCAATTCTATACGCCGATTTCAACAGGATTTCAGGAATGTTTTCCCTTTTTTCATAGTTTCAGAAAAACGAGGGCTTTTCAGCCCCCGTTTTGCTCCTTTTTCACTTTGCCATTTCCACCGCCGTCTCCAGCGCAATGGCCATCATCTGCGTAAATGTGCTCTGCCGGTCGGCGGGAGGCAGCTCCTCGCCGGTGACCAGGCTGTCGGAGATGGTACAGATGGTCAAAGCCCGCTTGCCCGCCTCTGCGGCGTTGCAGTACAGGGCGGCGGTCTCCATCTCGATGGCCAGCACGCCCATGGCGCCCCAGTCCAGCGTCCGCCCCGCCTTGTTGTAGAAGGCGTCGGAGGAAAACAGGTTCCCCACCGGCGGCTCCACGCCCATCCGCCGGGCCACAGCCACGGCGGTCTCCAGCAGCTTGAAGTCCGCAATGGGCGCAAAGGTGCCGGGCAGGCCGTACTGTTTGGCGTAGTCGGAATCGGTGCAGGCGGCCTGGGCCATCACCACATCCCGCAGCTTCAGCTTGGGAGAGATAGCGCCGGCGCTGCCCACCCGGATGATGTTGTCCACATCGTAGAAGTGGAACAGCTCATAGGAATAGATGCCGATGCTTGGAATGCCCATGCCGGAGGCCATGACGGACACCGGGGTGCCCTTGTAGGTGCCGGTATAGCCCTGGATGCCCCGGACATTGTTCACCAGCTTCGCGTCCTCCAGAAAGGTCTCCGCGATGAATTTGGCCCGCAGGGGGTCGCCGGGCATCAGGACGGTCTTGGCAAACGCGCCGGGCGCGGCTTCATTGTGCGGCGTTCCCATAAATCTTCAACCTCCATACATAAATTCCTACCATTGGAATTCGTTTTCCGCCGTGACATGCGCGTGGCGGAAAACACCTCTCCGTCTGCAAGTGTGCGAGCATAGCGAGTGCGCGCAGCAGACTGAATCCTTCAAAAAAGTGCTTGCACTTTTTTGATTTTACTCCATAGCCTTAACGGCCTTCACGATGCGGCTGGTGCCCAGGCGGGAGGCACCCAGGTTGATGAAATCCTCCGCGTCCTTCAAGTCGGCGATACCGCCGGCGGCCTTGATCTTCACGTTGGGGCCGACGTGCTTTGCGAACAGGGCCACATCCTCCCGGGTGGCTCCGCCGCCGCCGAAGCCGGTGGAAGTCTTGATGTAATCCGCGCCGGAGGCGGTGACGATCTCGCACATCTTCACCTTCTCCTCGTCGGTGAGGAAGCAGCACTCGATGATGACTTTCAACAGCTTGCCCTTGCAGGCATCCTTGACAGCCTTGATCTCCGAGAGCAGGTCGTCCCACTTCTTGTCCTTCACCCAGCCGATGTTGATGACCATGTCCACTTCTTCCGCGCCGTTCTCCACGGCGTCGGTGGCCATGAAGCACTTGGCGGCGGTGGTGTCATAGCCGTTGGGGAAACCGATAACGGTGCAGATGGGCAGCTTGCCGTCCACATACGCCGCGGCCTGCTTCACATAGGAGGCGGGGATGCACACGCTGGCACAGCCGTACTTCATGCCGTCGTCGCAGATGACCTTGATCTCGTCCCAGGTGGCTGTCTGGGCCAGCAGGGTATGGTCGCACTTGCTCAAAATGTCTTTCAGTTCCATTTGAGGTCTCTCCTTTATCATAAAATAACAGGTTTGGCACGGTATCTTTCTGAACGAAATTATAGCAGACCTTCTCCCCGCTGTCCAGCGGGAGGAAGGCTTCCGGCCTTGCCAAGTTCCCCCCGGTGGTGTTAAAATAGCGCTATCAATATACTTTTGGAGGCATCCCCATGAAAAACCGTCTATTTGCCCTGCTGTGTGGCCTGGTCCTGCTGGTGAGCGCCATTCCCGCCGCCTCCGCTCTGGAGGGAGAGTCCGCCCGCGCCGCCGACACCTTGGCCGCTTTGAATATTGTTCGGGGCGGCTACGCGCTGGACGCGCCTGCCACCCGGGCCCACGCCGCGGTGCTCCTGGTCCGGCTGGCCGGCGCTGAACAGGAAGCCGCCCGGCAGACTGTCACCACCCGCTCTCCCTATTACGCCGCGCCCGCTTACGCCCGTTCCGCCATTGCCTATGCCGCTTCCCAGGGCTGGACCACCAGCCTCTCCGCCCAGTCTTACCGCCCCGACGCCCCCATCACCGCCGACGCCTGGTGCACCATGCTGCTGCGGATGCTTGGATACAGCGACAAGGCCGGGGATTTCACCGCCTCCGGCGCGGCGGTCTTTGCCCAGCGCATCGGCCTCCTCTCCCAGCCCTTCTCCGGCGAGCTGACCCGGGGCCAGCTTTTCCAGTCCATCCGGGACGCCCTGACCTTCTCCTACAAGGACGACTCCGCCACCGTGGCGGAACGGCTGGTGGCACGCGGTGCCGCTTCCCAGCCCACTGTCAGCGCCCTGGGCCTGCTGGACCAGGAGCTGACCGCCCGGCAGGTGGCGGACCGCCACATGGCCGCCGTGTTCTGTCTGGATGAATACGATACACAAGAGGAAGTTGACGAAGGAACGCCCTCCGGCAACGCCAGCGGCTTCTTCATCTCCTCCGACGGTCTGGCCGTCACCAATTACCACTCCATTGAGGACGGCATCTATGCCACCGCCACCCTCTCCACCGGGGAGACCTTCCCCGTGGAATCCGTGGTCTGGTATGACCCGGACATCGACCTGGCGGTCCTCCGCGTCTCCCGCACCGCCGTCTCCGGCAAGTCTACCTCCGCCTTTGCTTACCTGGAGCTGGCTGGTACGGCAGACATCCGTTCCGGCGACACGGTGTACACCCTGGGCAATCCCCTGGGCCTGGGCCTGGCGGTCAGCTCCGGCATCATCAGTTCTCCGGCCCGGGATGTGGAGCGGTACGCCCTGCCCTGCGTCATGAACACCGCCGATATCTCCAGGGGCAGCAGCGGCGGTGCCCTGCTGAACGTCTATGGCCGCGTCATTGCCGTCACCTCCGGCGCCTATACATACGGCAACAACATGTATCTGGCCGTCCCGGTGGCCCCGGTGCTGGAAGCCGACCTCACTGCCCCCGGCCTGACGCTGGAGGAGGTCGTAGAAATCGAATCTGAGAAAGCGGAAGATTAAACAAGAAGGGCGTCCCATCCGGGACGCCCTTCTTATACCTCAATGGTTTACAATAAACTGTTCCAGTTCCTCCGCCGTCTGCACCACCGCCACGGCGCCGGCTTCCGCCAGTTCGCCGGGGGCGGCGTAACCGAAGAACTCCACGCCCACGCAGTCGATGCCGCACTCTCTGGCGCCCAGCACGTCGAACTTCCGGTCCCCCACCATCAGAATGGAGGGCTTGTCATCCTCTGTCAGGCCCAGGCGGCGCATGGTCTCCCGGATGACATCCACCTTTTCCCAGTCCCCCACAGGCGGGCTGCCGGTGATGGTCTCCATAGAAGGCGCGAACCCGAACTTCTCGCAGATGGGCACGCACATCTCCTCCGGCTTGGAGGAAGCCAGGGCCAGCACATAGCCTTTTTCCTTCAAACGCCCACACAGCTCCGGCATCCCCGGCGCGGCGGCGTTTTCGAATTTACCGATGGGCGCGTACCGCTCCCGAAACAGCTCAATACCACGGATGGCCTTGACCTCGTCAAAGCCGCAGAAACGCATGAAGGAATCCTGCAGCGGCGGGCCAATAAACTTGATGAGGGTGCTCTCCGGCGGTGCCGGCTCTCCCAGCTTTTCAAAGGCATACCGCAGGCAGTTGAGGATGCCCTCCTTGGAATCGGTCAGTGTGCCGTCCAAATCAAAGAAAATGTAATGATACATGATGATTCTCCCTTTCTGTCGGGGAAATTTTATCATCATTCGCCGTCTTTCGCAAGAGTCCGCCGGGCATTTTTCCACAGCCATGTCAAAGCCAATACGATCCCTGTGACCCAGAGGATACCCAGCGCCGCTTCATCCAAGTTCATATGGGCATACAGCAGCTCCATTCTCCGCCTGCCTTGATAATAGGAGTTGAGGCTCAAATACGCCCACCACTTCGGCACCTCCAGACACCACCGCAGCACGCACAGCCCCGCGGAAGCGCACCAGCCCGCCAGCGTGATGCCAAAATACGGGCGGGGCAGCAGCGGCTCTTTCTCCCCACACCGTTTCAACAGCAGCCGCAGTATCCCGTACAGCATCATCAGCAGCACGAGCCAAAGGCTCCACCTGCCCCGTTCTTTGAGGACCTGATAGAGTTCAAAATACGGCTCGGCATACATCTGTTTTTTCCACAGCAGATTTCCCAGCCGGTTGAAGCTGACAAAGTGCCAAACCGCCGCATACAGCAGGGCGGCTCCCACAGGCAGCAAAAGCCGCAGTCTCGGCGCCAAGCGGTATCCGCCGTTGCTCCACCCCACCCAGACCGCCAGCAGGCTGGCCGTCATCAGCAGTGGGCAAAGCGTCCCATCGCCCCGGTACCATACCGCGGCCATAGCGCAAACCATCGCCATTGCAGCCCCCAGCCGGAACCGGAACTCGTCCCGGCGCTCCAGGTACTTCTGTACCTCCGTGGGGCCGTCGCTCTCCGTCTGTGCTCCTTTCAGCTTCTCCCCCGCCAGGATGTCATCGGCAGTCACGCCGTAAAGCTCCGCCAGGGCGGGCAGCACCGTGATGTCCGGGAACCCGCCGCCGGATTCCCATTTGCTGACGGTCTTGTTGGACACACCCAGTCGGTCGGCAGCCTCCTGCTGGGTCATTCCCCTCACCTTTCGCAGCATCGCCAGATAGGCCCCTGTCTTTTGGGCGTCCATAGCTCCACGCTCCTCTCAACTCTGCTGCGTTCAGAATACCACAGGCCGCCGGATTCTTCCATCCCTGCCTTTTGGATTTTGTCTGCGGAGCGTAGATATGCCGAAAAAGAGGGCAGGACTTCCGTCCTGCCCTCGTCATGTACCTTTTGTAAATCGAGATCATCCATTTTCATATACTATCCTCCCACGCCGTTTTACGATTATACCACGCCAGCAGGAAAGAAAAAAGGGCAGGATCACCCTGCCCTTCAAGTATGATTTTCAATCTCTTCTTCTATCCTGGCGACCAGTTCGCTGGGACGAATATCAAGAGCCAATGCGATTTTCCACAGCGTTTCAAAATTTGCCTGTTTCGTCCCATTTTCGATCATTGTCAGGTGGGTACGTGCAATTCCCGCAAAGCCGCTCAACACATCTTGGGAAATTCCCTTTTCTTTGCGGAGGTCTCTAATAGCCTTTCCAACAGCAAAGTTATCGAACTGCACACAATCACCTCTTTCTTCTTTAACAGTTTAAGAGAAAAAGAAATGTTTAATGTCTTCGATAGTAGACATTATTTGGAAAATATGCTATCATACTGTTTATATCAAAATAGGAGGGTTCGCCATGAAAAAAAGAGTATTGTGCTTGATTCTTACCCTGGTTATGATTTTCGCCCTCGTTCCCTCTGCGGCTGCCGCAAGTGATGAGGCTACCGAGGCGGCGGAGGCCCTGTATGAACTGGGTCTTTTCAAAGGAACTGGCACCAATCCCGACGGAACACCCATCTTTGACCTGGACAAGACGCCCACCCGGAACCAGGCCATCATCATGCTGGTGCGGCTGTTAGGCAAAGAGGAAGAGGCAAAAGCCGGAACGTGGAATATTCCCTTTACAGATGTTTCCGATAGCATGAAGCCTTACATCGGCTACGCCTACACCAACGGCCTCACAAACGGCTATACTGCCACAACCTACTGCGGTGGCAATCCCATCCGTGCCAACCAATACATCGCTTTTGTTCTGCGGGCTCTGGGATATGTTTCCGGGAAGGACTTCCAGGTAAGCACCTCTTGGAAACTGGCGGACGAACTTGGTATCACTCATGGGGAATACGCAAACGCTACCTCCTTTACCCGTGGCGATGTGGCTAAAATTTCCCTGAAAGCCCATAAGATTCAAGAAGCCACTGCTAAATTCACCGAACGGCAGTATGCGGACGAAGAATTACAAGCCTTTGTGGATGAAAACCTATCTTTCCGGGATGCTTGCGACAAACTCTCCACTATCTCGGATGTTGTCCGGTATCTCTATCTGCGAGGCTACCATTTTGAACCGGATAACGCTGGCGTAGAGGCATCTACCCGCTATCGCCTGAACAGCGGAGCTTGTGTTGGTGGGTCGGCTCTACTCAATGCCCTGCTGGAAGGTGATTATGATGAACAGGGCTATGTATACATTTTCTACGCTCGCGGAGAGCACGTGTTCGATTACTTTGTAAAAGATGGCGTCTATTTTTACTGCGATCTTGTTCCTCTGTTTCACGATAGTGGAACATATCCCCAGAGAGACCCTGTTTGCCACATCACAACCGATCCCAGCACACTCTACGATGCTTGGCTACAATTGGAACCGCATGATTTGAATGACAGTAGCAGCGATATGTATCTGGCGGCCATGTACACGACGGCTTACTGTGGAAATCCCACCATGCCGGCCATTTGGCTGAGAGACTCCTCGACGGGAAAGTATTCCCGTATTCCCCTCAGCCCTGCTGAGAAAAAGAGCCAGCAGATTCTGTTTTTGCGGGATGGCTATACCTTTGAGTTTTGACCACCTCGCTAAAAGGCCGACTAATACACAAAACAGGGAGCCGATTTTCGGTTCCCTGTTTCCTTTACTCTTCCAGAAGGTCAATGTATTTATAAACCGTCGTTCTGCTTAAATCGCACACCCTCGCCAACTCAGACACATTCAACTGTTTCTTCTTGTAGGCAGGATAGTGGCGAAGGAACACGGCGGGAATATCGTCTGCCGTTGCCTGCGGTCTGCCGATCTTGGCTCCTTTGGCCTTGGCGTTTGCCATTCCAGAACGGACACGCTCACGGATGATACGCAACTCCAATTCGGCAAACACCCCGGACATCTGGATAAAGGCATTAGTTCAAACATCTGGTTTCCTGAACACCTGAAAGTGTATAATCCCAATATCCACTTTTCTAATATCCACTTTTGGCTGTTTGGAAGGCGGGAGCGGGCGGCGGCATCCGCCCAAATATCCACCCCACCCGGCGGAGAACGCAAAAAAGAGGAGACCACTTTCGTGGTCTCCTCTTGGATAAATCCTTGATATATCAGGGATTTCAGCCGATTAGAAGTACCGCTTCAGCAGACCGGCGAAAGCCTTGCCGTGACGGGCCTCGTCGCGGGCCATCTCGTGAACGGTGTCATGGATAGCGTCCAGGTTATACTTCTTGGCCAGCTTAGCCAGCTCGAACTTGCCGGCGGTAGCGCCGTTCTCAGCCTCGACGCGCATCTCCAGGTTCTTCTTGGTGGAGTCGGTCAGAACATCGCCCAGCAGCTCAGCGAACTTGGCAGCGTGCTCGGCCTCTTCCAGAGCGGCGCGGCGCCAATACTCACCGATCTCGGGATAGCCCTCGCGGTGAGCGACACGGGCCATGGCCAGATACATACCGACCTCAGTGCACTCGCCCATGAAGTTGGCGTTCAGGCCGTCGATGATCTCCTTCTGGACCTCCTCGGGCACGTCAGCGCCGAAGGACTTGCCCACGCCCAGGACGTGCTCGGCAGCCCAGCTCATCTCGCCCTTCTGCTCAGTGAACTTAGAGGCGGGAACACCGCACTGGGGGCACTTCTCGGGAGGAGTCTCGCCCTCCCAAACATAACCGCAAACCTGGCAAACCCACTTTTTCATAGTTGTATCCTCCTTATGTTGAATATATTGAAATCAATTTATGTCCCTTTTGGGATGTTATGATTATAGCAGACTAACTTTGTTTCCGCTAGTTGCTTATGCAACATATTAAAATTTTTTTCTGGAAAACCCGGGGAGCTGAACTCCCCGGGTTTTTTGGCAATTTTACTCCTGCTCAGCCAGAGCCTTCGCCTCGGCGATAGCCTTGCCCCACAAAATCTCCGATTTTGCGGGGGCCCCGCATTTGACTCAAATCGCCGGGAATAAATTCCGTCGATCTCGAGGTTTTGCCTGCGGCAAAACTCTCGCACGCGTCACTCGGCGTGGCGGCCCAAGCCAATGCAGCGGAAATCAGATTACTCCTTCTCTGCCAGCGCCTTCGCCTCGGCGATAGCCTTCTCCTGGGCCGCAGGGGGGCAATCCTCGTAGCGGGCGAAGTGGAAGGTGAAGCTGCCGCGGCTCTGGGTCATAGCCCGCAGGTCGATGGCGTAGCTGCCCATCTCGCCCATGGGCACCTCGGCGGTGATGACCTGGTCGCCGTCGCCGGTGGGGTCCATGCCCATGACGCGGCCCCGGCGCTTATTCAGGTCGCCGATGACGTCGCCCATGTAGCTGTCGGGCACGGTGACCTTCAGCTCGCCCACGGGCTCCAGCAGAACGGGGTTGGCCTCGGGCAGAGCGGCCTTGTAGGCCAGCTGGGCTGCGGTCTTGAAGGCGATTTCGGAGGAGTCCACAGGGTGATAGGAGCCATCGTACAGGACAGCCTTCAGATTCACCACGGGATAGCCGGCCAGAGGACCGTGGACGCAGGCCTCACGCAGGCCCTTTTCCACGGCGGGGAAGAAGTTCTTGGGCACGGAGCCGCCGAACACTTCCTCGGCGAAAATCATGTCGTCCTGCTCGGTCTGGGGCTCGAAGCGGATCCACACGTCACCGAACTGGCCGCTGCCGCCGGTCTGCTTCTTGTGGCGGCCCTGCTTCTGGACGGTCTTGCGGATCTTCTCACGGTAGGGCACGCGGACGGGCTTCAGTTCGGCCTCCACATTGAAGCGGGTCTTCAGCTTGGAGATCAGCACATCCACCTGCATATCGCCGGCGCCGGAGAGGACCATCTGATGGGTCTCGGCGTTGTTGGTCACGGAGAAGGAGGGGTCCTCCTCGTTCAGGCGGGTGAGACCCTGGGCGATCTTGTCTTCCTGTCCACGGGTCTTGGGAGAGATAGCCACGGAGTAGCAGGGCTCGGCGAAGGGGATGTTCTTCAGAGCCACGACCTTGCGCTGGTCGCACAGGGTATCGCCGGTCTTGACCTTGTCCATCTTGGCGATGGCGCCGATGTCACCGCAGGTCAGCTCCTTGACCTCAGTGGCCTTCTTGCCCCGCATGGTGTACAGGCGACCCAGCTTCTCAGCGGAGCCGGTGCGGGCGTTGACCAGGGACATATCGGGGGTGATGGAGCCGGAGAGCACCTTCACGAAGGAATACTTGCCGTACTGGTCGGAGACGGTCTTGAACACGAACGCGGCAGGCACGCCGCCGGGGGAGACCACGAACTCCTCGGTCTCGCCATCGGCGCGGGTGGCCTTGTGGTAGTTGCCCTCCATGGGGTTGGGCAGCAGGTCCACCATGTAGTCCATCAGCATCAGGCTGCCCATGCAGTTGACGGCGGAGCCGCACAGCACGGGGAACAGGCTCAGCTCCCGGACGCCCTGGCGCAGGCCCTGGATCATCTCGGCGTAGGTGAAGTCCTCGCCGCCGAAGAACTTGTCCATGAACTCCTCGCTGGTCTCAGCCACGGACTCCTTCAGGGCGTCATTGAACTCGGTGATGACGGCCATCTTGTCTTCGGGGACCTCGATCTCCACGCGCTTGAGGTTCTGCATCTCATAGGCGCGCTTGTTCAGCACGTCGATGATGCCGGTGACCTTCTTGTTCTCGTCCCAGATGGGGACCACCAGGGGAGCGATCTTCTTGCCGAAGTGCTCACGCAGGGCGTCGAAGGTGGCGTTGTAGTCACTGTTGTCCTCGTCGGTCTTGGAGATATAGATAAAGCGGGGCATATTCCGCTCCTCGCAGTATTTCCAGGCCTTCTCCAGGCCCACGGAAACGCCGTCCTTGGCGGAGCAGACGATGACGGCGGCGTCGGCGGCCCGCAGGGCCTCCATGACCTCGCCGGAGAAATCGAAAGCGCCCGGGGTGTCCAGCACGTTGATGCGGCAGCCCGTGAACTCCAGGGGCGCCACAGAGGTGGACAGGGATATCTGCCGCTTGGTCTCCTCGGGATCATAATCGCAGACGGTGTTGCCGTCCGCCACACGGCCCATCCGGTCGATGGCGCCGGTCATATAAAGCAGGCTCTCCGCCAGGGCGGTCTTACCACTGCCGCTGTGGCCCAGCAGGCAGACGTTGCGGATGTTCTGTACTGAATAGCTCATTGTTCATTCCACTCCTTATGTTGTGCTGTGGTCCGCGGCGGCGCCGCCGGCGCCGCCAGCCCTAATGTAGAAATTATACAACGTTCCCCTGCCCAATACAACATAAATTTTGGCAGGTTCAACATTTTGGGCAGGAGGGAGAAAAAACGCCCTGAATTTTTGGCAAGGGGGTCAAAAAAAGAGGAGAGATGGATGTCCATCTCTCCTCTTTTTTCATTCAAACCAGCAGCACCGGGACCAGCCACAGCAGCAGGAACACCACCAGCGACAGCGGCGTCAGCAGCTCGTAGGCGCCCAGGAACACCAGGTAGAACGCCAGCAGCGTGCCGGCGGCGCTTCCCAACAGGGCCAGCGCCGACGAGCGCCGGACGGACTTGCACAGCTTCCGGCTGCCCGTCACCGTCTCCGCGTAGGGCAGCAGGCCCTCCCTGAACAGCAGTGCCCGGGGCAGGTCCCGGTCGTGCTCCGCCTCGCTGAGGGCCACCCGGCTGGTGAGGTCGGGGAATTCCACCTTCACGCCCTTGTGGAACTTGCGCTTCAAAAGCGCCGGGGTGATGTTAGGGTCCCGGGAGGCCAGAATGGGGGTGATGCGGCTGCGGCGCATCATCCGCAGGGCGTAGTCCACATTCTCCGCCGGCTGGTACTTCACCGCGAAGATGGCGATGAGCTGGCGGTCCACCGCCAGGAACACCCCGGTCTTGAGGTTCACGTCTCCCGGCAGCCGCACGGTCATTTTCCGCATGAAGGAGGCAGTGCCCATCAGCACGGACTCCCCGTGGATGGCGGCGGACCAGCCGCCCTCCTCGAAGAAGCTGAAGTCGTCCACCTTCTCATAACGGCCGTTCTCCTCCCGCAGCAGGGAGCCAAACAGCCGCTCCAGGCCGCTGCCCGCGCCCCGGGCCATGGAGGCGGCATAGGCCACCGCCTTCCTCCGCTCCTCGCCGTAGAACCGCTCGCCGTTGAGCTGCAGTGTCCCCGGCGGGAACAGGTCGCCGTCCGTCACGATCATAGTCCGACGGCGGCTGATCTTCTCCGCGCCGGCCCAGCCCGCCACGGCGCAGCCGGTCTGCTGCAAGTGGCGGGACAGCCGGGACCAGGGCAAACTCCAGCACAGCGGCAGGGCGAAGGTGGCCCCTGCCGCCAGGATGGCGGACCAGTTCAGCAGGAAGTCCTTCCCCCGTCCCTGGCCTAAAGAACTCAAGCCGGCGAACACTACCGTCCCCACCAGCACCAGCGGCAGCAGGGCCGTCTGCCAGAGGGCGGCGGCGTTGTCCTTCATGGCGGTGGTGTAGAACCCCGGCACGGCGCCCCGCTGCTTGCAGGCGCCCCGGTCGGTGTCCGTCACCAGATAGGGCGGCTCGTCGTCCAGAGACGCCGCCCGGAACATATCGTACATGCCCCGGCACTCCCGGCTGACGCCCCACTGGGCGAAGGCCAGGGCCAGGCAGGCCGCGCCGCCGTAGGGCGGCACCGCCGTCCGCCCCTCCAGCAGCAGGCAGGCGGCGCAGTCCGCCGCCGCCGCTAGGGCAGAAATTGAAATCAATAATTCACCGACACACCGCTTCCGGGCCGCCATGGAAAAGCCCTTCACGAACACGCCCCGGCACAGCAGGATGTTCAGCGCCAGACAAGTCAGCACCACGATGCTCTGGAAACGGATGTCGCCGCTCCACACGGGCACTGTGATGCCGTATTTTTCGACAGCGGCCAATATGGTGGGTACCAGACCGATGAACAGTGCCGGCACCACCGTGCCCCGCCGGGCCTGATACCGCTCCCGCCAGTCCGCCGCCGCGTTGCACAGGTCCTCCTCCGGGCCGATGGGCTCCGGGTCAGGTTCCGGCTCCGGCTCCGGCGGACCGTACAACGACTCCGTCTCCTCCAGAGGCCGCCGGGAGAACAGTCCCCGTCTCGGCTTCAAAAGAGGCTCCTGATTCTCCTCCATCACCGCGTCCACGGTGCTGCCCACCACTTCCTCCAGGGAAACAGGCCTGGGCGGCTTTGGCAATTCCTTTTCCAGCTTCTCCAGGTCCACCGCCTGAGCCAGCAGCTTGTCCCGGGCCTCCTGCCGAGCCAGCTCCGCCGCCTGGGCAGGCTTTGGTTCGGGCTCTGGCTTTGTTTTCGGTTCCGGTTTCAGCTTGGGTTTTGGTTCGGGCTTCGGTTCCGGCTTCGGCTCCTCCGTCAGGAGCTTCGGCTCCCTCTGGGTGCTGAACTCCGCCAGGATCTCCTCCAGGGAGTAGTCCTCCCCCTCCGGCGGCACATCGGTCAGCAGGGTGTCGTCCAGCCGCAGGTCATCTTTCTTGTCAGCCATGACACGCTCTCCCGCTCATCCCCGCTGCCGCACGGCCTCGTACAGCAAAATGGCCGCGGCGGCGGAGGCGTTCAGGGAATTCAGTTTCCCCCGCATGGGGATGCTGACGAGAAAATCGCAGTTCTCGGCAGCCAGCCGGGTCATGCCCTCGCCCTCGCTGCCGATGACGATGGCGGCAGGGCCCTTCAGGTCCGCGTCATACAGGCTGGTGGTGCCGTCCGCCGCCGTGCCGAAGACCCACACGCCCTGCTTTTTCAGGTCCTTCAGCAACGCGGGGATGTTGGGCACCCGGGCCACGGGCACATGGGCCACCGCTCCGGCGGAGGTCTTTGCCACCACGGCGGTCAGTCCCGCGCTGCGGCGCTTGGGGATGACGACGCCGTGGGCTCCGGCGCACTCGGCGGTACGGATGATGGCGCCCAGGTTGTGGGGGTCGGAGATCTCGTCGCAGATGACCAGCAGGGGCTTCTCCCCCTTGGCGGCTGCGCCTTCCAGGATGCTCTCCACGCTGACGTACTCCCGCACCGCCGCCAGGGCGATGACGCCCTGGTGGGCGTGGGTACGGCTCATGTTGTCCAGTTTTCGCTTGTCCGCGTCCACCACCACGATGCCGGCGGCCCGTGCCTTGGAGGCGATGTGCCCCAGGGTCTTGTCCGTCTCGCCCTTCAGGATATAAATTTTATCAATGCTCTCCCCCGCCCGCAGGGCCTCGATGACGGCGTTGCGTCCCTCGATGACGCCGTCGGCCTCGGCGGTCAGCGCGTTTTTCTTCTGTTCGTCCATATCGGTAACCTCGCAGTCAAAATTTTGTCATATTTCCGTGTTAGTATATCACAGCAGGCGGATACAATAAAGCTAAATTTACAGAAACTTCATGAAAAAAGGTGCCGCCGTCCTTGTGACCCCGTTCCCTTTGTGTTATACTGCAACATAATTGAAAATAGGACTGTGACCCTGAAAGGAGCTTTCATACATGGATCAAAACAACAAAAACAAGCCCAACAAGCCCGGCGGCAACAGGCCCGGCGGCAACTGGCGGGGCGTCATCTCCCTGATCTGCTGGGCGGTACTGCTGACCGCCATTTTCAGCTTTGCTGGGAACTACATGACCAACAGCGTGCGCCAGTCCTCCTCCGTGGAGCTGGTGTACGGCGACTTCCTGGCGATGCTGGAGGACGGCCAGACGGAAGCCGTGGCCTTCGACAACGACGAGTCCATTCTGGTCATCACCCCGAAGAACGGCTACACCTATACGGACAGCCAGGGCGTCACCTACACCAAGACCGGCGACGACGGCCGGGGCAACATCATTTACACTTACCTGAACCCCATCGGCAAGGAGCAGCAGACTACGCTGCGCTTCTTCACCGTCCAGACGGAGTCTAACGACGCCACCATCGCCCGGCTGGAAAACGCGGGCGCGCAGATCATCACCGAGTATGAGCCTCCCATGAGCACCCTCATGCTCATCCTCATCAACATCCTGCCCTTCATCATCATCCTGCTGGTGATGTCCCTGCTGATGAGCTGGATGGCGAAAAAAGGCGGCATGGGCGGTATCGGTGGCATCGGCGGCGTGGGCAAGGCCAACGCCAAGGTGTATATGGAGAAATCCACCGGCGTCACCTTCGCCGATGTGGCGGGCCAGGACGAGGCCAAGGAATCCCTGACGGAGATCATCGACTTCCTCCACAACCCCGGCAAGTACACCGAGATCGGCGCCAAGCTGCCCAAGGGCGCACTGCTGGTAGGCCCTCCGGGCACCGGCAAGACGCTGCTGGCCAAGGCCGTGGCAGGCGAGGCCAACGTGCCCTTCTTCTCCATCTCCGGCTCCGACTTTGTGGAGATGTTCGTGGGCGTGGGCGCTTCCCGTGTCCGTGACCTGTTTAAGGAAGCCTCCAAGGTGGCCCCCTGCATCGTGTTCATCGACGAGATCGACACCATCGGCAAATCCCGTGACAACCGCATGGGCGGCAAC
>JAGBDS010000066.1 GCA_017937405.1 Oscillibacter sp.
AGGGCCGCTTTCGCTGACAAAAGTCAGTGAAAGCGGCCGCACAATTTTGTTCTTGTGTCAAGCAATTTCTTAAATTTTTGGCAAAAAAATCAAGGCCTCTCTTTCGAGAAGCCTCGATCCTCTTATCTTAATGACATTGGTTTTGCCGCTTCTCTTTTTATCTTTATGCTTCTTCGACCCGCTCCACAAATGCGCAGATGCGGTCGAAGGTCTCCTGGCTCAGGTCGTGCTCCACCTTGCAGGCGTCAATGGCCGCCTGCTCCGAAGAAACGCCTAAATACTGAAACAGCCGGGTGATGGTCTTGTGCCGTCCATAAATGCGGCTTGCGATCTCCATACCGCTATCGTTCAGGGTGATGGTGCCGTCAGCCGCCATGGAAATATATCCGCTCTCCCGCAGCTTCTTCATGGCAATGCTGACGCTGGGCTTGGAGTATCCCAACTTATTCACAATATCAATGGAACGGACCGACCCGCACTGCTCCTGCAAAATCAGGATCGATTCCAGATAGTCCTCAGCGGATTCATGGATCACCATGATTGACGTCCTCCCTCTTTGTATTTTATCTATTATAGCAAGCCCCCCTGGTGATTGCAAGGTCTTTCTCGCCATATCCCAGCCGCGAAAGAAGCATGGAGAATCGCTGCGATTCTCCATGCTTTTTAACAGGCTGGTCTTTTCAAAAATTCTTTCGGATCGTCAGAATGTTCTGTCCATTCTCATATACATAATGCACATCATCCATACTGTTCTTTACCATGTAGATGCCAAGACCGCCGATCTGCCGCTCCTCGGCGGACAGTGTAATGTCCGCATCCTCCTTGGCCAGCGGGTCAAAGGGCTTTCCGCGGTCCCGGAACTGAATGGTGATGGAGGGCGGCTCCTGCTCCACCTGGCAGCCAATGACCGCCTCCCCGGTGCCAGGCGTATAGGCATAGCTGGCAATGTTGACAAACAACTCTTCCACGGCGATCTGAATCTGCAGCCGGGTCTCAAGCGTACAGGGCAGTTGGTCCAGTTCCTCATCCACAAAGCCCTGCACCGTATCCAACCGGTCGCACTCAGCCGGAACCGTCAATGTTTTCATGATTCTCCTTCCTTTCCGGGTCCCCGGTAGGTGATGCCCAGCATGGTGATGTCATCCGCCTGCTCAGCGCCCCGGGCGAACTCCTCCAGTGCGGAACGGATATAGGGCAGCAGCTTGCTGACCTGCAGGTCTCTTCCCCTATCATCATTCAGGGCCTCCCGCAGCCGGTCCTCGCCAAACAGCTCCTCGTTGGGGTTCAGGGCCTCCGTGACGCCGTCGGTATACAGGAACAGGGTATCTCCCTTTCCAAACTTCAGGTGGCTGCTCTCATACTGCATTCCGTCCAGACCTGCCAGAACAAAGCCGGGTTCCATCTGCAAATACTCATAATTTCCATCCTTACGGCGCAGCAGAGGAGCGTTATGACCGGCGTTCACATAGGTAAAGTCGCCGGTGTTCAGGTCCAGCAGACCCATGAAAGCGGTGACGAACAGTCCCTCGCCGTTGTTTTCGCACAGCTGGTCGTTGGCCCGCTCGAATACTTGACCCAGCGGGTCGCCAGTAAGGGCCTGGTTTTTGATGATGGTCTTGGCAATGACCATAAACAGCGCCGCAGGCACGCCCTTGCCGGACACATCTGCCATCACCACCGCTAAGTGGGAGGCATCCACCATAAAGAAGTCGTAGAAGTCGCCGCCGACCTCCTTGGCGGGGTCCATGCTGGCGTAAATGTCGAACTCCTGCCGCTCCGGGAAGGCCGGGAAAATGTTGGGCAGCATATCCTTCTGGATCTGCGTCGCCACGTTCAGCTCCGCGCCAATGCGCTCCTTTTCCGCCGTGACGGCGGTCAGGTCATGGATGTATTTCTCCAGATTGGCAGTCATGCTGTTGAAGGCATCTGCCAACGTCTCGATCTCATCTCCCGTGTGGACCTCGATCTGGGTCTTCAGGTCGCCGCCGCTGATGCGCTCCACGCCTTCCAGCAGGTGAGACAGGGGCGTTGTCAGCTTCTGTGCGAAAGCATAGGACACAAAGGCCACGATTGCGATCGCCGCCACACACACCAGAGCCACCAGCATCAAAACCGTATAGATGGACTTGTCAATGCCGGCCACCGCACCGTCGGTAATGGCCTCGATATTGCTCCGGGTGTCCTCGGCGGGCGCCATGGCCTCCTCCACATCCATCACGGCCACCACGGACCAGGGCAGCACGGACATGGGGTGATACGCCATGTAGACCTGGCGGCCCTCAAACTCCACTTCTTTCACGCCGGTCTCCCGGGCTATGATGGATCGGCCGATGTCCCGCAGTTCCCGGTTATCACTGTCGAACAGGCTCTCCCGAATGAGGTTGCCCTGTTCATCCCGGCGGATATTGGGTGAGATGATGGTCTGGCCGTTTTCATTGACCACGAACATATAACCGGTCTGGCCGATCTCCGTCTCGATGATCTTGTCGCTGAGGGCGTTGATGGTGGAACCGAACGCCACGACGCCTCGGATCTCTCCCGTACCGTCCCGGTAGGGGGTGGCGCAGGTAATAGCCAGGCCCCGGCCCATGGCATCCTCAAAGACATCGGTCCAAATAAGGTCCCCGGCCTTCATGGCCTGCTGGTACCATCCACGGGTGGGGCAGTCCAGATACTCCGTCTTGTGGCCGGAAATGTCGTCCACCGTCAGGGAGAAGCCGCTGGCGGCAGCAAAGTACCCGCACTCAATGTCCGGGTCACCCCGGGCGATGGAGAGCAGCATATCTCCTGTATTGGCGGTCAGTGCCACTTCGTCCGCCACAGCGGCGGGGTCGATGGTCTCATTGAAATACAGCAGTTGCGGCGACAGCTCTCCCTCCAGAGCAGGGTCCGGTCCATAGGCTTCCCGGGCCGTGTATGCTTCCGGGTCTGTGTAGAGCTGCTGCAGGTAATCCGCCACCATATAAGCGTATGTCTGCTGCTTGTTCATCTTCTCGTCGGCATAGTCAGCCTTGCCCGCCGCGATCAGCGTCAGCTGCTCCATAGCCTGGGCCTCCATGGCTATGGTGCTGTCCTCCGCAGCCTGGGTGCCCATGGTATCGCTCATGGTCACCACATTTTCCCGCATGTTGTTCAGATTGACCAGGGTCACAGCGGTGACCAGCGCAATGGAACCGACGGATACCGCCAGCACTGTCAAAAGGATCTTGCTCCGAATACTCTTCTTCATTCAGCTTTCCCTCCTGTTTGGAAAAGATGCACGAACATCATCAAACATCGCCTGATACGCAGGGTCGATCTGCATCCCGTCAAAGGGAATCTCCACCCCCATAGGGTGATGCATCAGCAGATACTGCTTTCCACGGCAAAAAGGCTGTAATCCGGAGAAACGGAAACCCAGTCCGGACAGTACCCGGTATCCCCAGAGGGCCGTAGGGCTGGACAGTTCCAGGCAAGCGGCGGCGGTTTGCAGCAGCTGCTCTCCGCAGTGCGCCAGCAGGACGGAAACCTGTTCTTCCAAATCTGTGCCGCAGCTCTCCAGGCACAGCGTCAGCGTGTGGTGGGCCTCGTCCTTCAGGACCGTCAGATCACTGGCGAGGAGCGGCTCTCCCTCCGGCAGGAACCGGACAGGGACGCCCACTTCCCGGTAATAAGCCGCCGCGAAGTCCCGGTG
This sequence comes from Oscillibacter sp., assembly GCA_017937405.1. Classification (GTDB taxonomy): domain Bacteria; phylum Bacillota; class Clostridia; order Oscillospirales; family Oscillospiraceae; genus Oscillibacter. Next base: position 3,674 of record JAGBDS010000066.1, read on the forward strand.
TTCCTCCGGCATACAGAGACTGACTTCCCTCTTGTCAAGAGGCATAGCGGCCACCGCATAGCTCAGTTTCTCTCCGACATTGGCGTGGGAGTGGACGAAGCCCCGGCTGAGATAGAGATTGAACAGCATCCCGCAGGGCCGCAAGCCGCAGGCGTAGGACTCCCGCTGGCTCATGGTGTGGAAGGTGGCATTATGGGAGCCGATGGCGGAAAACCGCTCTGCCTCCGGCATACCGATGACCCAGGCCACCAACGGCGTGCCGATACCGTAGCCCCGGTACGCCTTGCGCACCACGTGCATACACAGGTCCCCCACTCCGTAAAAGGGTGGGTTCTCCCGCAGGCAGATGCAGGCCGCGACCTCTCCCTTTTCCGTGAGGGTCACTGCGGTCAGCAGCCGCCCGGCGACGGTTTCCGCCATGAGCCAATCCAGGTCATAGACCCGCTTGTCGATATAGGTATCCCCATATTCCTCCCGGATACAAACGAGCAAACCCTCCAGCACGGCCCTGTCAGGGTCCCGGTCCGAAGCGCCGGAGAAAAAGCACGCCAATGTCTCTCCCGTTGATTTCTTTTTGTATAATGTCACGGTTTCTTCCTTCCTCACAGCAAAATGGTCAGATTATTCACCCCAAAGGTCGTTTTATAATCCACCACCGGGGCGGTGGCCACGATCATGGCAATGCCAAGGCTGTCATCCAGCCCCTCCAGCAGGCCGTCCAGCTCATCCATCGCTCCTGTGGAGGCAGCTTCCGCCTGGTGGCGCTCATAGTAGTCGATGGGGTTAAAGGGTGCGCCGCCGCAACGGATGCGCAGAATAATGTCCGGTCGGTCCGGAGTCTTTCCCGGCGTCAGAAGGATACGGATACTGAAGGTCTGGTCCTCATCCTCCGGGAAGCAGTGCTCCTTGATGCTCACCAGCATCTCCTCCAAAGACAGGGAGATGAGCATGGACCGCTCCGGGTCCAGTTGGTTTTCCTCGCAGAAGGCCGAAATGCGCTGGGAAGCGTCCAAAATCTCGTCCAGAGATGTATGTACTGAGAAAGAGATGAACCGTCCCTGCTCCTCATATCGCCGGTCCAGCAGCAGGATGCCCCGCAGCTCCGGGTGGCGGCGGCGGAACAGGACCAGTGCCGCCAACAGCACCACCCAGGACAAGGCCTCCGCCGCGGTAAAGCCCAGCCACACGCCGGGAAGCCCCCAAATACCGGACAGTGCCCGGGCAGAGAGCACCAGGAATAGGTAGGCGCGGCATACTGTCAACAGGTTCGCCAGCCAGGTCCAGCGGGCGGAGAGGTAGTAGTTCATCCAGATGGTGGAGAGCATGGCCAAAGGCTGGCTGAGAGCGAACAGCCGCACCGCCGGAACCGCCAGGGCCAGCGTTTCCGAATCGGAGATACCGAACAAACGGCAAAAAGGCGCCGCCAGCCCCCCTAGAAGAATGGCAGCAGGCACGATGAGCAGCATTCCAAGCTTGACCGCCTGTTTTTCGATCTGCCGCAGGCTGGTGCCGTCCCGCTCACTGGTGAACACGCCCACAAAGGGGCCGGTGGTCTGAGACAGGCCGTTGATGAACACGATCGTCAGGTTGCCTGCCATGGAGACGACGCTGAACGCGGACAAGCCCGTCTTTCCCGCCAGAGCGGAGATCATCAGGTTCAAGGCCACGCCCCGCAGCACACTGCACAGGTTGTTCAGAGCAGCCGGGCTTCCCGCAGCCATCATCCTGGGCGCCCGGGACCAGACGCCGGACAGGGAACAGAGATGGAAGCTGCTTCCCTTCCACAGCAGGGCCACCCAGCCCAGGAGGGCGGTGGTCACGTTGGCGATGGTGCAGCCCAGCGCCACGCCCGCCAGCCCCATTTCCAGCGCCAGCACGCAGAACAGCTCCAGTCCCACGCAGGCGGCAGCTAGGAACAGGAACAGCGCCATGGACAAACGGTGCCGCCCGTCCAGCTTCAACAGGAAATAAGGCGGGTAGATCCCGGCGATGCCGATACCGCTGAAGAGATAAATACGGAGATACTGGCGGGTGGACTCCAGCAATTCCCCCTCCGCTCCCAGAATGCCCAGAAGCGGTTCCAGAAACAAACTCCCCAGCACTGCCAGAAGCAGGCTGACGCCCAGAGACAGCAGAGCAGCCAGCGTGACGGCAGCGTCGCAGCCCTCCCGGTCGTCCCGCCCGATACACCAGGCGGCCAGAGATGACGCTCCTACTCCGGCCAACGAGCCGATAGTGGTAAAGACAAAGTACACCGGATTGGCAATGCTGAGAACAGCCAGAGCCTCATGTCCCAGCAGGTTGCCGGCGATGAGGCTGTTGGCCAGAGTGGACGCCATTACGCCGCTGATAGACAAAATGGCCGGCAGCAGCGCCCGGCGAAAGGTATCGGATATGAACTGACCGCTGTCCCGCAGTCCGCCATCCGGAGTGGATCGAGACATAATAACCTCCGTTTTCGCACAGGCGAGGCAGCCTGTCCGCAAGATGTTTTATGATTCACATTATAGCGCGTATGGTCGAGGTCTGTAAATGTTTCCTTTGTCGCTTCATTGTTTTTTTTAGAAAAAATTTAGAAAAACGGAAGGAATTTCATGGTATGATATTTTTATCAAAAAATATCCTGGAGGTGCCCTATGGAAATCGGTGTTTTGCCTTTGGAGGAGCCTGGTGTGTTTCGTTCCCTGCTGCTGCCGGAAACAGCTGACGCCCTAGCTGTGGGGGAACCCCTCACGGCCCTGGCCCTGACGGAAAACGGCCTGGCGCTGGGCGCCGCCGCCGGGTATCTGGAGGGTGGACGGTTCCGTATCAGCTCTCTCTATGTGTCCCCGGACCACCGCCGCAGAGGCGGCGGCAGACTGCTGGTGGAAACCCTGGCCCAACTGGCGGCTCCCTATGCCGGCGGCATGGAGCTTCACTTCACCTCTACCCGGGAAGAGCATGAGACGCTCCCTCCCTTCCTGGCATCCATGGGCTTCTGGGAAGAGAGCGACGGCGGTGAGAACATCTTCCTGACGACCTTGGGCACGGTGGCGGATACCCCCTTCTTCTCCGGTGCGGGAAAGGACTTCGGAACACCGCTCTCGGAACTGAATCCCGGTGCCCTGTCCCTGGTGGAAAAGGCGGCGCTGGCCGCCGGAGCCCCGCTGCCGGAGGGCGGTCTGAGCGCCGCCGGCGTAGACCGGGAGATCAGTGTGGTGTCCTTTCACGGCAGCGAGCCCCAGGCTTTTGTGGTGCTGGACCACTCCTGCACCGGCGCCCTAACCCTGGCTGCGGCCTGGTCGGCAAGCCGGGCCCCCTCCGTGCTGCCCATGCTGCTGCGCTCCGCCATGGCCCGCAGCCAGGAGAAGTATCCGCCCGAAACTCCTCTGGCAGCTCAGGCCACCGGCGGCGCCTCTGCCAAGCTGGTACAAGCGCTTCTTTCCGGAGCCAAACCCATTTCCCACACCTACATCCGTCAGTTCAACAAGTAATTAGGGGAGGTATTTCCTATGTGTGGTCCCATTCAGGAACAGAAAGAGAAAAAAATCGAGGAAGTCAAGCATGAGACTCTCCGCGAAACGCTGACCAGCCTCCAGACCTGGGACCTGGCTGAAGGCCAGACCCTGGAAGAACGGCGGCAGGCCCACAGGGAATCCTTGATCCACGGCCAACTGCAGGAAAACGCCGCCCTGCAGAACGCCGCCCGGGCCCAGCTGAATCAGGCCACTGCCAACGCCGCTGCCCCCGGTGCGCCGGTGCAGGAGCAGGCCCCCGCCCAGCTGACCTACAAGCAGCGCAGGGAGCAGGCCCGCAAGGCCAGGGAAGCCCGGAGGCACTGTCCCATAGGCACCGCGGACACCTATGACATCCAGAAGGGCGTCTCTGAGGTCATCCAGTATCCAGGAAATTCCATCGAGCCCTTCGTTGCGGAGGCTGTGGAAAAGGACGTGGACCTTCGGGTGCTGCGCACCTTCAGCAAGGGTTACAAGCAGAACAGGCGGGGCCGTCCCGCCACGCCGGAGGACCAGGCCGCCGCTGACAGCGACAACGCTTTTCTGACGGACTACCTCAGCCTGGATGTTAAGCGGCGCGAACCACATCTGGAACGTTTCCGCAAGGAATTGATTGACTTCCCCTTATCCGCCGACACCATCTCCGACGCCAATATCGTGAGAAACGCCGCCCAGCTCAAGAAGATCACAGACCGGGGCTGCTATTACGAAAATATCATGAGGGACCCTATCAACAAGCCCTATTTTGACAGCCTGGACCCCACGGAACTGGATCTGCTGACCGCCAAACTGGAGACGCTGGCCCAGGTCGGCAGCTATTGCGTGAACCGAATGGGCGCGATAGGTGTGAACTGCAACTTAGGCGAATATTACGACATCACCGAGGCCCCCGCCAGCCACGATGCTATCGCTCAAATGCAGCGCGAACCCACCACCCAGCTGGCTGCCGGTTGGGCGCAGCAGAAGCAGGCCATTCTGGAGCGCCATATGGAGGAAGATGCGGCGCAGGAACGGGAGAGTATGCTCCGTAAAATCTCGGAAGATCAGGCGAAGCAGACGACCCAGCGTCCGGAGGATATGAACTTCTCCAGCCCTGCCGCCGGCTATGCCACCGAGGAGCTGAAACGCTACCGCGCCATGATAGAGGAGCATCCCGATGTGTACGCCGCCAACAAGCCCCTGATAGACCATCTATACCAGGAGCTTTACCGGGGCTTGGACGTCCTCAACGATATGGCTTTCGACTCCATGGTCTATCAAAGTGTCTTTGATAAGAAAAAAGAATCCCAAAAAGGCACAGACCAGGCCAAGGCCAGTCTGGCCTTCAAGAAGCTGGAGCGCTACATGGAGTCCATGGACACCGCGCGCAAACGGCTCAACGCCATCAGCCATTCTCTGGATTTCTACTTAAAGGAAAAGCCCCTTACCGACGACGCCCGGGCCCTTTTGTCAAGCATGGGCAAGGAAAAGGAAGCCGCGTTCCTGGAGGGCAAGCACGCCGTCAAGCATGCGCTGGAGGGCGAGGACGGCGCTCTGGCCAAGGCCAACGCCGCCTATAAAAACGGGAACAATCTCAATGCCGGCCTGACCGCCCTGGGCGCCCGCACCTCTACCTCTGCTTACGCCAAAGCCGATAAGCTGCTGCGGGGCAGCACGTACATCGGCTACGGCGACCAGATGGTGGCTTTTGTCCACAAGCTGGAGGACGAGGACCATGTGGACATGTCCACCGTTATGGAACAGGCCACCCAGAAATACACCAGCGGCATGGGCGGCGGCGTGGCCGGCGGTCCCATCGACGCCATCAATCAGGCCATGCTGCGCAATTTCAGCGACTATCTCAAGGGCGAGGAGAGCATCCGCTACATCCAGACCCTGGCTCCCATGCTGAAGGGCGCCGATATGTTTGGCAACAGCATTGACGGAACCCTGGCCTACGTGGTCCAGAGCTTGTTCAACAGCTACGGCGCCAATTTCACCTACATTGGCAGCCAGACTGAAAACTTTGCGGGCGGTGAAAATACCGCTGCCGTGGTCAAGAACGCCTGCCGCACGCTGATGTCCCTCTCCTCTCTGGAGCGGCGTGGCGACGCAGAGAACAATGACCTGCCGGAGGCTACCAAGGGCCTTTTGCGTGATTACAAGCAGCTTCTGAAAGATTTGAAAGACCGGGCATTCCCCCCTGACGCACCGAACGCGTGAAAGGGCGTGCATCAAGCATTTAGGAGGCGAGCTCCATGAAACGACTGGCGGCCCTGGCGGCCTTTAAGCTGTCCCTGTTTTTGAAGCCCCGGGGCAGTGACGATTTTTTCAAGCGGTACAGCCGCCTGATCTCCCCTGATGTGACGGAGGAGGAAGTGGCGGGCTACCAGGAGGACGCGGAGAGCCTGTTTTTCGACAAGCCTGTGGCCGCTGCCCGCTACCGCTTTCTCCAGGACCGGTGCCAGGGGGACCCCATCGCCCTGACGGCTATTCAGCTATACCTACTGGCATTGATGGAGGAGCGGACTCTAGACCTTCTGCGGGAGGGACTGGGGCTGTCTGAGGGGCTGACCATAGAGGCCGCCGCCAGAGTCGCCTGCCGCACCGACGAAACCATCGACCTGGCGCCCCGGCTCCGCTCCGCCTTTGACCGGGTGGAGCTGCTGCTTCAGGCAGAACCGGACCGGGACTGGTGGAAGGCACCCTTCCGTCTGGACGGACGGCTGGCGGCCTGGCTGTCCGGCGACGACACGCCGGACCGGGAGCTGAGCGGCTTGTGTACCGTCACGGCGCCGGACTCCCCCCTTTCTCCCGCCTCCCTCACCGGAGCGCAGGCGGAGGAAACGGCCGCTCTGCTGGCAGCCAGGCCCGGCTTTGCCATCGTCCATGTCTCCGGCGCCCCCGGCAGCGGACGGCGGCACTTTGCCCGCCATACCGCGCGGCTGCTGAACAAAGAGCTTTTGACCGTCTCCTTCGACGCCGTTGGCGAAGAAGGCTTCCTGCGTTCCCACCCTTGGCGCCGGGTACTGCGAGAGCTGCTGCTGACGGACCGGCTGCTGTGCCTTTCCGGGCTGGACTGTCCGGCGGAAAAGCGGACGGCCCGCCTTCCTGCCCTGCTGCGGCAGCTGGAGCAGTCCCTCTCCCCTTTGAATAAACCTGTATTCCTCACTACGGAAGTCTCTGTAAAGGCAATTCCCTTTCTAACCTGTCCCGTGTTTTCTGTGAATATTCCGACGCCCACCATCCCCCAGAGTGCCCTGCTCTGGCGAGAGCTGGCGGAACAATACCTGCCGGAGGACGCGGAGAATTTCCCGGCGGCGGGCCTCGCCGCCAAGATGTCCCTCACCGCCGGACAGATGGAGCGCATCGTCCGGCTGCTGCAGTGCCGGGCGCCCAAAGGGCCCTGGGCAGAGCGGGACATTTTCAAGCTGTGCTATCAGGTGCTGGACGATGGGCGGTATGAGAATATCCGCTTCGTGGACACCGCGTACACCTGGGAGGACCTCCAGCTGGAACCCGCCCTGAAAACCTCTCTCCAGGCGGTCTGCGCCCAAGTGGAGCACCAGGGCCTGGTGCTGGACGAGTGGGGTCTGCGGCGGCGGTATCCCTACGGCCGCTGCGTGTCTGTGCTGATGTCCGGCCCTCCGGGCACCGGAAAGACCATGACCGCCCAGGTGCTGGCCTCCCGGCTAGGCCTGGAGCTCTATAAGGTGGACCTGTCCCAGATCGTGGACAAGTACATCGGTGAGACGGAAAAGCGGCTGAAACAGGTCTTTGACCAGGCGGAAAAGAGCAACATGATCCTCTTTTTCGACGAGGCGGACGCCCTGCTGGGCAAGCGCAGCGAGGTCAAGGACGCTAAGGACAAGTACGCCAACACCGAGGTGGCCTACCTCCTCCAGCGGATGGAGGAGTACCAGGGCATTGTCCTCATGGCTACCAACCAGGCGGGCAGCATGGACGCCGCCTTTGTCCGGCGGTTCCGCTACCACCTGGTATTCACCCTGCCCAACGAGGAACTGCGCCACAAGATCTGGGAGGACGCCCTGGCGGGCATCCCGGCGGCGGGCATCCAGCTGGACTATCTGGCCCGCCAGTTCCAGCTCTCCGGCGCCCAGATCAAAAATATCGCCCTCAACGGCGCCTACCGGGCCGCGGCGGACGGCGGCGTTCTCCGCATGGACCATCTGGTACGGGCCATCTTCCAGGAACTGCAGAAGGAGGGCAAGGTCATGCTGGCCAGCGAGTTTGGCGAGTATGGCGTGATGCTCAGCGAATTTTTGACGGAAACGGAACCGTCTATTCCCTGAAGACAGGAGGTGTCTCTATGTCTCATACGTACGCGGAGCCCGCGCGGGACCAGCAGCAGGACAGATCTTCCTCCGCCCTCTCCAAGCAGGAAGAGGCCCCCTCTCCCCGTCCCCCCATGGTCTGTTCCGCGCCTCCCGGGGCGCCCCAGGGCGGCCTGCTGGACTGGTTTCGGGAAAAATTCTCCAAACAGGAACAACCGGACGAGGGGCAGCAATGGGAAAGTGATGAGTACAGCGAGGTAAACCCCGCCTATGTCACCGACAAACCTGACGCAGACAGTCCCCTTACCCCCATGGTACGGGACTATTCCCCGGAGGGACCGGGCCAGGCGCCGGTCTTTGAGACCCACAGCTTTATGCCCCGGGAGGGGGTGGACAACGAGAGTGCGATGCACCTCCACAGCTTCATCGGCCTGCGCTTCACCCAGTTAGACCCTGCCACCAGCCGGTATACCCGCAAGCGGGTCAAGGTGGGCTTTGGCGGTGGAGGGAGCCCCTTTGCAAACCACGGCAAGCTGATGGACGACAACGATACCCAGGCGGACATGTCCACCGAGACTCCCATCACCCGGGATCAGCTGGAATCGGTGCTGGCGGTCATTCCTGAAAAGACGAATGAACCCTACAATGTTTTTGCCCACAACTGCAATCACTTCACCCAGCAGCTGGCCGAGATGGTGGGCGCATCTGTCCCAGCGCAGCTCCACGACACGGTGCTGGGACCGGCGGGCGCTTATAAGAATCTGGCCAACGCGGCGGAGCAGGGACAGAAGGGCCGCACCCGGTTCTTCCAGGGCGGCGGTCTGGGCAAAAGGAGCCAGACCGAATCCCAGATGGCCGACCGAAACGACCGCCAGCTCATTGAGAATTTTGAGGATACCGCCCAATCAGCCGCCCGGTGGGACGGTTTGCCCTTCCTTTTGTACCCCAGTCTGAAAAACGCCGCGGAGCAGGTGGCTCAGACCGTGGCTCCCATGCGCAGCTTTATGGGCGGCTTTTGCATCGAGTCAGCCTCCGATGCGGACGCGCTGGAAGCCACCACCAGTGCGGTAACGGAAAAGGCAGAGAATCTGATCCGGCTGCACCTCTGGAAGGGGCATCCCCGGGTCAACATCACCGCCATGAAGGTCATCGCCATGGCGGAGCGGCTCCACCGCACCTTTCTGCCGGAAAAACGGTCCATCACCAGCTATTCCCAGCAGGAGCTGGAGGCCAGCCTGCACCAGAGGACCCAGCAGGAGGAGGATGCGCAGAAGGCGGGCAGCAAGACCATCAGCAATCAGTCGCTGTTTGTCTTCGGCAATACATCGCTGACCGGCGCGGGAGATATTTTCCTGCAGTCCATGGGCCTGACGCCCATCGAACTGATCCAGCGGCACAGCATGGGGACCGGCAAGCCGTTGGTGCGGTGCGTGGCACTGCTGCGGCAAGTCGCAGGGGCCTTGACCGGTGAGGACGGCATGGGGGTCAACAGCTATCTCATCTCCTTCTTCCAGGGGCGGGAGAATCTGACCAACGCGCAGTTGGGCGCCCTGGCCACACAGACCATGCTGGATGTGCTGTGTCTGAAAGCTCTAGAGGTCAACAGCCCTCTGGCCAGCGACCTGCAGCGGACCCGCAACAATGCCGGTCAGCTTGCTGCGGATCGGGCTGAGGACAGCCTGGACAACGACTCCAATGAATACACCCGGGGTACCGTTCTGAACTTCACCGGAAAGCGCAATGCCCCTCAGAACGAGAACCAGCGCAGCTACCAGGAGAACAAGCAGCACCTGCTAGATCTGGTCAATACCATGGAGGCAACCTTTGCCATGAAATTTGAAGCGGTTCGCGCCCGCGCGGCGGCAGCGCCAACTGCTCAGGAATCATCGGAGGGATAATGTATGGGCACAAAGCTGCATCTGGATCAGGCGGCGGAGAAGGAAGCCACCGACATCGGCGCGAAATTCATGCACAGCTCCGATGTAGTGGGCGATATGAGCCGGACCTATGGAAGGGATCTCTCCTCCGTCCGCATCCACACCGACGAGAGCGCCGCCCGGGGCGCGGCGGAGCGGGGCGTGGACGCCTTCTCTACCGGAAAGGACGTATTTTTTGCCCGGGGCGCCTTTGACCGCAGCGACCCCGCCAGCCGGGGTCTGCTGGCCCACGAGCTGAGCCACTCCATGCAGCAGGGCGTGGGCGGCGAAGGCGGCGCCATGACCCAGGCCGCCCCCATGGGCGCAGAGCAGGGCGGTCTGCTGGACTGGTTCCGCAATCTCTTCCGCCGCCGTCCCAATCCGGAGGACGAAGTGCGCTTCACCGAACAGGGCAACTCCCCCTCCGCCCAGAACATCGGGCAATTTTTCCGGGAAGGTAACTCCAGTAATCACGCGGCGCACGTTTTAGACCCCCGCCGTCAAAACCTGTATCAGAACCTCAGCGCCCAACTTAGCGACGAAAGCATTTACGGTAACGGTCTGTCTTCCGTGTTCCGAAACGCTTCCGGCAGTGTTGAGATCAGCGGCTTCAGCGCAGCCCGCACCGCCAGCGCCTTAGAAGGTACGTTGGGCGGCGACATGACGCCTGAGCAGATAGGTGATATGTACAAAAAACTGCTCAGCGGCGGACGGTATGCCGAACTCCGCACCCGGAAGGAACGCAATACCATTACCCCCGAGCTGCAGGAGGAGATGGACCGTTTCACCCCAGAGCAGATTGCCGACATGGATCGAAACTTTGACGAGGGCATGATGCAGATGAAATCCCTTCAGCTTGCCCAGCTGCGCCGTCTGAAGGACAAATACGGTGTGTACGGCAGTCAGATGCACCCGGAGGACTTCATCACCCGGGTGGGTCCGGAGTTGTTCTCCGACATTGGGATGCTGCAGGATAGCGAACAAATGCTGCAAAAAGGCGGACGCTACTTCGACTTTGAAAACAACGCGGAGGACCGGGAATACCGCACGCTGAGCAACTATTTCAACGATGTGTACGGTACACTGCAAAGCTATGCCAGCACCGACCAGAGCCGGAATGGCGAAAACTTTAACCCCGGCCAGATGCAGATGGATTTTTTCAAAACTATGGATGAGCCGGAGCGGGCGCGTGCAACCGAAGCCGAGGTCATGGCGCTGGGCGCCCGTGGCTTCAACGCGCGGCAGCAGGCCTCTTACGAGGGTCGTGTACGCAAACGCTTCAGAAAACAGGGTATTCTCAGCCGATTGTTTGGCCGTTTCCTTGGCTAAACCATTAGAGATGTAATGAACTTCATCAGCGCGCTGGCTCCCTCCTTTGAAGCGGTGGACAACTATGGAGCCCCTGCGGCGCGTTCCACCATGAGGATGAACGACCTCTTAAAGATCGGGCTAAAACCGGGGAGAATGGTGATGTGCTCGCAGCATGAAACTGCAACAGGCGTTTAACACCGGAAAGAGCGGCGGGGCAAACCGTCTGCGCAACCTGTTCCTGGATCGGTTAAGATGAGGACACGGAATTTTAAAAATACCTGCCGCGGGATGTGTGATCCATCCCGCAGCAGGTATTTTCCTGTTTTGCGTTATTTCCCGGAATAAAAGGTGACCTGTTTGTCAAACACCGACGGTGCGGTGTTGATGCCGCCGAAGGTCTTATCCGCGCCGTCGTCAAAAGCGTTTTTCGCCTTGTTCAGCGGGACGAACCGGGGGCGCTCCAGCTCCTCCTCCGTCTCCTCGTCGGGAGGCGGCACATTTTGCTTCTGCCGCTTCAGCCGCTTCTGCTGTTCCAAACGTTCCAGTGACCGCATAGGACTCCCCTCCTCTTACAGCACCAGACTGGCGTAGGGCTCGAAATCGGCCCGGGTAAAGACCTTACCGGTCTTGACAAACTCGTACTTGATGGCCTGGAGGTAGTGCTTCATGTGCACCTCTCCCTCCGCCTCCGGGTCCGCCGCCGCCAGGAAGGCGGCGTTCAGGATGCAGTTTTTGATGTTGCCGCCCACAAACTCGAACCGCTCCGCCAGGAAGCGGATATCCACGTCCTCCGCCAGCGGGGTCGTCTTGGGGATGGTGGTGCGCCAGAGCATCTCCCGGGTGTCCGGGTCGGGGAACTGGAATTCCACGATGAACTTCATCCGGCGGAAGAAAGCAGGGTCGATGTTGTGCTTATAGTTGGTGGCCAGGACGGACACACCGTCATAGCCCTCCACCTCCTGCAGCAGCAGGGCGGTCTTGTTATTGTTGGAGGACTGGTTGCTGCCACCGTCGTCGGAGCGCTTGGCAAACAGGGTGTCGCACTCGTCGAAGAACAGCACCACGTTGCACTTCTTGGCCTCCCGGAAGATCATGGAGATGGCCTTCTCCGTCTCGCCCACGTACTTGTCCACGACCTTGGACAAGTCCACCCGGTACAGCTCCAGATTCATCTCATGGGCAATGACCTGGGCGCACATGGACTTACCGGTACCGGGGGCGCCGAACAGCAGCACGGAAAGCCCTCGGCCGTAGGGGTACTTCTTGATATAGTTCCACTCCTCGTAGACCTTCTTGCGGTAGATGAGCTGGTCGCAGGCGTTTTTTAGGGCCAGCCGCTGGTCCGGGTTCATCACGATGTCGTCCCAGCCGAAGTTGGCGGGGATGCGGGTGGCCTTCTGGGTCAGCTCGTGGCTCATCTGGTTGTTGCAGGACTGGAACAGGATGGACCGGGGAATGTCGATGAACTGGTTCATGGAGGCCAGGGACCGGCCCTGCCGCAGGGCGTCCCTGATCTTGCCGGGGGTGAACAGGAACTTAGTGGCAAGCTCCGTGAGGTCCACGTCGGCGTTCAGGATGTAGGGCTTGGCGTAATGCCGCCAGACCTTCTCCCGCTCGGAGAAGGATGGCGTGGGCAGCTCCAGCTGGGCGAAATCCTGGTCCGTGATCTGCTTCATGGGCAGCTTTTCCTTGCTGACGGTGAACACCGTCAGGGACTGCTGGGTGAACTTCCCGAAGGCCAGGTCCATGTAGCCGAAGAACTTGTCCTTCTCGTCCTCCCGGTAACCCAGGTTATCCAGGCAGATACAGGCGTCAGTGAGGATACACTCTCGGGCGGCGGCCCACAGGGCCTGCTCCACGAACCGGAAGTCATACACAAACAGCTTGGCGCAGTTGATGGACACGCAGTCCATGCCCTGCTCCTTGCAGAAATGGCGGATAGTGAATTTCCGTCCGGAGCCCTCGTCTCCGAACAGGGAGAAAATGCGGTTGCCGTCCCGATAAGAGATGCGCAGGGCGTCCAGCACGCCGCTGTTGGCCAGGAAGGGGTCCAGCTCCTTCTCATCCGTCAGGCGGGAGAAAAAACGGGTGTAGTTTTCGTCGATGCGCAGCGGATGGGCGCCGAACAGGAAGTCAATGACCCGCTTATCCGGGGAAATCAGGGTGGAAAAGGGCATGGCGCCGTTAATTTGTAAAGCCAGCACCGGCTGGAGCTGTTCCAGAGCCAAAGACATCTGGCTGTAGCTGCCGGTTATGGTGAAGTCGCCGCCGTAATAGACCCGGGCGGCGGACTCGATGCTGGGAGCCGACTGATTGCCGTTCTGGTTCACCACCTGGAACACCGACGCGTAGTTGGTCTGGGTGGAGGACAGAATGGCACAGGCGAAGCAGAAGGTGGTGAAAGGTGAAAATTCAAGCTTCCGGCAGAGGCGATACAGCGGCAGGGGCACTTCCGTCAGAGACGCCCGGTGGTCAATATAGGCCAGCAGTTCCTCCACCGGCATATCGTCGTTCTGCTCCTCCTCCGCCGCTTCGGTCAGCTCACCGAACAGAGCGGAAAGCTCGTTGGGAAGCTCATCAGAAAGCCCCGGCAGTTCCTCCGCAGCTTCCCCGCTGCCTTTGGCACGGAAGTCAAGCAGATGCTTTTCGCACAGGTCCCGCGCCACCTCGATATCCGGGTAGAGCACATTTTTGAAGCCGCCGTTGTCGCTGGCAAACAGCCGCATCAGCCCATCGATATAGGCGGAAAGCTGCTTGTCCACACAGGCAAACAGATGGTCCGTATACTCCTGATAGCTGGCAAAGGGAACCTCCCGCTTCGTCAAGTCAAAAAAATCCATTCGGTTCCTCCTGTCTCAAACATCGGAAAAAATGTAACCCGCACCCCGCACTGTCTCGATGATGCCCCGGTGATTTGGGTCCAGTTTCTTACGGAGGTTGGAGATATGTACCATCACCGTACGGAAGTCTCCCAGGCTGTCCGTCTCCCAGACGTTCTGGTACAGGTCCTGATACAGCAGCAGCGTGTCGGGATGGTCCATCATGTACCGCAGCAGTCCGTATTCAATGGACGAAAGGTCTATCCGCTCCCCTTCCCGCAGAATGCAGCGGTGGGAAGTATCCACAAAGAAGGATTGGAACGCCCGAACACTGTTCTGGGGTGTCTCCTGTCTCTGGCCGGAACGCCGGATCACAGCATCCACCCGGGCCAGCAGCTCCGGGTACCGGACCGGCTTCACCATATAGTCGTCGCCGCCGCTGCGCAGTGCGCCTACGATGGTCTCGCTGTCCTCCAGACAGCTCATGAAGATGATGGGGCAATCACAGTCCTTTCGGATGGTGCGGCACAGCTCATCACCGGAGCGGTCTGGCAGCATGATGTCCAGCAGGATCAGGTCGTATTGATACTGAGAAAGCAGCTCCTCCGCCTGGGCACAGGTAAAGGCATCGTCCACCTGGTGCCCCGCGTGGGCCAGATTCGCATGGGTAATGATTGAAAGGTCCTGATCGTCTTCCACCAACAGGATGTGAGACATGAGTATCCCTTCTTTCAAAATATCTATGAAATTTCACATCTTTACATTGCAAATAAGGTATATATCCTTTATAATAATACCATTTACGTCACATAAGATGTGCAAAAGGGGCAAATAGCTTTCAATTCAGTATCATTTTCGCTATTGAATATTATACCACGCGCAACCGGATTTGTCACTCTTTTGTCCCATTTTTATCCCTTTTCCGTCTCCTTTTTACGATAATCGGAGCGGTTTGGAAGGAAGTTGAATATCTTGAAAAAAAGAGAAAATATCCTTGCCGCTCTGACTGCGGCAGCAACGCTGGTCTGCGGATGCCTTTGGGGTATCGAACTGTATCAAAACGGGTCATCGCCCATGGTATATCTGGGATTGATATGTACGGTGGCGGCAGCAGGACTTCTGGCGGCGCTGTTATCCTCCCAACATCGTCAACTGGATGCCCTGGAACAATCCCACCGGGAAGAATTGGCTGCTCTGGAACAGGACCACACCCAGGCACTTGCGGAAATGCGGTCCCGGAACCAGACTGAAATGGAGGCCTTCCGCAGCGGCCTGTCCCACAGTCTGCGGATGCCTGTGGCTATCATCCAGGGCTATGCGGAGCTGCTGACCAGCGGCGTCATCAGGGACACCGACGTGGCGGCAGAGTATCTGCAAAAAATCAGTCAACGGAGCCAGTATATGACCGAGGCCATCAGCCGCCAGTTCTCTGTCTCAGATTCCATGGACAGCAGCAAGCTGACTTATTCGGATCTGGATCTGGTATCTCTGGTCCGGCAGGCTGCGGCGGACATGCAGACAGCCGCGGAAGAGCAAGGCGTCAGGATCCAGGTAGTATCTTCCGAAGAAAGTCTCCCTATGCAGGCGGATACATATCTTTTGAACCGGGTACTGTTCAATTTGCTGGAAAACTCTCTGAAGTATATGGGCCGCCCCGGTGTCATCACCATCCGGGTACTGCGGCTGGAGAAAGCCGCCTCCATCCTTGTCCAGGATGACGGCTTGGGCCTTCCCACGGAGGAGGCCACTCACGTCTTTGAACCCAACTACCAGGGCAGCAACCATATCGGCGGGCAGGGCTACGGTCTGTACCTGGTCAAGCGTGCCATTGAAGCACACGGCGGCATGGTGTACGCACAAAGCGCCCCCGGCCGTGGCATGGGCATATCCATGTTCCTGCCCCTCTCTCCCAAAGCGGTCTGAGGATATCATCATTGTAAAAAGGGGCACTGCCGCTTCCTCGCGGCAATGCCCTCTTTTCTTTTTCAGCGCAGAGTCAATATCTTAGAAAAGCCCACAGAATCCAGCACGGCCTTCACCGCAGGGGCCACATGCAGCAGCTCCATGGAGGCACCCTTGGAGGTAGCGGTCTTCTGTCCAAGCAGCAGGGCGCGCAGGCCCGCGCTGCTGACATACACCACCTTTTCAAGGTCCAGCGTCAGCTTTTTGGCGCTCTGGAAGGCTTCCAAAATCGCCTTTTGCAGCTCCGAGCTGGTATTCGTGTCCACGCGGCCGTCCACCTGCAGGGTCACGGCATCGCCATCTTTCAGTTTCGTGATCGTCATATACACCTCACATGGCCGCACACTGTGCGGCTGCCGCATTTTCTGGCCAGCGGCCCGCCGAATTGACCGTTTTGATTATTGCAAGAAAGTCATGCCCGTCAGGGCCTTGCCGTCATCCAGACTGCCCGGCGCATTTTGCAGCACCGTGCCGTTGATATCCAGATAGGTAAAGGCATCCAGACCGCCGCACTCCTCCAGGAATACGATGTGGCACCGACTCCGGGCAGGCCGGAACTGGTCGATGAGAAATTTCAGCCGCAGGCGCAGCTTCTCATCCATCTTCCGCCCCACCATCACGGTGAAGTCGTATGGCGTGGTGCCGTATAGGTCCTCGCTGTGACGCTTGTCTGACTGGATAAGATTCCGTTCCACGATGTACACCGGCTCCTCCACGAACAGCTTCACCACTTTTTCCACCGCCCACTTCGTGCCCTTGCGGGCCATCAACTCCGGGGCGGCCTTCAGCAGACGGCGCAGCTCCTCCGAAGAAAACAGCGCCTCGTCCGTCTCCAATCCCAGCCAGTGGGCAAACATGGGCAGCAGCGCCTCCGGGGCGGTGTCCACATCCAGCAGCTCCGGCAGGGCGTCGATCTCCTCCTGGAACTCCTGGTACATGGTGGAGAAAATGGACAGGTACCTTTGCAAAAAATCGTTGTCCGTCTGATAGACCTGGGGGAAGGTTCGGAAGAAATTGTCCCCCGGCACATAGACCCGCAGGTCCTCCAGAATGCCCTCCTCCGCACCGGACACCTCCAGCCACAGCCAGAGCCACCGGCCTGTCTGTCCTGTCAGCAGTACATCCCGCACGCCGGAGCGCTCCATGCCATCCGCCAGGGTAAAGAGCCGTTCCTTCTCCCTCCGGGGAATGGCCGGGTCCAGCAGGAACTCGTCGATCCGCACCACCTCGTTGTTGCGGATGACTGCATCCTGGTCCGAGGCAAACGCCCGGACCGTCAACATGGACTCCGCCCCCAGCCTGCACCGCAGGGACAGCCGCCCCCAGGCGCAGTCCGGCTGGGCACTGTCCAGTCCCGGAAGCAATACGCTATGTACGCCGGCGCCCTCCGTCCGCAGGGAACCATCCTCCAACAGGGAAAAGCCCTCCAGCAGGCTGCGTTTCAGCAATGCGCCGTTCAGGCGGTATTTTCTGATTCCATAGTCAGCCATGGCTTACCTCCCCTGTTCCCGTATCGTTAGTCGGATGGCACCGGGACAGCACAGGCTATCGTCCTCCAGGCGGATGTCGCTGCCCACCAGCACCGCGTCCCGGCTCTCGGGATACAGGTTCAGAGCATCCACCGCCTCCACGAAGGACAGAGCGCTGAGAGCCTGATACAACTCATTGAACCGGACCCAGCCGCCGAAGTCCTGGGGACCGTTCACATGATCCAGTAGGCTCCGCAGCAGCCGCTCCGTCTCCTCCCGGGCGTGGGATGCCATGCCCCGGATGCTCAGCGTGGCGCTGACACCAACCGGCACATAACGGGGCTGGCAAAGCTCAAACCGGGTGGTCAGCATCCGGCGGGGCTCCAGGAAATCCCGGAGCTGCCGCAAATAATCCGGGGACAGCTTGGGCAGCTCTTCTTCAGTATAAGGCTTCACAGCAATTTTGACAAGATTTTTACCGCCGATTGCCACAGCTTTTACTTTGTGGATGCAAAGACCCGGTGTCTGGCGGACCAGCGCCTCGTAATCCTCCGTCCGCACTGCCACGGAAACCTGCCGCATTCCGGCGGAGAACCGCAGCCGCAGCTCCTCCGCGCTCTCGTAGGACACGCCGCCCCGTCCGGGCGCCGGACAGAAGTACCGGGCCTCTACCTCGGTGCCGTCGTAACCGCCCCGCTGCTCCAGCGTGGCGCAGGAGCGCAGATTGCCCCGGCTTCCCTGAGTCACAGCGCAGCCGGCCAGCAAGAGCTGGTAACCACCTCCGCCGGGCTCGTCGATGACCAACTGGGCCTCCCGGGAGCGCAGGTGGTAGGCAAAGCCCCCCGGCCCCTGCTCCCCCGGTGCCACAAAGTGGTATTCTGCCTCGCCGTCCTTATTTCTCGTCTCCACCGCCACCAACAGGCTCTCCGGCAGCACATCCGTTATCAGGTCCAGCTGAATGATCTGTTTGTCGTAACCGTACACCGGCCCCAGCAGGCGGTGATGGATCATTTCCTCGTCATAGCACACAGCCCGCACCGCGTCTTCCGCATCACAGGGCACATTTCCGAAAGCCGGGTCAAAGTACAGCGTCACGCCCTCAAAATCCGTCTCCGTCCTGTAAAAACGCCCCTGTGCCTCCGCGGCAGGCGCTTCCCGATAGAGGTGGTAGGGGCCGTCCGCCTCTTCCCGGCAGAACACCAGCAGATTCCCGATCAGGGGCAGCCGCCCTGCCAGCTCCGCTTTCTCTCCTCCGGGACATACGCAGCAACGTACCCGGGTCTCCCGCTGCTCCATGGGAAACAGGTGGACCGCCAGAGCCCGCAGGCGGGGCGTCCGGTCATAGTCCGCCGTCTCCAGCAAGCAACGCAGGGCACAGCCCTGGACCGGGGCTTCCGTCCATTCAGCAGGCAGGTCTCCCTCCAGCCGCAGCGTCACGCAGCCGGAGCGCAGGAAGCCCAACGTCTCGTCCCGTGCTTCCGCATCCTGCCAGCCCTTATCTGTCCAGTACTGCCAGCGGACCCGGGAAAAAGCGGGGATCTCCGTCTCGTTCGCAAAGGGTGTCCGCAGCTCCTCCTCCGCCACCTGGAACCACAGCCGCAACGGCTCGCCCATCTCCGGTACACCGGAGAGAACGCAGGTCAGGCTGTTTCCCGGCTCCGGCTTCCGGCCGAAGGGATAGGCCACGGTCTCCGTGGCAGGGCCCAGCAGCCGGGTCACATCCCGCTCCCCGCCGCTGCCGCCGGCATAGACCGCCGCCAGGCCCCAGGGATTCAGAGCCACGGTCCCGGTGGTCTCAAAGGGAATGGTGCCGCTCCAGAGCTGGTGGCCCTCCGGCAGGATAGGACCTCCCCGGTCAGGAGCCTGTACCAGCACCGTGGCCGCCCGGTTTTCCCGTGCGGTGTAGCCCACAAGCTTCAAAAGCTTCCGCCGGGTCTCCTCCGGCACGTCGTTGATGGCCTCCTGCTGCAAAAGCTGGAAAGCCGTCAGATTCTGCAAAAGCGTGATGCCGGGGTCGGAGACATTGAAGTTGGTCCACTCCGCCGAATAGAGCGGGATCTGGGCCACGGCCTCCGCCAGCAGCTCTTCATAGGTCTTGTCGCTGAGATTCAAACTGTTGAGCATAGCCTCTCCTCCCCGGAGTTTTTCCTGAAATCACTGAAATTCGATGTAAACATGATGCTCACCGCTGATGCCGATGGCAAAGGGCGTATCCGGCAGCTGGTCCAGTCCTGTCTCGTGGACGCCGTTCCGGTCCACATACCGGGCCACGGCGATCATCCGCCCCACATGGCCCTGGAACCGCAGGGACTGGAGCAGCATCTTCAGCTGCCCCTCCGTGGGCAGGGTGCCGATCTCCCAGCCGCTGTGTCCAGAACGGGCCAGTGGGTCCAGGAAGTCCCCGATGCTGTCCAGGATCAGGTTCCGCACGTCAAAGGCACGGGCGGCATCGTCCACCTTCACCCAGACGGAAACGGAGATCTCCACATACACCGGCTCCGACAGCACCAGACACTCCGGCGTCACTGTGGCATCGCACCGGGACAGAAGCTGCCGCCGCAGAGGCTCCCGGATGTTGTTGAAGGAATAGGCGCCCTCACTATAATCCCGGGTCATAACGGCGATGGTGATAAGGGATGGGTCGGGCTTTCCGTCAATATCGCAGCCCGTCACGCACTTTACCTTCTCCACCATTCCAGAGAAGGCCCGCACCGCCCGCACGAAGTCCAGCTCGCTGATGAGCCGTCCCCTACCGCTGAGCAGGTCCGCTCCCCGGCGTCGGGCGCTTTCCAGGTCCTCCAAATCGCTGCCCGCGTAGGTGGCCACCGGGTTATAGACGGACTGAGCATACATGACATTGCCGAAGAAGCGGTCGATGGTCCCGGCAGGCACGTTGCCCCGGACGCCGTCGCAGCTCACCGCCTGCACCAGGATAGCAGCCTCCTGCCGCGCCTGGGGGATACGGACGTGGACACCGTCGCCGAACACCAGCTCGTTCCGCACCCGGTCGATCATATAGTGCCGGTCCCCTGGCTTGGAGCGGTCAAAGGTGTCCACCTCCGTCCAGCGGACATAGAATGCGGTGATCTCGCCCAGGAAGTCATATTCCACCCGGACGTTCTGAGGCTGCTCCTCCAGCATCTGCCGCATCTGGCGGCGGGAGAGCTGACCCAATTCGCTGACGAATACGTCAGCGTAAAGAATGTTCTTGGCCGCCAGGGGGAAAGTCATATTGGCGACAGCCGTCTCCACATAGAAGGTCTCCTCATCCTGGGTCTGCTGGTTGCGGATGTCCACAGCGTTGAGCCGGATGGACCGCACCAGGGCGTGATAGCCCCGGACAGCGTTTTCGCTGCCCCGCAGACGCAGCCACCAGCGCCGGACGCCCTCCACCTCCAGAGGTGCGAAGTCCGCCGGGGGCATGAACAGCACCGTCCCGGCACCGGAAAAGTCTCCGGTCCCGTCGATGACCTTCATCTGCTTGAAGCCGGTGCGGGTGGAATACTCATAGCACACCGGCTCCATGTGGAAGTGGACATTCTCCTCCACGTCGAACAGCATGGACACCGGGGCGCCCTCCAGGGGGCGGTCGAAACCCAGGTACAGCGACGCTGCCGGATAAGGCAGCGGAGAGAATACCGTCACCGGACCGCCGTCCAGCAGAGCCTTGCTCTGGTCCTCTGTCCGGGTGCCGCAAACCGTCCGCAGCCGCTGGGGCTGCTTCCACTGGCCGGTATAGACATAGGACAGCCGCACATCCCGCAGCAGTGGCATGGTGTGTTCGCAGGGCAGCAGGTAGCAGTTGTCAGCCTGGATGACCCGCAGCCGCAGACTTCTGCCCGTGTAACCGTTTACCGGCACCGGGACCCAGTCCGCCGGGCATTGGAAAGTGATCCGCACCTCGCCGCCGTGGGTGCCGTCCATGACAGTGGCCCATTCGCTGTCGCAGGGCAGGCGGCGCCACGCCCGGCCATTGAAATACTCCATGGCGATGCGCTCCGGCGCGGTGGACGCCGTGTCAAACTGCACCGCCCTGGGCTTGCGCTTGATGATCTTCAATTCCTCAGACTCCTGCTGCGCCGTCAGCCGCAGCAGCTTCTTTCGACTCTCCAGCCGGAATGTCAGCGTCACAGAGGCACCCTGCTGGGCAAACACCTGGTCGTCACAGAGATAGCACTCGTCGAACAGGGAAACCGTATCGCCAAAGGGCATACACGCATCCGCTTCCAGTTCCTCCCCGTTGTGGAGGATCAACTCCGGCGCCGCCGGCTCTCCGGTGGAAGCAACCCGGATGTCCGCCACTGTCACAGCGGAGGAAACTGCCCCCAGGGCCTCCAGACAGATGAGGTGGTATTCCGTTCCATCCAGCGTCAGAGGCTCCGAAGCGCTCTCCCGCCGCAGCAGCACAGTGCCATCCCGCTCCTCCACACTGGCAAAGGGCCGCAGCGCTTCGCCGTCGTAATAGCTCCAGCGCCAGCGGGCAGAGTCTGTTAATTCAGACGCCAAAGAGGTTCCCTCCGGCGTGGTTGGGAAAATCTGGATAGGTACACTGCTGTCTCCGCCGAACATACTGCGGTGGTACAGCAGCAGGGCGTTCTTCTCGATGCCCGGCTCCTCGTAGTCGAACAGGTGGAAAGGCGCCGGGCTCTCCGGTGCCATCTCCGGCACCGCGCCCACTTCTGTCAGTTCCTGGGTCTCCGGTACCAGCTGCTCCGGCTTCGGACCACCCAGCAGGGGCTGTATCCGCCCCTGGGTCCCGGAAAGGGACAGGACATCTGTGACCCGGGCATTGGTGAGGTACACATCGCCTGTGGTCTCAAACAAAACCGGCGAGCCGTCGGCCCCGTCCGCCATCAACTGGGAACCACGGGGCAGCGCCACACCGGGCACCGTCCCCCGCAGCAATTCCACCACGGCCACGCCGGAGGCGGGATAGGCGGGCTTGAGGGTCAGGCCCAGCAGGTTCACGAATTCCGTGTGGTATTTCTCCGGCAGCTGGTTCAGCCGCCGGATGTTGTCAGCCATCTGTCCGGTGTAAATGAGCGCCAGGGTGGAACCAATATCCGGGTCCCGGCGGTCAAACCGCCATTCCGGCGTATAGGACGATGCCAGTTCCTCCACCCGGGCGCAGAGGTCCGCCTGGGTCCGGGGGTCCAGCGTCAGTTCGTCGTGGTTCATAAGGTCGGCTCCTCTCGCGCGGCGTTCAGGTAGAAGGGAAACACCAAGTTATCCCGGCTGTTGGTAGCTGCCACGGTGTACTGGATGGACACCAGCAGGCAGCCGTTTTTCGTCTCCGGGTCAATTTCCACGTCCACGTCGCTGATGCGGGGCTCCTGGGTCAGCAGCAGGTCCCGCAGGTCGTCGGACAGCATCCGCAGCATGGTGGGAGAAGTATCCATAAAGGCATAGCTGGCCATCTGGCTGCCGAAGTTCGGCTCCAGCCACCGCTCTCCCCGGCTGGTCATCAGAATGAGATACACCGACTCCCGGACGCTCTGCTCCCTTGCGGAGACCGCGAAGCGCCCCGTGCCGGGGTCGATCTGCGGCGGGAATTTCATACCCGCGCCTAAAAACGCCCTGTCGTTCATCCTGTACCTCCTTCCTGTTATCCCACGGATACCGTGGAGCCGGACACCGTGGCGGTGCCGGAGCTCTCCATCTTCAGTGCGGAGCTGGCGTTGGCCGCCACCTGGGGGGCTTCCATCTTCACGGCGCTGTCGCTCTTGGTGGTAACGCCGTTGGCGCCCTCCAGCTGGATGGAATCCGCCTTGACAGACACGGCGCCGGATTCGCCGTTCAGCGTCACGGTGATCTTATCGCCTACTTTGATGTCGATCTTGCTCTTGATCTGCACCGTCAGAGTGCCGGAGCCCTCCTTGGTGTACATCTCGATAAAGTCCTCCTTGGCCTTGTCGCCAATGCGGATCTTCTCGTTTTCGTTATCCATCAGGATCTGGAGCTTCTTCCCTGCTGTTTCCAGAGTCAGTTTATCCTTCAGGCCGTTTTCATCGGTACTGTTGTCCTCGAAAATAATGGAGGTCCCATGGCGGGTGACGATGCGCTTGAACTGGTTGTCCTTGTCCACGGAATCCTTCAAAAACTTGTCCGCCGTCTTGGGGATGCAGCCGATCACATAGGGCTTTTCAATATTGCCGCCCTCAAAGGCCAGCAGCACCTGGTCCCCCACCTCTGGCAGGAAGTAGTGGCCCCACTTGCTGCCGCTGGAGGGCATAGCCACCCGGGCCCACTTCAATTCGTTGGCATTGACATCCCGGGTAGGGATGGTCACGCAGACCCGGCCGTCCATGGCATCGGCTCCGGAGTTAGCTCCGCCGGAGGTCGTGCTGTGGGGGTCGAAATTCTTGGCGACGATGCCCACCATCACGCCCCAAATGCGGTTATCCCCGGTCTCAGTCTTGGTGACCTGCCGCTCGGTGATCTCGTCAATAATATCATAAAGCCCCATGGCTCCTCCTTACTCCTCCTGGTCAAATCCGCCTGCCATGCCCACTACGCCTGCCACAAGGGGCGCAGCAGTGGCCGCAGCCACGCCCGCCATGGCGGCGATACCGGCCGCACTGGCAGCGGTACTGGCGGCTCCCGCCGCTGCGCTACCAACCGCACTGGCAGCTCCCACCGCGGTGCCAACCGCGCCGGCCGCATCTCCGGCAGCGCTTCCCGCGGCACCGGCAGCTCCGGCGGCGCTTCCCGCTGCGCTCGCCGCGCCGGCGGCAGGACTGGTCTTGATCTGGGCGGCACAGCCCTCAATGTGGGTGCGGTAGCCGCCGTCACTGGTGAAATCATGGGTGACGGCGGTGAGGTAAAACTGATTGTCCACCGGCACGCCCATGCCCGTCACCTCGATAAACCGTCCCGGCACCAGGTCCGGGATGCCCACGCAGTCCGCCTCCAGGGAGCCCAGGCGATAACTCATCTGCTCCATCAAAGAAGCCACCCGGGCCTCCGCCTCCTCCTTGGAGGTGATGGAGGCGTCCAGGTACACCTTGGTGCCCTTGCCCACCAGCTGTTTCGCCTTGCTGGCGGTAGAAATGGTGTTGTTGAAAGAGCTCTTGGCTGCGATGACCTCGCCCTTTCCGGGGTCCATGGCCCGGGCCTCGATTTTCCCCACAACGCCGGTGATGCTGTATTGAATATGAAACCCCCGGAGGCCGGTACGGGTGCCCATTTTGATGAGCAGCGAGGTGTCGCTCTTGGCCGGGCGGAACAGCACCTTGCCCCGGTCCACAAAAAACTCGTAGTTGTAGCGTTTGGCCGCCCGCACCACAAATTCATAGTCGCTCTCACTGACCATCTCCATGGTGATGGGGCTGGACTTGGACGAGCCGCCGGCTGGTGCACCGCCGGGAACGCCTCCGGCGTCCGGCGTATTGGTGATCTCCGAGGACGTGATGCCGCCCATCTGCTGGAGCCGCCCCTCACCGGTCCGGTCCAGCACCTCCTTCACCGCCGCGCTGTACGTTGTGGCTTTCAGGGAAGCAGCGTAGGAGCCGCCCATCATCAGTCCCTTGATGTCCATGGCGTTGATCTCGATGTAGGGCAGTCCGCCCGGCTCAAAGCCGAAAGCCACGCCGGAGACAAAGCCCACGAACACCGTCTCCAGCTGGTCCAGATATCCCAGCTGCACGGTGACGGAGTTGCCCATCAACACCTGCTTCTTCACTTTTTCATAAAAGAACTTACCGGTGGCGGGGTCGTAGGAATCGAAAAGCCGGAAGGAAGCCACGGAAGCCTCATAACCGGAGGTCACTTCCACATGGATGTCATTGACGGCCATGCCCGCACTCACGCTGTCAAACGGCGTGTCTCCCAGCAGTACCCGGGCCCTGGGATGGGCAAAATCCGCATATTTGTCCTGTAAGTCCTTATAGGTATACTGGCAAGCTCCGGGAACGCCGCCGGGGATCGTCCCCGCTCCGGGAAGCGGCATACACGCTCCCTCCCTTCCGTTTCAAAGATGTTTCGGTGCGTCAGAACGCACCCAGGTTCAGCAGGTTCCCCAGCTTCTGCCCCATGTCCTTTCCGCCGGCCTCGCCATTGCCGCTGAAGGTGGTATCCAGCACCTTGTTCCAGTATTGGATATCCGCGTCAGACTCCACCTGCTGGGCGATGTTCATCCGGACCTTGCTGCGGACCGGCTTTCCCGAGACGGAAAACATGGTGTATTCCGCCTGGACCTCGATGAGCTGCCCGGTAAAAGCCATGTCCGCCCACCGGAAGGTCACCACCCGGGTGCTGGGCCGCATGAGGGCGGCGATCAGGCCGTCCGTCTGGGGCTGGACGGTATAGCCGCCGCCCTTGGCGGTTTGGATACCGCCTGCCACGGAGGATACGATCCCTCCGGTGGACAGGCTGAACTTTTCCGCCATAAAGGCGTCCTTGGGGTTCATAGCGTCGAAAATCAGCTCCACGGACAGCACCACCATGGGTGGCCGGGGACTCTGGTTCGGGATACCGCTGTCAATATTTTGCTGGAGATACGTAAAAGGAATGGCCTCCGCGTTGGCCTGGATAGACAAGGAGGTGGGATTGTACTGCACCTTCATCACGCTGGTGTTCATTCCCGCCCCCTGCATGGCAGCACTGGTGGCGGTCATCCCCGCCGCGGCGCCCAGCAGGGCGTTTTCCGTTGCCACCGCCACCTGGGAAGAATCTATCTGGGAGGCATCCGACTTATGAATGATCAAAAGCGCTTTCTGCACGCTGCCCAGGGCCGAATTGGCCAGGGTATTGATCAGCGCCATCGCTTCTTCCCCCCTTTCATCACAGGCTCAGATTCAGCAGATTGCCCATGTTCTGCTCCGTCTTCACCAGATTGCTGGTGTCGCCGCCGAAGGCCTTCTCAAAGCTGCTGTACCAGCCTTTGAGCATATTCGGGTCCATCTCATGCTGGATCCGCAGCAGCACCTGGGCCCGGATAGGCCGCCCCGACGGCGAAAACATGGTATAGTTCGCCCGGACCGTGTTCAGCTGGCCGATAAAGGTGAAATCCGCCCACCGAAAACTGATGAGCCGGGTATAGGGATTCCGCAGAGCCGCTACCAGCGCCTCCACCTGTCCCTGGACGCTGTAGACCTTTCCCTTCCCCGCAGCCTCCATGCCCATCTTTGCCAGGTTGGCGATGCCCTGGGCCGTAAGGCCGGCGGTGAATTTGTCCCACATGAACGCGTCGTAGGTCTGCATATCGTCAAAATACAGCATCACCGTCAGCGCCAGCTTGGCGTCCTCCACCGCCATGGTCCTGCTCCGGCCGGTGGTG
The DNA here is from genome assembly GCA_017937405.1 of Oscillibacter sp. Taxonomy (GTDB): domain Bacteria; phylum Bacillota; class Clostridia; order Oscillospirales; family Oscillospiraceae; genus Oscillibacter. Next base: position 30,196 of record JAGBDS010000066.1, read on the forward strand.
CCGTCTTGCTCGCTCTTGGGAACGGCGGAGGCGTTCAGCGTCAGCTCGGAGGGGTTGAACTGCACCCGCAGAGCACGGTCCTGGCTACCGGGATAGGTGGGCGGCGAACCGGTCTCCAGCGCCGCGGCGGTGGCCCGGATCCGGGACTGGTTGAGGGAGCTGAGGGTCTCCGCCGCACTGAGTCCCCCGGTGACGCCGGCGCTCATCTGCGCGGCTTTTTGCCGGTAATCATGGATGACCAGCAACGCTGTCTCCACATTACCCGTCAGCGAGGCCAATGCCTGCTGACCAATGCCCATTGCCATGTCCGTCACCTCCGTTTAAGTCATTTTACTTTACAGTCTGCCCCGGCGGCTTCGCTCCGCCTGAAGCCGCTTTTCCATCTGACGGTACACCTGGTCGGAGATGGTACGCATCTGCCGTGCCAGGGTCCGGTTCACCAGTTCGGTGATATCCTCCGTAGTCTGGGCCACCACCTTGCGTTCCATCTGGTTCACATCCACCTGATGGCTCTGGCGGCGGGTCACTTCCTCATGGGTATCCGTATGGACGGTGCTGCGGGTTCGCTGCTCCTCCAACTGTTCCAGCAGCTCCTCCGTCACATCGGAGGCCGCCTGCTTGTGGACGATCTTCACCGCCGGCGGCGGCGTCACGTTTTCTTCCACAACGCTCCGCGGCTTGACCGGCAGGTTATGGAACCGCTCCAGCACCGCCTCCGACTGCTCCCGCAGCAACTCCCTCTGCCGTTGGGCTTCCTCGCCCGGATGCTCCAGCTCCAGCGGTGCTTCCTCCCGCGCCGCCTTTTGCAGCTCGGCGTGGAAAGCGCCTAAATTGGTGGGCTTCAGCAAACCTTTCGCCAAAGCCCCTTCCGGGTCTTTCTGATAGGCCAGAACTGCCTCATACACCGCCCGGTCCTCCGGCTTCGCCTGCTGCAGCAAGACTTCTTCCCGGGGCGTCAGTTCCGGATGGGTCATGGCTGCGGGCTCTTCCCGCTGGGCGTAGACCTCCCGCAGAACACTTTCCGGCTCATTCAGAGCCCGCAGCGCGTCCCGCATGGTGCGCTGGATGTCCGGCCCGGCGGGTATCCGGGTCTCTTTCCGCTGGCTCTCGGCCTGCACTGCCTGAAGTACGGTCCTGTTGTGCTGGTCGATGCGGGTCATCTCCTCCAGCAGCACCTCCGGCGCCTGCTCCTCCGCCTCTCTGGGCGTCAGAGGAACCGGCTGGACCGGCGGGACAGGCTGGGGCTCCGTACGCTGCCGCAACTCCAGCCACGGCATGGCTGTCTCCACCCGCTCCCGGACCGGCGGCAGCGGCTCCGCCGTCTCCCAGCTCTCCCGCACCACCTGCTCCCGCTCCCGGTATTCATGCTCCCGGTGGAGCCTAATGGTTTGGGTGGAGGGCTTGGGCGGCCAGAGGCGCTGAAGTTCCGGGGCCGCAATCAGTTCTCTGATGGCGGTTTGTTCCTCAACAGTCAGCCGTTCCCTGTTCTCCCAGCGATGGATCAAGTCCCCTTCCCGGGTCTGATTCCAATGGGTAACATTCCAATTATCTCCCGGCGGCACGGCCATTCCTTCGGGCATTGCTCCGGCAGTCCGCAACAGTTCCTGAATCGTTCTCTGCTGGCTCTCCCGGCTATGTTCATATGTAAAGTTTTTTTCCTTTTCAGTTTTTTGTATAAAGGACTTCTCAAGGATTCCGGCTTCCTCCTCACCCGGTTCCTCCCGGCGGAGGGCAGGTATCATCGGAACCGCACCTTGCAGCGGTGCAGCTGGGGCGTTCCCCTGCTGCTGCAGCTGCCGCTGGATGACCTCCCGCAGCCGCTCACTGGCAAGCTGTCGCTCCTGCTCCTGGCGAAGCAGCGTTTCGCGGTCAGCAGGCTTTTCTCCTTCGGCAATTCGCCCTTCCAGGGCTTCTGCCCCCTCCACTGCCACCGGCGGCTGTCCATGGGCATGGATGATCTCCGTGTTTTCCTGGTATTGGACCTGATCCCCCTCCCGGTTTTCGCTCCGGTAGGTGAAATGCAATGCCTCCGCATCCGGTCCGGTATCCCGTCCGAAGGATCGGGCCCCAGGCTCCGTCAATTCCCGCAGTATCTGCTGCCGGTTCTCCTGCAGCACAGATTCTGTAAAGTGTTTTTCCGTGTCAGTCTCACGGAGCACTTCACTCCGTTCCAATAAGGTTTCTTCTGTACTGTCCGACTTCGTGAGATGCGTCAGGAACGTCCTGCCGCCTTCTCTGTGGCTCAGCGGAGGAGCAAGTCTGTCCGCCGCCTTTGGATACATCTGTCGGTAGAGGGTCTGGTACTCCTTCAGCTCCTGCACATAGTTGTTCCATGCCATATCCGTCCGCACCGACAGGTCAGCGGACGGCTGGGGCTGGCTGTGATAGGTCTCAAACCGGGACAGGGTGTTTTCCGCCACCTGCCACAGGGCGTTTTTTACCTGGACCCACTGCTCCAGGTGGAAGCTCGGACGGTTCAGGACCTCCACCACCGTGTTATCCACGGCGGTCATCAGAGCGGCGGCCGCCGCCTGGGAAAGGACCTCTTCCTCGTCTTTGGGCGCTTCCAGCAAATTACCCGTCTCGTAAGCGTTCAAATGGTGCAGCAGATGCAGATTCGGTTGCTGATAAATCTGCTGCTTGATCTCCGCCAGAGACACCGCATTGCTGAAGCGCAGCTGCTCCGACAGCTTCATTTCCTGATTGCGAATGGTGTTTGCACCGCCCGTCCAGCTCCGCTGAAAGGCGTGGACCGTCTCGTACAGATTTGTCGTCTCCAGACGGTTCAAAATCTCCATGCACAGCGTCACCCGGGGGTCCCGGACGGGGGCAGGCGTCTCCTCCTCTTTCGCCGTCGGCAGAGGCAGCGCCGGAGCGGCTTCTCCCGCCGCCTGCCGCTGGAGGATGCGCTCCAATTCCTCCCGGTAGAGCTTCGTCATATGAACGGTGCTCTCGTTTTCCACCCGAAGCTGGCGCACCTGCTCCATAAACTGGGCCACGTTGGTGATGCCCAGCCTGTTCAGCACCGTGGTGATGTACACCTGATCCTGATAGGTGAACTGCTCCGTGCCGTCCAGCAAGATACGGTTCACCACGTTGTTCACCACTTCCATGGTGACGCTCCGCACATCCACGGAGTTCTGCTGGTTCACCAGGGTGGTCATGCCGCTCAGGTCCTCCGGCAGCTCCGGCGGAGCGGTCATCAGGAACAATAGGTCCTTGGCCGCAAAATGGGCGCCCAGCAGGCCGTAATTGCCCCGGATACGCTCACCGAAAGCCTCCGCGTTCCCCGTGAGGTTCTGCGCAATATGGAGTTGAATGGGGGCTTTCAGTGTCAGCATAGGGACCTCCTGAATCCAATGTTACGTGCTCACGCCACGGGAGCAGGAATCTCCACCACTTCCGACAGCAGCTTTCGGGCTGCCTGCATATGCTGGCATACCTCCCGCACCTGCTTCTCATGGTAGCACGTCTGCTTGGACAGCTTTTTGACTTTCACATAACCGGCGTTGACCTCAGGCAAATTATCATCCGCCACCGCCTGAAGGGCGATATTGGCCTCCTTGCATTTGTCGTGCTGGTCGCTGCAGTCCATCTGGGCCTGCTTGCCGGTATTCTTCCGCAGCTTCATATTGGTCAGGCTGTTCTGCAGCAAGTTGATCTGCTTCGAGCCCATATTATGGGCCGCCTGAGCCTTGCTCAGCGCCTGCTCTGCCAAATCGGCGGCATCCCGGGCTTTTCTGGCTTCGGCGGAAGCATCCTTCCATTTCGCCCCTGCCGCATCATAGGCCTGCTTTGCCTCGTCCGCCTCCGCCTTTGTACTGCTCTCCTGCTGCTCGGCTTCTTTCAGACGATCTCTGCCCATAGCCTGCAACTCCGCGTCGGCAGCCTGACGCGCCTCTTTCAGATCCTTGATCTCATCGTTCAGCTCCGCCAGGTCCTCGCTGTCCTTCACCTGACCCGCCGCGGTATCCAGGGCCTTTTTCGCCTCATTACGAACTTCCGAGGCAGTTTCCACCGCTTTTCCCGCTTCGCCTGCGGCTAAGGTCTTCTCTTTCTCTTTCAATGCCTTCTGAAGCTGTGCCTGTGCTTCGTCATTGGCCGTCTGAGCAGTATCCAGTTCTTTCTGTGCCTCTGCCAAGGCCTGTTCTGCTGCTTCCACAGCGCTGCGGCGCTGTCCTGCTTCACCGTCTTCAGGGCCCTTTTCAATTTTTTCGCTCACGGCTTCTTCTGCCGCCCGCGCTTCCTCTACTTCCTTTTCAGCGGCTGCCAGTTCTTTCTGAGCTTCTGCCAGTGCCTGTTCCGCTGCTTCCACAGCGCTGCGGCGCTGTCCTGCTTCACCGTCTTCGGGGCCCTTTTCGATTTTTTCGCTCACGGCTTCTTCTGC
>JAGBDS010000067.1 GCA_017937405.1 Oscillibacter sp.
GGATGATACCTTGTTCCACATGAAACACTCTACCGCCCAGCATCTGCGGCAGACGGTCGTCCTCACAGCAGGTGATGCGCCGCGAGACGGCGCGGCGAGTTTATACGTGCTTTCGCGCGGCTTCCTCGCTCCGCTCGGTCGCGGTGTTCATCACCGGATGATACCTTGTTCCACATGAAACACTCTACCGCCCAGCATCTGCGGCAGACGGTCGTCCTCGCAGCAGGTGATGAACACCTGCCCGCCATTGATACGGTTCAATACAAATTCCTGCCGTTTCGGGTCCAATTCGCTTAAAACATCGTCCAACAGCAGCACGGGATACTCCCCGGTGGCGTTTTTGTAGATCTCCCGCTCCGCCAGCTTCAGCGCCAGGGCCGCCGTCCGGGTCTGGCCCTGGGAAGCATACTGCTTGGCCTCCCGTCCGTCGATGGTGACCAAAAGGTCATCCTTGTGTGGCCCGGACAAGCACAGCCGGGAAGCCCGCTCCGCCGCCTGATGGGATTCCATATGTTCCCGAAGTTGCTCCGTCAAAGCATCCACATTCGCCGCCGGGTCAGTGACAGAGGATACCGTTTGATATTGTATCTCCAACCGTTCCTTTCCGCCGGAGCACTCCAGATGATGAATGGCGGCATACTCATTCAGCCGGACGGCAAATTGCTGGCGGTAATGGATGAGCACCGCACCGAACCGCACCAGCCACTCATTAAAATCCGGCAGAGCCGCCAGCAGGTCGGGCCGCTCCTCCGCGTCCCTTAATATACGGGTCTTGTGCTCATAAGTCCGGTTGTACTCCGCCAGAGCGGCGGCATACCGGGGCCGAAGCTGACACAGGGCCGTATCCATAAACTTCCGTCTGGCCGCGGCGCCCTCCCGTATCAAAAACAGGTCCTCCGGGCAGAAAAACACCGTATTGTAGACCTCACTGAGCGCCGCGCTGTTTTTGGCAGGCACCTGGTTGACGGACATTTTCCGCCTCCGGTCCCGGAACAGCTCCACCCGGACCTTGAAATCCCGTTCCCGGGCAAACACCTGTGCGCAGAGAGAGGCGGCGGGCGCGTCGAACCGGATCATTTCCTTATCCGTTCTGGCCCGCGGCGATTTTCCACAGGAAAGGTAGATCAACGCCTCCAAAAGGTTGGTCTTTCCCTGGGCGTTCTCGCCGAAAATGACGTTGCACCGCTCGTCGAAATCCACCGCCTGACGGCCGTAGTTCCGGAAGGAATCCAGCTCCAGCCGGTCAATCCTCATACGCTACCGTCAGTTCTTGCCCGGCAAACAACACCACGTCGCCGGGCCGAATTTTCTTGCCCCGCATGGTGCAGACCTCGCCGTTCACCTTGACCTCGCCGCCCTGGACCCGCTCCTTGGCCTCGCCGCCGGTCTCTACCAGATTGGCAAACTTCAAAAGGTCCTGTAATTTGATAAATTCAGTTGTAATCGTTACTTTTTTCATATCATTCAGCACTCTTCAATCTGACAGGAAGTACCATATAAAGGAAATTCTCCTCCCCCTCGGTGGGAACGATGATAGCGGGAGAGACGCCGGTATTCAGCTCGATCTTTACCGTATCGGCAGGCGCGTACCGCAGGGCCTCCATCAGATACCGGTTGTTGAAGCCGATCTCCAGCCCGTTGCCGTCGCCGGCCAAACGGCAGACGTCCTTGGCCTCGCCGTTGCCGGTCTTGGCGGAAAGGTAGACCTTATCATGGTCAAACACACACCGCACCGGGCTCTTCAGCTTCTCGGAGATCACCACGGACACGCGGTCGATGCTGTTAATGAGGGCCTTGGTGTCGGCGATGACGGTGATGGGATTTTTCCGGGGAATAGCGTTCTTATAATCCAGGAATTCGCCCTCCAGACGGCGGCAGATCAGTTCCGTGCTGCCCACCTCAAACAGAATGTGCCGCTTACCCAGCGTCACCGCAGCCAGATCCTCAGTGTCGCCGCAAATTCCCTTCACTTCGTTCAGAGCCGCGCCGGGTGCCACGAAGGAGAAGGCTCCGCCCTCGATTTTCTCCAGAGGCTCCCGCCGTACAGCCAGCCGGAAGCCGTCCACCGCCACCATGGTCAGTCCCGCGTCACTGATCTCAAACAAAGCGCCTGTATGGACAGGACGGCTCTCGTTGGTGGACACGGCAAAGGCCACTTCCTCGATCATGGCCCTCAGAACCTTCTGCTGGATGGATACGGAATACTCATCCTCCACCTCCGGCAGGTCCGGGTAATCCGCGGCGGACAGGCCCAGAATATCGAAATCGGCGTCGCCGCAGGAGAGGTGGACCATCAGCTTGTCGTCGGCGGTGAAGGTCACCACATCGTCCGGCATCCGGCGGATGATGTCGCCGAACAGCCGGGCGTTCAGGACGATATCGCCGCCCTCGGTCACGTCGGCCGAAACACGGGTGCGAATGCCGGTCTTCATATCGTAGCCGGAGACGGTCAGTTCGCTGTCCGCGTGGAGAAGCAGCCCTTCCAGCGCGGGGATAGAGCTTTTTGGAGCTACGGCGCGGCTTGCCACGGCGATGGCGTTTTGCAGCAGGACCTTTTCGCAGCTGAATTTCATCATAGCGTTCACGCTTCCTCTCTGTAGTCAAGTCGGAAAACCGCTTTTCAAAAAGAAAAGAAAAATATTTTTAGAAAAAAGTAGTCATAGGGAAAAAGAATGTGTAAAACTCCCGGAAGGCCAGATTTTCCAATGGTTTTCCCATCCACAAAAATCTGACGCTTTCAGGCCGGTTTTTCCACAGGACTGTCGAAGGACAGTTTTTCCACAGGAAAGTTTTCCTTTTCCACGCCCTTGTGTGGAAAAAGATCACCGTTTGGAGTTGATGTTGGTCTTGATCTCTTTGACCCGTTCGGAGAAGGAGGGGTCCTTCTTCATTTTCTTCTCCACCTGTTCAATGGAGTACAGAACCGTGGAGTGGTCCCGGTTGCTGAAGTACTTGCCGATATCCACCACGGAGAGGTTCGTCATGCTGCGGATGAGGTACATGGCGATCTGGCGGGCGGCCACGGCGTCCCGGTTTCTCTGCTGGCTCTGGATAATGGAAATGTCCACACCGTAATACTTGCTGATACATTCCAGTATAGCCTCCGGAGTGGGAATGTACTCACTGCTGCGCTTGAGAATATCCTGCATGGCTCGCTCCACGGTCTCCTCGTCAGCGTCGCTGCCCAGCAGGTCCTTGTAAGCCAGGATCTTATTGATGGTGCCTTCCAGCTGACGGACGTTGGCGGTGACCTTTTCCGCGATGGTAAAGACCACCTTGTCCGGCAATTCCATACCCAGAAGCGCCGCCTTATTCTTCACGATAGCCACCCGGGTCTCGAAATCCGGAGGCGCCACGTCCACCAGCAGGCCCCACTCGAACCGGGTCCGCAGGCGGTCGTCCAGCAGCGTCATCTCAGAGGGGGGGCGGTCGGAGGTCAGTACGATCTGGCGGCCGGACTCATACAGGTTATTGAAGGTATGGAAGAATTCCTCCTGAGTCTGCTTCTTGCCGGCGATGAACTGCACGTCATCCACCAGCAGCAGGTCGGCCTGCCGGTATTTTTCCCGCATTTCGGCAGTCTTGCCCTCCCGGATGGCGTCCACCAGTTCGTTGGTCAGGTCATCGCCCTTCACGTAGGCGATCTTGGCATGAGGGTCGTTCTTCCGGATGACATTGGCAATAGCGTAGATCAGGTGGGTCTTGCCCAGGCCGGAGTCGCCATAGATGAGCAGGGGGTTGTAATTCTGGGCCGGATGGTTTGCCACTGCCTGACAGGCGGCATAGGCCAGCTTGTTGGACGGGCCCACCACGAAGGTCTCGAAGGTGAACTCGTCGGAGGTAAAGCGGTCACTCTGCTTTTTCACATTGCCCCGGAATTCCTCAAAGGAGAGGTCATCAAGAATATCCACATCAAAGTCGGTAGAGAAAATGTCATGGAGCACGCTTTTGATATTTTTCAGAAACAGTGACTCGATATAGCCTTTTTTGAAGTCGTTGGCGCAGTGGAGGATAAACGTATTGCCCCGGATGTCCACGGCTTCCAATTCGTCGAACCAGGTGGCAATGGTAGTCTCCGACAGGTCTTTCTTTAGCTGTTGCAGGACATTGTCCCACACGTCAGCGACGGAGTTCAAAGGAAAACACCTCTCTCTAGTAAAAAATCTACAAAATAATACCCATACATTATAGCAAAAAAACGGAGCAGGCGCAATACTTATTCTAATATAAGTTCTGAAAAGAAATGGAAGCAAAAAGAACTAGATATAGGGAATTTTTTTGAATGGAATACCACATTTTGAAAATTATACAGGCAAGGATATAAAAAACAGCTATTTTTTGAAGTTTTCAAGTTTTTATTGACACCTTTTGCCCATGTATGCTATACTATTCCATGCGTCGCAAGGCGCCGAAGAAATGTTTACTGCGCCGTTTCTCTGAAACGGTGTCGAGTAAGTGTCATGGAAACATGACCGGAAAACTGACAGGAGGTGTCTCAACATGGCAACGAAACGTACCTATCAGCCCAAGAAGCTGCACGGCCAGAAGGTCCACGGCTTCCGCAAGAGAATGGCTACCGCCAACGGCCGTAAGGTCCTGGCCCGCCGCCGCGCCAAGGGCCGTGCCCGTCTGTCCTACTAAGCGAAACGGAAGCGCGGGGAGACACTTGAACAGACGCCTTCAGGGACGGCGGGAATTGTGAGATTCCTCCGTCCCTAGAAAAGTTTCTTGAAGAGCTGCTCAAGTGACTGAAACACAGCGAACAGAGGGAAGCGTATGAAGCCAGCGGTCACGTTAAAACAGAATTATGAATTTCGCCGGCTGTATCAGAAGGGCGCGTCATCGGCGGGAAGCTGCATGGTCCTCTATTGCCGGAAGAATAAGCTGGACCACAACCGCTTAGGACTCACCGCTTCGGTGAAACTGGGCCACGCCGTGGTCCGCAACCGGGCGCGCCGCCGCCTGCGGGAGGTCTACCGCCTGAATTCTCCGCGGCTCCGCACCGGCTGGGATATCATCCTGGTGGCCCGGGGCCGGACGGTAACGGCATCCTGGAAGGAACTGAACGATACCTTCCTGCGCCTTTGCCGGAAGCTGGACCTGCTGGAGGACAAGTCATGAAGCATGTCCTGATCTGGCTGGTGAAATTCTACCGCAAGGCCATTTCTCCCTATACGCCCCGCTGCTGTAACTACATTCCCACCTGTTCCCAGTACGCACTGGAGGCCATTGAAAAATACGGCGCCCTGAAGGGCGGATGGTTGGCCTTCAAACGTATCCTGCGCTGCAATCCGTTTCACAAGGGTGGATATGACCCCGTTCCTTGACTTCGAAGGGGAGCAGGCTCCCCCTCGAACTCCCCCACCACCAGTGACGTCGGTCACTGGTGAACGCGCCCAGGGCGCTTAGGTCAGGGTATTTTCGGCAGGTACACGCCCTGCCGAAAATGATTATATTTTATTTGTCCGCCTTTCGACGGACAAACCAAGGGAAACCTTTTTCTATTCCATTGCCTTGACCTTATTTTAATTTGGAGGAAACGCCTATGTTTTCAACCCTCGGATACATCATTTGTATCCCCTTTGCCTGGCTGGTCCGGCTGTTTTACACGCTGACCGGCTCTTTCGGCATGGCCATCATCCTCTTTACTGTGGTAGTCAAGCTCATCATGCTGCCCTTCCAGGTGAAATCCAAGAAGAGCATGATGCGCATGAACCGGGTGAATGGCAAGGTCCAGGAAATTCAGAAGAAGTACGCCAACAATCAAGTGAAGATGCAGGAAGAGATGCAGAAGCTCTACGAAGAAGAGGGCGTCAACCCTATGAGCGGCTGCCTCTGGAGCTTCCTGCCCCTGCCCATTCTGCTGGCCCTGTACTCCATTCTGCGCCAGCCTGTTACACACCTGATGATGCTCTCCAGTGAGGTCGTTCAGGAGCTGGTGGAAAAAGTCACGACTGCGGGCATGGACATGAGCACCATCGTCCAGATGAAGGACGGCGCCGCCGTGGTGAAGAACGGCGTCACCCAGCTGATGCCCTATGGCCAGATCAACCTGGTCAAGGCCATCACAGAGCATTATCCGGAAGCTGCCGCCGGCATTGACGGCTGGATCAACCTGGACTATAACTTCATTGGTCTGGACCTGTCCGCGACTCCCAGCACTGTTTTCGGCGGCTTTACCTTTAGCTGGGCCGTCATCGGCCTGATCCTGATCCCCATTCTGGCAGGTGGTTTCCAGCTCCTTATGAGCGTTTACATGATGAAGAGCCAGCCCCAGCAGCAGGGTGCCGGTTCCATGAAGGGCATGATGTACATGATGCCCCTTATGAGCGTTTATTTTGCTTTCATCATGCCTGCCGCCCTGGGTGTCTACTGGATCGCCCAGAGTGTGTTCTCCCTCATCCAGGAAGTCATTATGACCAAGTTCTTCAACAAGCGGATGGAGGAAGAAGAAAACGCCCGGTATGAGGCCATCCAGGCCGACCGCCAGCGCCGCCAGGAGGAGGCCAAGCGTCTCCAGGAGGAGCGGAAGAAGCAGGCCGCCCAGAAGCAGACCTTGAAGCAGAAGCAGAAGGCCGCCCAGGAGGCCAAGGCCGCTAAGGCTGCCAAGGCCGGAAAGAGTACCACCGAGGCCGGCCGCGTAGGCGACCGCCCCTATGCCCGGGGCCGCTCCTATAAGGCGGACCGCTATGACGATTAAGTGAGGAACCGTTATGAGACAGTTTATTGATGTAACGGGCAAGACCGAGGACGAGGCCATCAGCAAAGCCCTGGCGCAGCTGGGCCTGGACCGGGACGACGTGTCCGTTGAGATCCTGGAGCGTGCCAAGTCAGGCTTCCTGGGCTTGGGCAGCTGCCCCGCCAAGGTGCGGGTGAGCTACGGCGAGGAAGAGGAGTCTGTGATCCCCGCTCCTGCCCCTGTTGTTGTGGAAAAGAAGCCCGAGCAGCCCAAGAAGCCCGCCGCCGAGAAGCGGCCCGCTCCGGAGAAGAAGCCCGAGCGCAAGCCCCGTCCCGAAAAGGCTGAAAAGCCTGAGAAGGCGGAGAAAGCCCCCGCTCCTGTGCAGGACTTGGGCGAGGAAGTGGACGACGAGAAGTCCCAGGCCATCCGCAAGTTCCTGACTGGCCTGCTGGCCCAGATGGAGAGCGAGGCCGAGGTGAAGGTGTACCAGCCTGAGAAGGGCCGCTACAAGGTCATTTTGGAGGGTCAGAACCTGGGCGCCCTGATCGGCCGCCGGGGCGAGACCCTGGACGCCATTCAGCAGCTCACCAGCTATTCCGTGAACCGCACCGGCGGCCGTGTCCGCGTCCAGCTGGACGCCGAGGGCTACCGGGACAAGCGGGAGCAGAGCCTCCAGCACCTGGCGAAGAAGGTGGCCGGCAAGGTGGTCAAGTACCGCCGCAGCGTCACTCTGGAGCCCATGAACGCCTACGAGCGCCATGTGATCCACACCGCCCTGCAGGATGTGTCCGGCGTCACCACCTACTCCACCGGCGTGGACCCCAACCGCCGCGTGATCGTCGCCTACGACCGCGACAAGAAGTAAATCCAGAAGAACCGCCCGGAGATCTCCGGGCGGTTTTTTAATTCTCCTGTAATATGACGGCTTCCGGGATAAAACTCCCTTTTGCCTTTTGGACTGATACCGAAAAATCTGATGATTTCACAAATAATCTTTATTGCAATGCAGTTTCATGGCATGATATGATGAATTCGATAAATCGGAATTTGGAGGATTAATTCATAAAAACGTTGAATAAAGCAGTAATAATTGGAGTTGTTAGTTTTGTCGTATTTTTATTAGGAAATATACTTATAGGTAACGTTGTTGGTATTATAATACCTGGTGGAGATGATTTTATAAATTCATATTTTTTCCCACTTTATGCAGGTGTAAATGTCTTAATTTCGCTTGTAATTTCTTGTACATATATAATTGTTAAAAAAATTAATCTTCTTATTGAGGAAATGAAAGGCATAAAATAAACAAATTCCAGTTTATCTGACTGTTGAAAAAAATTCGCTTTGAACCTGCAAAGCCTTTTCTTTATTTTGGCAAACGAGTTCATAAATCAACGCATATCAGCACAAAAGGTAAAATGGCAGGATTGCGAAAGGGTAGGATAAAACCCACCCTTGACATCCCGGGAAAAACATGGTACAGTGACTTTTGATATCGAAAAGGCTGTGAAAAGGAACAGTATCCCGGAAAATTCCGCACCAGAGAGGGGACGGTCGGTGCAAGTCCCTGCGGAAAAGGGGAGAAGGCACCTTTGAGCCGCGGAGCGGAAATGCCCTGCCGGTCCCCGCCGTTACCGGGACAGAGTGCGTATCAGCCAGATACGAATTCAGGTGGAACCACGGACTTTTTTAGTTCGCCCTGAGCCGAAACCCGGCTCAGGGCGTTTTTTGCGTCTTGAGCCGATCCAGAAAAGGAGTAGAGATAGTATGCTGAAAAACACCGAAAAGACCATGGACAAGATCGTGGCCCTGTGCAAGAACCGGGGCTTCATCTTCGCCGGCAGTGAGATCTACGGCGGCCTTGCCAACACCTGGGACTACGGTCCCCTGGGCGTGGAGCTGAAGAACAACGTGAAGAAGGCCTGGTGGAAGAAATTTGTCCAGGAGAACCCCTACAACGTGGGCCAGGACTCCGCCATTCTGATGAACCCCCAGACCTGGGTGGCCTCCGGCCATCTGGGCGGCTTCTCCGACCCTCTGATGGACTGCAAGGAGTGCAA
>JAGBDS010000012.1 GCA_017937405.1 Oscillibacter sp.
CTCGCCGCCTGCCATAACGGCCACGCAGGAGTTGGTAGTACCCAGATCAATACCGATTACCTTAGACATAATGTTTTCCTCCTAAATATATCGAAAAGTTTATTTTGACTGTTTCAGTTTGCGACTTGCACAATGGCGTGCCGGATAACTTTGCCGTTCATCTCAAAGCCTGCCTGGAATACCTGGGCCACCTCGTTCTCGCCGAAGTTCTCGTCATCAATATGCATGACGGCGTTCATCTTCTCCGGGTCAAAAGGTCTTCCCGCGGCCTCGATCTCCGTGACGCCCAGCTTTTTCAGAATGTCCTTGACCTGCTGGAAGATCATCTCCAGGCCTTTCTTGTGGGGGGAGTTCTCTCCGCCCTCGCTGGCGGCGGCCCGTTCCAGATTATCGTACACTGCCAGGAACTCCTTGATAGTGTCCGCCTTGGCGTCCTGGTAGATGTTTTCCTTTTCCTTGGTGGTGCGCTTGCGGTAGTTCTCGTACTCCGCCGTCTGCCGCACGAACTGGTCCTTTACGGACTCCAGCTGCTTGGCGGCCAGCTCCATCTGCTCCACCTGTTCCCGGGTGAAGGTATAGCCCTTCTCCTTTTTCTTCTTGCCCTTGGCGGCCTTCTCGGTCTGTTCCGCCGTCTCTTCCATCTGGGGAACCTCCTCCGCGGGACCCGTCTGGGGCTCCGGGGTCTCCTCTACGGGCTGCTTCGTCTCCTCGCTCATTCCTTCGTATCCTCCTTCGGGGGTAATTCCTGTTTTCCGAACAGCCGCGTCAGTCCCTCGGCAAAACCGGAGAGCCGTGCGGCCACTGTGGCGTAATCCATGCGGGTGGGACCCACCACACCGATGAGGCCCCGCATATCGTCGCCAATATCATAGCTGGCTACTACCACGCTGGTGTCCTTCAGCGCGTCGCTGACGTTTTCCGGGCCGATCAAGATCTTCATAGGCCCTTCCTCCGGCATGGGGAGGTTCTCCTTGCTGTCGGCAAGGAAGCTCATCAGCTCATGGGCTTTGTCGGCATCCCGGAACTCCGGCAGCTTCAGAAGCTGGTTGGCTCCGGCGGTGATGATCTCCCGGTGGCTTGCCTCCTCCAGAGCGTCCACCGCGTAGCCCACGGTCTGGGACAGCAACAGGAACAGCTGGGGCGGCACCTGCTCAGCCGCGTCCATGAGCCGCTGGTTCATCTCCTCCGTGGAGATGCCGGTAAAGTGGCTGTTCAGCACGCCCACCAGGGTGGGAAGCTGTTCCAGGTCCACCTTTAACTGTAACCGCAACAGCTGGCTCTTGACCCGGCTGTCGCTCATCATCATGACCACGATGCAGCTCCGCTCATCCACCGGCAGCAAATCGAACCGGCGGGCGGTCATCCGCTTCTTTCCGGCGGCAGCCACATAGGCGGGATAGTTCACGAAGGACGATATTGCCTTGCCCGCCTGGGAGATCACCCGGTCCAGCTCTTCCATCTTGATGTGAAGGGATTGGTTGATCTTCTCCGTCTCCGCAATCGTCAGCTTCTGCTGCTCCATCAGCTCGTTGACGTACAGCCGGTATCCCTTGGGAGAGGGCACACGGCCTGCGGAGGTGTGGGGCTGCTCCAGATAGCCCAGGTCCACCAGGTCCGCCAGCTCGTTGCGGATGGTGGCGGAGCTGACACTGCCGCCCATCCGGGCGGCGATGGCCTTGGAGCTCACCGGCTCGGCGGAGCGGATGTAATCCTCCACGACCACCTTCAGTATTTGCCGTTTTCGTTCTGTCAGTTCCACAGCCGCACCTCTGGTCCCGCTTCCGGGTCTTACAAGTGGTTTAGCACTCGCTTTCCCGGAGTGCTAAACGCAGTGTACCACCATGGGAAATCATTGTCAATGGATGGATGATAAACAATTTGTGAACAAAGGCGGAAGATTTTTTGAACGGCCTCAACGCAGTAAAAAACCGCCCTGTACAGGGCGGTTTTTGACGTTACCAGGTAATTTTTTTCGGCGTCTCCCGCTCCACCAGGCCCGCCCGCCGCAGGACGGGCAGCAGGGCGCCGAACAGCACCACCAGCAGCACTGTCTGTACCGGCAGCATGATGAGATTCTTCAGCGCGCTGGCGCTGGCGGTCACATACCACGCCTTGCCGCTGAGAATTGCCATCCACAACGCGCCCAGCACCACGTTCTGGATGTTGGTCAGCAGCTTGGCCAGAAAAATACGGCGAACGGTGAGCTTGGCCCGGTAAAAGAACAGCGCATAGGTCAGCACGCCCAGCATAGTGGTCAGGGTGTAGCCGGGGAAAAAGGGGTACCCGCCGCCTCCGGTGAGGAAGAAGCTGAGGATGTCCTCGGCGAAGCCGAACACCACGCCCAGCACCGGGCCGCACACCAAAGCGCAGACAGACCGGGCCAGAAAGCCCCAGGTGACCTTCGCTCCGCCGAACAGTGGCACGGAGGGGATGTGGCTCAGCACCACGCACATGGCGATCATCAGCGCGGCGAAGGTCAGCTTCCGCAGGTCCCGGAGTTCCCGGGCGGCGTCCCGCCAGTAGGCGGTGGAAAAGGGATGTGGATACATAAAAAATCCTCCTTCTGTGTTTCGGCAGTCCGTTTCCGGAGCGCCGCACAGAGGAGGGGAAATCGCCCGCGCCTTTATGCGGCAGCGGGATGCGGAACACACACTGCAAGGCCCTGACGGCCCTTTCGTCTGAGAAACAACTCCCCGTCTTCTCAGCACTATTTCACACATGTGTTCCTACTCTGCCTTAAATTAGTATTATACTAATCTCTCACTCTCAAAAAGGCAATACAAAAAGTGCCCCAAATCTTCCGATTTGGGGCACTTTTTTCAGTAAAACTTACTGAGCGGAAGCAGCAGCTTCCTCAGCGGCCTTCTTGGCGGCAGCAGCCTTCTCGGCCTGAGCCTTCTTGATGGCCTTGTACTTCTCCTTCTCCTCGGCGGTAGCCACGGGAAGGATGGCATCACGGGGGCAGACCTTGGTGCAGAGCTTGCAGCCCACGCACTTCTCGTAGTCGATGACGGCCACACCGTTCACCACATGGATGGCGTCCTTCTTGCACTCCTTCTGGCACAGGCCGCAGCCGATGCAGGCGTTGGCGCAGACGCTCATGGCGGCCTTGCCCTTATCCTGGTTGGCGCAGGCCACATGGACCTTCTTGGAGACGGGGACGGAGGTAATCAGGTGGCGGGGGCAGGCGTTGGCGCAGGCCATGCAGGCGGTGCACTTGTCGGGGTCCACCACGGCAGCGCCGTTGGGGCCAATGGACATGGCGCCGAACTGGCAGGCAGCCACGCAGGAGCCGAAGCCCAGGCAGCCGAAGTTGCACTCCAGAGGACCGGCGGCGACCTTGGTGGCAGACAGGCAGTCATGGACGCCCACATAGTCGAAGCGCTTCTTGGCGTTCACGCCGCCGTTGCAGCGGACGAAGGCCACCTGGCGCTCGCCAGTGGGAGCGGCCTGGCCCATGATCTCAGCGATGGCGGCAGCGTTCTCAGCGCCGGCGGGAGCGCAGGCGTTGACAGGAGCGTCACCGGCCAGGATGGCGGCAGCGCAGCCGGCGCAGCCGGGATAGCCGCAGCCGCCGCAGTTGGCGCCGGCCAGATGGCTCAGGATGGCTTCCTCGCGGGGATCCTTCTTGACCTCGAAAATCTTGGAGGCGACAGCCAGGACCAGGCCGAACACAGCGCCCAGCACGCCCAGCACAACGATTGCAGCAATAATATTACCCATTTCAGTTGCCTCCTTACCAGATCTTCAGGCCGGAGAAGCCCATGAAGGCCAGGGCCATCAGGCCGGCGGTGACCAGCGCGATGGGGAAGCCATCAAAGGACTTGGGATAGTCGGCGAAGACCAGACGCTCCCGGATGCTGGCGAACAGCACGATGGCCAGCAGGAAGCCCAGACCGCCGGTGATGCCGTAGACCACGGAAGAGATGAAGTTATAGTTGTTCTGGATGTTCAGCAGAGCGACGCCCAGCACCGCGCAGTTGGTGGTGATCAGGGGCAGGTACACGCCCAGAGCGGTGTACAGGGAGGGCATGGACTTCTGCAGGAACATCTCAATGAACTGGACCAGAGAGGCGATGACCAGGATGAAGGCCACGGTCTGCATATAGCCCAGGTCGAAGGGGATCAGGATGAAGGTGTTGACCAGCCAGGTGATGGCGGAGGCCAGGCCCATGACGAAGGTCACGGCCACGCCCATGCCCACGGCGGTATCGACCTTTTTGGAGACGCCCAGGAAGGGGCAGATGCCCAGGAACTGGGAGAAGATGAAGTTATTCGCCAGAATGGCGCCCAGCGTGATCGCCAGGAGTTCGTAGATCTGATCCATTATTTGCTCTCCTCCTTATTCTGCTTGGGCCGGGACAGCGCCCACTGCATGGCGGCGATGAGGCAGCCCAGCACCAGGAAGCCGCCCACAGGCAGGGTCAGCACGCCGATGGGGAACTGCTCGGGGATGATGCGGAAGCCAGCCAGCGTACCGGCGCCCAGCAGCTCGCGGATGAAGCACATGGCGAGCAGGACCAGCGTGTAGCCGATGCCCTGGCAGATGCCGTCCACGAAGGAGGCGGCGATGCCGTTCTTGTAGGAGAAGGACTCCGCGCGGCCCAGGATGATGCAGTTCACCACGATCAGCGGGATGAACACGCCCAGGGACTCGGCGATGGCCGGGACGAATGCCTGCAGCAGCAGGTCCACGCAGGTGACGAAGCCCGCGATGACCACGATGAACATGGCGATACGGATCTTGTCAGGCACGATCTTGCGGATGGCGGAAATGACCACGTTGGAGGCGGTCAGGATGATGAGCACGGACACGCCCATGCCCAGGCCGTTCATGATGGAGGTGGTGATGGCCATGGTGGAGCACATACCCAGGACCTGCACCAGAACGGGGTTGTTGGTAATCAGACCTTCTTTTAACTGTTTGCCGAAGTTCATATCAGTTGCTCCCCCTTTCTCAGCCGATCACGCCGGCCACGGCCAGCGCGGCGTTGACGCCGGTGGTGACGCCCTTGGAGGACACGGTGGCGCCGGAGATGGCGTCCACATTGGTGCCCACGTTCAGGGGAGCGTCAGCGGCGGTCTTGCCCTCGAACTGGTCCAGCACGCCCACGCCCTTGGCGGTGGGCTGGTTGGTCATGACCTTGGAGCCGATGCCGGAGGTCTCGGAGTTCTTGACGATGGAAACACCGGTGACAGCGCCCTCGGTGTCCACGCCGACCATCATTTCGATGTTGCCCTGGGAACCGGAGGCCACGATTTTCAGCGCGTAGCCGATGGTGCTGCCGCCGGCCTGGGCCTCATAGGCCTCGGTGACGGTGGCGCCGGCGCCGGAAGCGGCGGCGGTCATATCGCCGGTCAGCTCCATGGCGACGGGAGATCCTTCCAGCTCGGGCAGGACCTTCTGGATGGCCTCAGCGGTCTTCTTCTCATTGGCAGCGGTGATGTTGGGCAGGGTCAGCTTGTTGACGAAGCCCAGCAGGCCCGCCACGACCACGCAGGTCACAAGCAGGGTCACAGCCAGCTTGGCGATGTACTTAGGGTCCATATCGACCTTTTCCTTGGTCTTCACTTCGTTACTCATTTCGCGGCCGCCTCCTTCTTATCGGATTTCACGACGCCGAAACGAGTGGGCTTCGTGTACTTGTCAATGAGGGCCACCAACAGGTTCATCACCATGATGGAGTAGCAAACGCCCTCGTTATAGGAGCCGAAATAGCGGATCAGCACGGTGAACAGGCCGCAGCCGATGCCGAAGATCAGCTGGCCCTTCTTGGTGACAGGAGAGGTGGCGTAGTCGGTGGCCATGAAGAAGGCGCCCAGGAACAAACCGCCGCCGAAGATGCTGTACAGCATCCACTCCAGGCCGGAGCCCTGCTTGGGGAACAGGAAGGTCAAGACAGCCACGGTGGCGATGTAGGACACGGGAGTCTGCCAGTTGATGACCTTACGCCAGATCAGGTAAGCGCCGCCGATGAGCAGAGCCAGGGCGGAGACCTCACCCAGAGAACCGGGGATCTGACCGATGAACATATTGCTCACGCCGTAGGTGCCGGTCAGAGCGGAGAAGTCGCCGGTCTTCATGACAGCCAGCGGAGTGGCGGTGGTGACAACGTCAGCCATGGAGCCGATGATGGGGGCCTTGCCGGCGGCGGGGTCCACCCAGCTGGTCATGGTGCCGGCATAGCTGGCCAGCAGCACGGCACGGCCAGCCAGGGCGGGGTTCAGGAAGTTCTTGCCGATGCCGCCGAAGAGCTGCTTGACAACGATGATGGCGAAGAAGTCGCCGATGAGGATCATCCAATAGGGCATATGCACGGGGCAAACGAAAGCCAGCAGCATACCAGTGACGACGCAGCTCAGGTCACCGATGGACTGGGGCTTCTTCATCAGCTTGCGGTACAGCCACTCCCAGAAGAGGCAGCCCACCACGGACACGGCGGTCAGGGTCAGGGCACGCAGGCCGAAGTTGAAAATTGCGAACGCCAGAGCAGGCAGCATAGCGATGATGACGTCCAGCATAATGGAGCGGGTGGTCTCACTGCCGCGGATGTGAGGATTGGAAGTGGCAATGAGCTTCAGATTCTTGTAATCAGTCATTTGTTCACAGCCTCCTTCTTCTCTTCCGCGGCCTTCTTGGCCTCAGCGGCGGCCTTGTCGGCAGCCATCTTGTTCTTGACCAGCTGCTTGCCGGTCTTGAACATATGGGTCAGGTGCATACGGGCGGGGCAGGTGTAAGAGCAGGCGCCGCACTCCATGCAGTCCATGATGTGAGCCTCGTTCAGCTCATCCACCATGCCCTTCTCGGCGTACTGGTACATGAACAGGGGCTCCAGGTGCACGGGGCAGGCGGCGACGCACTTGCCGCAGCGGATGCACTGGGGATGCTCAACAGTCTGCTCCTCGTTCTCGCAGAAGGCCAGGATGGCGCCGGTGCCCTTGGCAACGGGGATGTCGGCGGTGTACTGGGCCATGCCCATCATGGGGCCGCCGGCGATGAGCTTGTAGGTACCGTCCTTCACGCCGCCGCAGGCGTCCAGCAGGCAGGAGACAGGGGTGCCGATGGGGCACTCGATGTTCTTGGGCTCGATGATGCCGGAGCCGGACACGGTGACGACCTTGCGCACCACGGGCATACCCTCGGTGATGGCCCGGAAGATGGCGCAGGTAGTGTTGATATTGAACACGGCGCAGCCGATGTTGCTGGGCAGGCCGCCGGGAGGCACCTGCTTGCCGGTGATGGCCTGGCAGAGCTGCTTCTCACCGCCCTGGGGGTAACGGCAGCGCAGGGCTTCCACGACCACGGGGGCCTTCTTCTCGGCGATGACCTTGTTCATGGCGTCGATGCCGTTGCGCTTGTTGTCCTCAACACCAATGATGACCTTGTCCACGCCGAACATCTTGGCCAGGTATGTAGCGCCACCGATGATCTCCTCAGGCCGCTCCAGCATGGTGCGGTGGTCGCCGGTGATGTAGGGCTCGCACTCGGCGCCGTTGATGATCACAGTGTCCACCTTGCCGATACCGCCGGAGATCTTGACGTGGGTGGGGAAGGTAGCGCCGCCCATACCGACGATACCTGCATTCTTGACGATCTCCACCATCTCGTCGACAGTGAGGGCGTCAGGATCTGCGGGAGCCTGGACCTCTTCGCTGAGCTCGTCCTGGAAATCGTTCTCGATGATCACGGATGTCATGTTGCCGCCCATGGAATAGGGGCGGGGCTCCACAGCCTTGACCGTACCGGAAACGCTGGCGTGGATCGGGGCGCCCAAACCGCGGAACTCACCGATCTTCTGACCAACCTTCACATGGTCACCAACCTTGACAAGCGGCGTACACGGTGCACCGAAGTGCATCGACATGGGGATGACCACCTCTGCCGGGGGTGCCAGCTGTTCGATGGCCTTTTCATTGGTCGCGGCTTTCATGTCATGGGGATGAACGCCGCCAAAGAACGCTTGTGCCATTGTCTTCACCTCATTTTTACTCCTGATAGCGTCCGGAGCGCGGACAGTCCCATCCACGGGCGGAACGGGACCCGGGCGCTCTGGCGATACTACCACATACTGCGTTTAATTTTACACCTGAACTTAAAAAATGTCCAGTCTGTGAACTACACTTTTTGTAGGAATCAGGCCAAATTTTTGCGATTGCTTCACACTTTTGGACATTTTACCAGCATTTGTGAAGAACCGGACCATTTCCGGCATCCCGACTTGTCAATTCCGCCGAAACATGATAGACTAAGGTACCAATTTCGCCGGTGTGACCGGCAAATCCAAATACATACGGAGGAACCGACTCACTATGACGGCTGAACTCATCAACAGAAAATCACTGAAGGAGGAAGCGCGGGAATTGCTTTCCGGCGCCCAGGTCTCCCCCAAGGCCATGACGGCGCTGTACGCCGGGCTGCTGCTGGTCCTGAACATGGTCTCCGCCTTTACCGGCGAGGGCATCTTATCCACCTTCGTCTCCATTTTGACCTCTCTGCTGTCCGTTTTGCTGGGCGCTGGCTTCGCCATGTACTGCATGGCCATCCGCCGGGGTGAGCGGGCGGAGTATCTGACTCTGTTTGATGGCTTCTCCTTCGTCGGGAAGCTGATCGCCCTGACCATCGTCACCTACGCGTTTATCACGCTGTGGTCCATGCTGTTCGTCATTCCCGGCATCGTCGCTGCCTACCGCTACCGCTTCGCACCGTATAACCTGTACGAAAACCCGGGCATCGGCGTCATGGAGGCGCTGGAGATGAGCAAGCGGCAGACCATGGGCTACAAGGGCCAGCTTCTGGCCCTTGACCTGAGCTACATCGGCTGGACCCTGCTGGCCTCCCTGCCGGCCATGGTGGAGATGGGGATGGTGTACTACGGCATGTTTTCCTCCTATTATGACTATATGACCGGGGCCATCGCGGTCATGCCCGCGGATTTCACGGTCTTTGCCCTCCTGCCCGCCTGGCTGTGGACGCTGATCTCCGGCCTGTGGAGCATGGCGGTATCCCTGTTCTTCCTGCCTCATTTCCAGTGCGTGGAGTTGGGCTACTTCGAGACCGCCAAACGCACCTCCGGCGTGGGCGAGGGTGCGGAGCCTTCCGCCAGCAACGCCTGGGGCGGCTCCGGTCCTGACGGCCTGGGCGGCCTGTAAAAGCGCCTCTTAAAACGTACAAGTCCCCGGCGGGTTTTAGAACCCGCCGGGGATTTTTCCGCATCTCTTACAGGTTGGGGAACTGCTTGCGGACGTAGCCGCTCTTCTTCAGCACCAGCGCCAACAGCGTGGATGCCGCCAGGCCGAAGGCCGCCTGCATCAAGTTGCTGGGGATACCCGCCAGGCCAGCTGCCAGGTTGCCCGCCAGGAAGCCGTCAAACAGGCAATAGCCCACCACCATGATGGCCTCCGCCGCCACGCCGCAGACCAGCAGCGCCCAGTCCTTCTTCTGCAAGGCCCGGTACAGCAGAGCCGCCGTCACGCCCATCAGGGCCTTGATGACCAGCGTGGCGGGGACGTAGATGCCGTAGCCGCCCAGCAGGTCCGCCAGAGCGGGACCAACGCCTCCGGCAATGGCCCCGTAGACCGGTCCCAGCAGGTAGGCGCCCAGCAGCACCACCGTGTCGCCCAGATTCATGTACCCGCCGGTGGGGGACGGCACCATCAGCACCGTGGTAGCCACATAGCCCAGCGCAATGAACAAGCCGGTCATCACCAGCAGCTTCGTCCGCTCATGGACAGCAGTCCCCTGCTTTTCCATCGTCTTTTCCATTTCCTCTATCTCCTTTCGAGCGTTTCTCGATATTGCCATCATAGTCCGTGTGTGATATGATTGAAATATCCAAAACACGACTTTTATATAAGGTCAGAAGGAGGCATCTATGCTGACCTACTCCATGGAGGACCGGGGGAGCCTGTCCCTGTATGAATACCTCTACCGCTGTATTCGGCGGGACATCCTCAGCGGTGCCTTGGCGGCGGGCGAACGGCTGCCTTCCAAGCGGGCGCTGGCGGAACACCTGCGTCTGTCGGTCATCACCGTGGAGGGCGCCTATGCCCAGTTGGAGGCGGAGGGCTACGTCTATACCAAGCCCAAACAGGGCTTCTTCGTCTGCCCGGTGCAGCAGACGCCGGAGCCGCCCCGGCCCGCCGCCATTCCCGCAGAACCCCCGGCCCCGGTGTGGAAAGTGGATTTGCGGAGCAACCAGGCGGATGATTCCCGCTTCCCCGCCGCTACCTGGGCCCGGCTGACCCGGCAGGTGCTGTCCGAGGGTGGCTTTCTCACCCCTGTCCCCAACCAGGGCCTGTACACCCTGCGCCAGGCCATCGCCGACGACCTCCGGGCCTTTAAGGGCATGGCCGTCTCACCGGAGCAGATCGTCATCGGTGCGGGCGCCGAGTACCTCTATATGCTGCTGGCCCAGCTTCTGGGCCCCCAGGCCATAGTGGCGGTAGAGGACCCCGGCTACCCCAAAATTCGTCAGGTTTACGGAAAATGCGGCGCCGTCTGCCGCCCCATCCCTCTGGACCGACATGGCATGGCCCCCGCTGCCCTGGCAGCCTCCGGTGCCACCGCCGCCCACCTCTCCCCCAACCACCACTATCCCACCGGCACCATCACCACCATCGGACGCCGCCAAGCCCTTCTGCAATGGGCGGAGGAGCGGGAGGCCACCATCATCGAGGATGACTACGACAGTGAATTCCGCTTCGCTGGCCGTCCCATCCCCGCCCTCCAGAGCATCGACACCCATGGCCGGGTGGTGTACATGAACACCTTCTCCCAGACGATTTCCCCCTCCATGCGCATGGGCTTCATGGTGCTGCCGTCCCAGCTTCTGGAGCGCTACCGCCGGGAGCTGGGCTTTTACGCCTGCACCGTTCCGGTGCTGGAGCAGCACGTTCTGGCCCGGTTTCTGTCCGGCGGCTACTACGAGCAGCACCTCTCCCGGATGCGGAAGGAGTACCGCGCCCGGCGGGACGCGGTGCTGGCGGCTTTTCAGGCCAGCCCCTTCGCGGACCGGGTCACCTTTTCCGAGCAGGGTGCGGGGCTCCACTTCCTTCTGCAGCTGGACACCTCCCTGGACGATGAGACCCTCCGCCAAAAGGCGGAGGGCCTGGGCGTGCGTCTGGCGTTTCTGTCGGAGTACGCCGCCGTCCCCCGGGAGGAGCACGCCCACACCCTGGTGGTGAACTACGGCGGCCTGGAGCCGGAGCGGCTGGCGGATACCACCGCCCTGTTGGCGAAAGTCTTTTCAGAATAACGTAAAACAGCGCCCTCACGGGCGCTGTTTCGCGTTCAGATCAGTCCCCGGTCCCGGGCAAGGGCCTCCACGCTGCGGTCATAGGTGGCTTCAGCCTCCGGGGAGAAAAAGCAGCCAGGCACGCCCTCGCCGTGGTCCCGGTGATGGGCCACGCATTCGCAGCACTTGCCGTGCCGTGGGCAGTTGTAGGTGCAGGGGCAGGGCCGGGTATTGTCGCAGGCCATAGCGGACTCCTCCTTTATGTATATGTACTGTCAGTATACCAGACGTGCGTCAAAATAGAAAGAGCGGCATTGCCGCTCTTTCTGCTTTTACAGGTTCTTGTCCAGCACGGAGATGAATGCGTCCGGGGGCATGACGCCCACCTTCCGGTCGAACTCCCGGCCATTCTTCAAAAACACCACGGTGGGGATGCTCATCACGCCGAAGCGGGCCGCCAGGTCCGGCTCCTCGTCCACGTTCACCTTTGCCACCAGAGCCTTGCCGTCATACTGCTCCGCCAGAGCCTCCACCAGGGGGGAGAGCATTTTGCAGGGGCCGCACCAGGAAGCCCAGAAGTCCACCATCGCCAGAGGGGCCGCCTCCACAGCGGCGTCAAATTCCGCAGTCTTTAAATGCTTGAGTGCCATGTCGTTATTCTCCTTTATATTTTTTATTGCGAACTCACTTGTTGTTCCGTGCCAGCGCCGCCGCGTAAGCTGCCGCGCTCTGCCCCGCCACCAGGCCTTCCCCGGCGGCCTTGGACACCTGCAAGGGGCCTCCGGTACAGTCGCCAGCAGCAAACAGGCCCGGCAGATTGGTCGCCATCTTCCCGTCCACGACCACATGGCCGTTTTCCACGGTCAGTCCCGGGAACACATCCGTAGGCGCCATGGTGGGCCGCAGGAGGAACACACCCTCCACCGGGACGGTCTCTCCGCCGCAGGTCACGGACTCCACACGCTCCTTGCCGGAAATCACGCAGTCCTTGGGCCGGTCAAAATAGGTGACGGAACAGCCGATGCCCGCCAGGAAATCCGCCTCATGCCGGGCGGAATCGCTGTATCCCAGCACCGCCACAGGCTTTTTCCGGTACAGCATCCCGTCGCAGGTGGCGCAGTAGCTGACACCCCGGCCCAAAAATTCTGCCTCCCCGGGGAACTTCTTCCCCCGGTCGATGCCCGTCGCCAGAATGACCGCCGGGGCGTTCTCCATATCGCTGTCCACGCTGACATACCAAGTATCTCCCATGCGGACGGCATTCAATACCTTCCCCTGCCGGAATTCCGCTCCGGCATCCTCCGCGTGGCGGCGCATGGCCGTCAGCAGCTCTGCGCCGGACACGCCGGGCAGGCCGATGTAGTTGTCCACCCGTTCCGCCCGCCACAGGGGATTTTCCTCCAGGGGATTGGACACCACCAGGACACTCCGCCCCCGGACACGGACATTCAGCGCCGCCGACAGCCCCGCCGGTCCGCCGCCGATGACCAATACGTCGTGTGCCATTTCTATCCCCCCTCATTCGTATAATTTTCTATATGATATCATACACGTTTCCACCGAAAATAGATGTTGTTTTTGCAACAATACAGAAATTTTAAGCCCTCGGTTGCTTTTGCTCCGGGAGTTTGATACACTGTTGGCAGCGCAAAAGAGGAGCCGGCGGACAGCTCCACCGGCTCCCTATTCAAAAAAGCGGCGGTGCCATGCCCAGGGGGCGGACGCTGCGCGGAAACAGTTGACTGGGGGCATCCGGGCCGCTTGCAACATCCTATGCCGCGCCGTTTCCGCCCGCCACCAGGCCAGTCCGGCCAGTCCGGCCGCCGACGCGGGAAAACATACAGAAATGAGGGATTTCCATGATCAAAATCGCACCTTCCATCCTCTCCGCTGATTTTGCCAATCTGGAGCGGGACATCCACCGCATCGCCGACGCCGACTATGTCCATGTGGACGTGATGGACGGCGTGTTCGTCCCCAACATCTCCATCGGCCTCCCGGTGCTCCAGTCCATCCGCAAGGTGACGGACATGTTCCTGGACGTCCACCTGATGATCGTGGAGCCGGTCCGGTATGTGGAGCGGTTCTGTGACGCGGGCGCCGACCTGGTGACGGTCCATGTGGAGTCCGACACCCCGGAGAACATCCACGCTGCCATTGATAAAATTCACGCCAAGGGCAAGAAAGCCGGCATCGTCCTGAAGCCCGCCACCCCCGCCGAGGCGGTGCTGCCCTACCTGGAAAAGGTGGAGCTGATCCTGGTGATGACCGTGGAGCCGGGCTTCGGCGGCCAGAAGTTCATGGCCGATATGATGCCCAAGGTCACCGCCATCCGCAAGCTCATTGACGAGAAGAACCCCGCCTGCGAGCTGGAGGTGGACGGCGGCGTGGCCCCCGACACCTGTCAGAAATGCATCGAAGCCGGTGCCAACGTGCTGGTGGCGGGCAGCGCCGTGTACAAGGCCCCCGACATCCCCGCCCGCATCGCGGAGTTGAGAGGTTAAGCCATGTCCGAGCTGAAGACTCTGCCCCATGTGGCTCTGGGCGTGTACCCCACGCCTCTTTACAAGCTGGAAAATATCAGCGCCAAATACGGCCGAAACATCTGGGTGAAGCGGGATGACCTGTGCGGCGTGGCGTTGGGTGGCAACAAGGTCCGCAAGCTGGAGTACCTGCTGGCGGAGGCCAAGGCCCAGGGCTGCGACACGGTGTTCACCACCGGCGGCGCCCAGTCCAACCACGCCATGCTGACGGCGGCCTGCGCCGCCCGCCTGGGCATGAAGTGCATCCTCATTCTGAAAAAGCGGGGCGTGACCGAGCATCTGGGCAACCTGATCCTGGACGACATCTACGGCGCCGATGTCCGCTTCATGGACACCGACAGCTACGGCGACATCTACGACGAGATGGACCGCGTCGATGCTGAGCTTGCGAAGGCGGGCCACAAGTCCTTCCACATCCCCGTGGGCGGCTCCACGCCGCTGGGCGCCGTGGGCTATACGAACTGCGTCCGGGAAATCAAGGAGCAGCTCCCCCGGCATGGCGCCGAGGTGAGCCACATCGTCTCCGCCACCGGCTCCGGCGGCACCACCGCCGGACTGCTGCTGGGCGCCCGGGTGTATCTGCCCCACACCAAGGTCACCGGCATGGGCGTGGACACCGACCCCTTCGAAGACATCGTTCCCGACCTGGCCGCCGGTGCGGCGGAGCTGCTGGGCACTTCTCTGGACCGGGTCCCCGGCGATTTCCGCATGGTATACCATGTGGGCCAGGGCTACGCCATCCCCAACCCAGAGGACACTCCGTACATCGAGGAGCTGGCCCGGCTGGAGGGCATCCTGCTGGACCCCGTCTACACCGGAAAGGCCTGGGCGGGAATGCTGAAGCTGCTGCAAAACGGCGATTTCGACGGAGAGGGTGACCTCGTGTTCGTCCACACTGGCGGCGCGGCGGCGCTGTTTGCCATGGGCCTTGCGTAATAGGAGGGGAGCAGGCTCCCCTCCTAACCACCCCACCACCAGTGACGCCGCGTCACTGGTGAACGCCGCCCAAGGCAGCTGGGTCAAAGTATTTTTGTCAGGTACACGCCCTGACAAAAATGATTGAAATTTATTTGTTTGCCTACGGCAAACAAATTGAAGGAGTAACAATACATGGAATATTTCCCCGCGCCCCTGGAAAAACTGGTGGAACAATTTGCCCGGCTGCCGGGCATCGGCGGCAAGTCCGCCCAGCGGCTGGCCTTTTATATGCTGGGCCTGCCGGAGGAGGAGGCCAAGGAGTTTGCCGACGCCATCCTGGACGCCAAACGGTCCGTCACCTGCTGCCCGGTGTGCCAGAATTTCACCGCCGGAGGGCTGTGCCCCATCTGCGCCTCCCCCAAGCGGGACAGCTCCACCATCTGCGTGGTGGCAGACCCCCGGGATGTGGCGGCCATCGAGCGGAGCCGGGAATATGACGGCCAGTACCATGTGCTCCACGGCGTTATCTCCCCCCTCAACCATGTAGGGCCGGACGATCTGGCCATCAAGTCCCTGGTGGAGCGGGTGGCCAAGGGTGGTATTCAGGAGGTCATCATGGCTACCAACCCGGATACCGAGGGCGAAGCCACCGCCATGTATATCGCTCGATTGTTAAAGCCCTTTGACGTGCGGGTCACCCGCCTGGCCTACGGCATTCCCGTGGGCGGCCACCTGGAATTTGCCGACGACGCCACGCTGATGCGGGCGCTGGAGGGCCGAAGGGACATTTGAATGAAAAAGCATGGAAAGCACTGAGTGCTTTCCATGCTTTTTTCATTTTACTCTATAAACGGCATATCCTGTCCGGCCTCCATCATATAGTGCAGGTAGAGCGGCAAGTCCTTTGGGTCCGTCAGGGAGATGGACAAGCCCTCCGGCCCCAGCTCCATCAAACGCAGCAGCTGACGGGCGCCGGGATCTGTTTTCAAATTGCAGTCCGTACCGTTTGGCAGCCGTAGCAGCACCCCGCCCCGGCTGTGATCCACAATGTTCAAAAAACGCTCCCGGTCTGGAAGCATCATCATTTGCAGCATATGATCCTTCTTTCCCATATTTTCATTGTCTTTCTTGACGGCCGGCCTCTTTGTGATATCATAATATCAGCAAAATCTCCGACCTGTTAGGAGATAACCGCCAGTTTGATAGCACAAAAACGTCAAAGGAGGGCTCCGTCATGGCTTTGATGCCCTGCGGCTCCGCCGCCGATCCCCATGGCCGTGAACTGGTCAGCCACGGCACCGCGCTGTTTCCCGCGGCCTGCTACCGGGATGACCTGTACCTGGAAGATGTTCCCTGCCCCTGGCATTGGCACGACGAATTGGAGTCGGTAGTCGTCTCCCAAGGCGAGGTCCTGGTGTCGGCAGGCCGGGAGACGTTTCTTGTCCCCGCCGGCGAAGGCTTTTTCATCAACGCCCGGGTACTCCACAATGTGCGGAGTCAAAACGGCCAGGGCTTTCGCCTGCACTCCGTGGTATTCCATCCCCGTCTGGTGGGCGGTAGCCTGGACAGTGTTTTTTGGCAGGAATATCTGCTTCCCCTGATGTCCCCGCAGGCGCCGGGATATATCCGGCTGGACAGCACTGCTTCCTGGAGCCGCGACGCGCTCAGCTCCATTGAAGCTGTCTGGCAAAGCGCCGCTCAGGAGCCGCCGGGCTTCCAATTCCAGATCCGCTCCTCCCTGTCTCAGCTGGTATTTCATCTGGTAAGCCATCTCCCCGCCAGGCCCGGGTCTCCCTCTGAAAAAGCCCTGCGGGATGAATCCCGCGTCAAGGATATGATGCGGTTTGTGCAGGCACATTATGCACAGGAGCTGACCGTCGCCCAGATCGCCGCCAGCGCCTCCATCAGCAAAAGCGAATGTCTCCGCTGCTTCCGCGCTGTCATCGGCGTAACTCCCATCCAGTACCTCCGGCAGTTCCGGGTGCAGAAGGCCGCCGAGCTTCTGGAAGGCACTGCGCTGAAGATCAGCGATATCGGTGCCCAGTGCGGCTTTCAGGAGCCCAGCTATTTTATCAAGACCTTCCGGGAACTGATGGGCCGCACGCCCTCAGCTTACCGGGCGCAAAAACAGGAAATATCTTAAAAGGTCAAAAAACGCTCAGAACGGCTCCAAGCTGCCCTGAGCGTTTCTCCAGTTTTTCTTCCTGTTCGTTAACTCCCCCTCCATTGTGGAACGGTCCGGGAAATGGTATCCTGATACCAGACAAGGCGCCTGTACTTCAATCGGGAGGAAATTTATGGACGAAACCAATATTGGAGCAGTCATTCTGTCCCTGCGGAAGCAGCGGGGCATGACCAAGGAGCAGCTTGCGGAGGCGGTGGGCGTTTCCCCGCCCGCCGTCAGCAAGTGGGAGACCTGCTCCAACTGCCCGGACGTAGCTCTGCTGTCCCCCATCGCCCGGGCGCTGGATACCGACGTAAACACCCTGCTGTCCTTCACCCCCACCCTCTCCCAGGTGGAACTGCTGGCCGCTGTCAAAGAGGTAGGAAAGTTGGCGGAGCAAGACGGTCCCGCCGCCATGGAGCGCATCCGGACCCTCACCCGCCGCTACCCTACCGATACACAGCTTCGGTTCCAGCTATCCGGCATCGCCATGGGCTTCCCCCAGCTCTACGGCTGGCCGGATGAGACAAAAGAAGCCGCCTGGGACTTCGCGGAGCAGGGCTTGGAGTACGTCCGCCAGCATGGGGAGAAAAAGCTGTGGCCCACCGCCACCTTCATGCTGGCGGGGTTGCTGCTGAACCGGGACAAGCTGGACCAGGCGGAGGCCCTGGCGGACAGCCTACCCGTCATGCCCCTGGCACCCCAGACGCTGTACGCCGCGCTATATCAGAAGCAAAACCAACCGGAAAAAGCTTGGGAGCAGGCCAGAATGCAGTTGATGAATGGCAGTCAGGCCGTGCTGCAGGCCCTGTCGCTGCTGGCCGCCTCTGACGCCCCGGACGCCTCCAGAGCGCTGGCCGCCTACGGTGCGGTGGCGAAAGCCCTGGGCTATCCCCCCTGCCTGCTGAACATCCAGCTGGCGGCCCACGCCATGGAATCCGGTGATTCGGAAGAAGCCCTGGAAAAACTGCAAACGGTAGTCCGGGAGCTGAAAGGGGAAACGGAACAGTTCCATCCCCTGTGGGGTGCTACCCCCCAGCCCGGCGATTCCTATTACCGCACTCTGGCCCGGATGCTGCAAAACGGCCTGCGGACGGACTCCAAATTCCAAGCCCTGCAAAACATCCCCACTTTTACAAAAATTCTTCACCAACTGGACCCGGAAGCCTAAAAAAATTCCCCGGCGCACTGCGCCGGGGAACCTTTTTATACAATGTTACACCAGATTATACAAAATTTTCGCCATCTGGCCCCGGGTGATGTTGTTGTGGGGCCGGAAGCTGCCGTCGGTGTAGCCACCGATGATGCCCTGAGCCGCCATGGTCTGGATATAGAATGTGGCGTAGGCGGGGATCTTCCCGGCATCGGTGAAGGTCAGCTCCGCCGTGGCGTAGCCCTTCTCCTGGGTACGGCCGATCATGGTGGCCGCCTGGGCGCGGGTCAGGGGGCTGTTGGGGTTGAAGTACAGCTTCCCATCGCTGCCCTTGGAGCCGTTGATGACGCCCTCGGTATACAGCGCTTTGATAGCGGGGACGGCGTATTCCCCGATCTTATCCACATCCGCGAAGGGCAGGACCACGTCGGCGTACTTGCTCTCCTCCAGCCCCAGGTAGCGGAACAGCATCACGGAAAACTGTGCCCGGGTGATGTTCTGGTCAGGGCGGAAGGTGCCGTCATCATAGCCGGTGGTGACGCCGGTAGTGTACAGGAACTCCACATAATTGGCGCCCCAGTAATCCTTGGTGTCGGTAAAGGCGGGCTGGTAGTCCTCGCCTACCGGCACGTCATAGGAGGCCCGGCCGATGTTGCCGGAGCCATCCTTGGCCGTGACGGTGACGCGGTGGGGCCGCCCATCAGAAATGATGGAGGTGGAAAGCGTCCCCGTCTCGGCGTTATAGACAAACTCCTGCTTCTGGCCGTCCCAGGTGACGGAGACGGCGGACTGAGGCAGCACGCCGTCCACATCGTCGGAGATGGCGGCGATGAGCCGCCCGCTCTCCTGATCCAGAGCGATGTCCACCACGGGAACGTCGTTGTCCACCACGCCGTTATAAGAGAGCACCATCTGGTCCAGATAAATAGCTCCGCTTCCGCCGTCGGCGTTCAGACTGATATCCGTCTCACAGTCGACCGCCAGCCCCTCCAGTTCCCGGACACTGTTCAGGTTCACGGAAACCTGTTTCCAGCCGGAGAAATACAGTGTCGCCGCCGGCAGCTTCAGGCCGGTCTTTGTGCCGTCACTATACAGCAGGGACAGCGTATTGCCGGAACCGTCGCCGTAGACCCAGAAATTCAAAAGGCTGTAAGGAGACACCGATACAGGATTCGTAAACCGCAGCTCAGACATATAGCCAGTGCCAGTATCGTTATACAGGTTCAGCGTATAGTTCATTTTTCCGGCGCTGCGGCCAAAACGGACACACTCGCTTCCGCTGACGCATTCAAAATCCGCGCCATATCCAAAACTGTTAAAAATCGCAGTTCCGTTTTCAAAATCTTCCACAGTTTTGAGTGCCATCTTGGAAACAGTTACATGCACCGTGGCACTCTGTCCCCCGGCGGAGACAGTAACAGTCCCGGTACCGGGAGCCGAAGCGGTAAACTGTCCCTGCTGGTCAATGGTGCCGATGTCACCCTCCACCGTCCAGGTAAATGCCTCCGGATCCGACTTCAGGGGCAGGTGGCTGTACACCGCCGCGGGGACCAGCGTCGTGGTACTGCCGGGAGAAACCGTCAGTTCTTTCAGGGTCGTCCCGCTGCTGTTGCGGATGGAAACGGAATCCGGCGTCTTGATGGCGTGGACGGTCGTCTCGCCCTGCTTGCCGCTGCCCTCTGCGGTAACGGTGATGTCGCCTCCCCGGCTGGGAGTGGTCAGCACATTGCCGTTCAGCTCGCCGTCGCTGGCCCACAGGTCATAGCGCTTCGCCATGGGGATGAAGTTGGTGTCCACAGCGGCAGCGGAGATATTCACCTTGCTGCCCGCCAGGACATAATCGTAGTCCGCGCTGACGTAGAAGTGGCTCAGCTTGCCGGAGGGCTCGTTGTCCGCCACCAGGAAAATGTGGTTGGACACCGCCCGCTCGCTGCCCTCGGAGGGCGTGTTGACAGTCTTGGCCTCCGTCTCGTCCAGCTCGGTGATAGAGAGGGTGGTGGAGCCGCCGCCGTCCAGGCAGAGGGCGGTGACGCAGCCCAGCTCGATGAGCCGTGCCGCCACCTGGCTCATGGTGGCGCCGATGGAGTGGCCGGACCGCCGGCCGTCGATGGTGTAGAACACCAGGGAGCCGTCAGCCCGCTGGCCCACGGCGGTGCGGGGCGCCGCCCCGGCCTGGAGACCGGGGACCACGGCGCCGTTTTCCACCAGGGAGTACAAAGCGCCCACGGCGTAATCCACGTCATTCCACGCCTCATCAGCGGCAGTCGCGTCCAGGACGATCTCCGCCCCCACAGGCACGTTGCGCAGGGCATTCACCTGATAATCGTCGGATTTCAGATTCACGGACAGCACCACCTGTCCCTCCTGAATGGCGGTGGCGGCGGAGGCCTCCACCACCTGCTCCACCCGCAGCGTCAGAGTGCCGCCGATGGACAGCTCACCGTCCTCGATGGAGCAAATCACGTCAATGCCCGGTTCCGTGTTGCCGGTGGTGTGCTTGGCGTTGAAATCGTAGGTATAGAGGTAAATGCCGCCGGAGGACACCCGGGCCTTGTTCACGCCGCTGAGCTGGCGGACCACCTGCAAGACCGCCCCGGCGCTGTCCATGCCCTGATAGCCCAGGTCGGCGATGACTTTGACGCCGGGCTTGCCCAGAACAGCGGTGCCGTCCTTCCGAAAGCCCACAGCATAGTAGCCCGCGTCGCTGCTGCGGAGCTGGCCGTCCGTCACCACGATGCCCACCGGCAGGCCGGTGCCGGTGTTGTAGAAGTCGCCGTTGATACCGGCCACCACCCGGTAACCCTGGTCCTCCAGTCCCTTCGCCATGACAGAGACCTTGGTCTTGTCCGTCAGCACGCCGCCGAAGGTGACGATGGGCGTCACGTCCTTGTTGGGCGTGTAGGTGATGAGGTTCTCCGTACGGAGATCGGAATACGTACTGCTCCAGAACACATTGGTGGAGAGCTGGGTCTGTTCGTTCAAAAGGGTATCCCGGCTGGTCAGGTCATCGCCCAGCGCTTCCGACGCGGCAGCGGGCAATGCCAGCGCCGCGGCCAACGACAGCGCCAGCAGCAGGGAAAGGGTCTTGCGGAAACAATTTTTCATGGGTATCCTCCATCAGTCCGAAACAAAAGGTCTACATAACGCCTATCAGCATAGCACAGACGGGGAGCAAAGTAAATGTCAATTTGTAAACAATTTTCCCCAGGCCTTCCTGACCTTAGACGGAAAAACACCGCAAAAAGTTTCTCAAAGGCTTGGAGAATGACCGCATATATAGTATCATGTATCGTATCATAAAAAAACGAGGAGGGTCCGCCATGACCATCACCATCGACACCACCCGCTGCATCGGCTGCGGCATGTGCGCCTACGCCGCGCCCCAGGTATTCCGAGTCGTGGGAAAGTATTCCACCGTCATTTTCCAGCCGGAAGGCAGCCGGGACCCCAAGGTCTCCAACGCCGAAAACGGCTGCCCCGTCAATGCCATTTCTGTGCAGCGGTAAACAACCCCGGAAGGGGGCTAGGGGGAACCCACGGTTAACACCGTTGCGGCTTACGATTTCCGGCTCCTGTCGGAGCCGCCAATCGTGCCGCTGCCTCGAAAGCGGCACGCTTCTTCCGCCACAGGCGGCGCTTCGCCGCTTTCCCCAGTTCATTCGCCTCCGGCGAATGAAGAACATGAAATCATTTTCGCCGCGGCGTGTACGTGGCAAAAATTCCTCGCCCCGTTTGCCCTTGGGGCAAACACACCAGTCCGCAGACTGGTGAGGGGGGGGCAGAAAAAGTAAAACAAGGCGGAGCCTAATGGCTCCGCCTTGTTTTACTTTTTCGTCTAGGGGGGACGTCAGTCCCCCCCTGGAAGTCCTCAGCACTTCTCCACGACGACAGCGGTACCCATGCCGCCGCCGATGCAAAGGGTAGCCAG
This sequence comes from Oscillibacter sp., assembly GCA_017937405.1. Lineage (GTDB taxonomy): Bacteria > Bacillota > Clostridia > Oscillospirales > Oscillospiraceae > Oscillibacter. Next base: position 21,941 of record JAGBDS010000012.1, read on the forward strand.
ACCCTTCTTGGCCTCGGGGCGCTTCATCATCTCGTGCACCAGGGTGACGATGATACGAGCGCCGGAAGCACCAACGGGATGGCCCAGAGAGATGGCGCCGCCGTTGACGTTGACCTTGCTCATGTCGAAGCCCAGCTCACGGGCCACAGCGATGGACTGGGCGGCGAAGGCCTCGTTGGCCTCGACCAGGTCGATGTCGTCGATGGTCACGCCGGCCTTGGCCATAGCAGCGCGGGAAGCGGGAACGGGGCCGACGCCCATGATCTTGGGATCGACGCCGCCCTGGCCCCAGCCAATCAGCTTGACCATGGGCTTCAGGCCGTACTTCTCAACAGCCTCGCCGGAAGCCAGCACGATGGCGGCAGCGCCGTCGTTGATGCCGGAGGCGTTGGCGGCGGTGACACGCTGCTGCCCCTTGTCCTCAGCGTCCTTGCAGCCGGTGGGCTCGAAGGTGTGAACGACCTCGGGGTTGGGGGACTCGGGACCCACGGGGAAGGCGCCGCGCAGCTTGGCGATACCCTCGGCGGTAACACCGGCCTTGGGGAACTCGTCCTTCTTGAACTCCACCATGTCCTTCTTGACCTTGATCATCACGGGGACGATCTCATCGTCGAACTTGCCAGCGGCCTGGGCAGCCTCGGTCTTCTGCTGGGAAGCGGCGGCGAACTCGTCCTGCTCCTTGCGGGTGATGCCCCAGATGTCGTTGATGTTCTCAGCGGTGGTGCCCATGTGGTAATTGTTGTAAACATCCCACAGGCCGTCCTTGATCATCTCGTCCACCAGCTTCTTGTCACCCATGCGGGCGCCCCAGCGGGCGTCGGGAGCCAGGAAGGGAGCGGCGCTCATGTTCTCGGTGCCGCCGCAGACCACGATGTCGGAGTCACCGGCCAGAATGGAGCGGGCGCCCTCGATGACGGACTTCATGCCGGAGCCGCAGACCATGCCCACGGTGTAAGCGGGAACGGAATAGGGGATACCGGCCTTGATGGAGACCTGACGGGCCACGTTCTGGCCGAGGCCGGCGGTCAGGATGCAGCCGAACATCAGCTCGTCAACCTGCTCGGGCTTCACGCCGGCACGGTTCAGAGCTTCCTTGACAACGACAGCGCCCAGGTCGGCAGCGGGGGTGTTCTTCAGAGAACCGCCAAAGGAGCCGATGGCAGTACGGCAGCAGTTCACGATGTACAGGTCTTTCATAGTGTTCCTCCGTTTTATTATAATATAGATTGGCGGTCCAGTCCCGCCTTGGATCATTGAGCGAGGAGCATTGTCAAACTCTTGACATGATTGTCAATTTTTTGGCAATGCCGTACATTTTATTTCCTCACAAAAATGATTATAGTTGCTTTTCCATGCCGCGTCAATGGAAACCTGCCGCTCTTTCACAATTTTGTTAAATCTTTGACAAAACAGTTCCGGTTTTCGTCACCTTGACGAAAACCATATCCTCTTTTTCTGCGGACTGTGGTTCACTCCTTCGTTTTTTCCGCCCGGAGGGCCTCCAGTGCCTCGTAGAACGCCGCCGCGTCCAGCCGGTCATAGGCCTCGGTCAGTGCTGTCTGCGCCCCAGCGGCAGCCTCCTGCAAGCAGCTGTCAAAATAGTCCTCCACAACCTCAGCAGTCTCGGGAGCCAACCGCCGCAGGATGGAAAACCCCTCGTCGGACTCCAAGATCCCGGAGCACTGCCCCACCGCCAGGGTTTGGGCAGCCTCTTCCAGCTCCCGGGACAGCTGCCCGTCTCCCGGCAGGATGGTCCGCGGTCCGGCCTTGTCGTCTCCGGCCTTCGCCAGTGCGCCAAAGACCGCTCCCTGGTCCTCCGCGCCGTTGAGCTTCGCAAAGGCCTCCGCCGCTTGTTCCCGGGCGGCATCCCGCTCCTCCCCGGCAGCGATCAGAATACGGTCCACTTTGATGCGCCCATCCGCTGCAGCGAAGGTATCCAGCGCCTCTTTCCCAGGGGCCAGGGCACTGTCCGGCTGGTCCGCCAGGGTGCACAGCTTGGCATACAACGCCCCGACCTCCTCCAACGCCAGCGCCCGCTCCCGGTCCAGTCCCAGGTCCGCCAGTTTCTCCAGATAGCCCTGTTCAGCAGCCCGCCGCTCCCAGTTCTCCCCGGCGGCCTGCCGCTCCTGGTCTGAGAGGCGGCAGCCATACCGCTCCGCCCAGTTTTCCACAGTGGCATACAGCACGGTGTCCGCCAGCGCCTGGTCCTTGGCGTAATCGGCCAGCGTGCCGCCGTCCAGCGGCGCCTTCCAGTCCAGAACGGCCCCGGCATCCCGGTATCGGGCAGCCACCCGGTCACAGGTGTAGGCCAGCCAGTAGAGATACCGCCAGGACGGCACTTCCCTGCCGTCCACAGTCAGCAGGACCTCGTCCTCGTCCAATCCCGAAGCCTGTCCCAAAATACCGCCGGGCTCCGCAGGCGCGGCACAGGCGGTCAGGCACAAGCACAGCAGCAGGACGGTCACAGTCTTTTTCATCCTTCACGCACCTCCCCTCCCACTATGAATATGCAAAGGGGATGGCACCTATGTCCTATTTTCCCGCACTTTTCATCTGGCCCGCCAGAAGCAAACATACAGTGAAGGTTCATAGGTTTCGGAGGGAACGGGTGTGGTGGTGGGTGGTGGGTGGGGGGGGACCGTCAGGGTTTTTCCCCTCGATTTTAATCAATCCGCCGCAGCAGCCCCTTTTGCCTTTGGCAAAAGGGACAAACAAGAAAGAGACAGGCAGGCCTGTCCCTTTCTTTTGTAAGGCATGAACAATTTGGATATTTTCCTTCCTCAGCCGCGAATCCAGCAAAGCGAATCGTGGTTGGAAAGGAGGAGCAGTGGAATGAGTGCGCTCTGACTTTTTGTAAAAAAGTCGGAGCAAGCGATATGCAGCTTGCTCCGACGTGGAGCGGCTGAGGGGAGTCGAACCCCCCTATGCAGCTTGGGAAGCTGCCGTTCTACCGATGAACTACAGCCGCGTCTAATGGGTATGATAGCACACTTCAAAGGGAATTGCAACACGAAAAATGGCAGTCCGGCCGATTGTCGAGGCTCCTGTTCCCCATGCATTCTTTTCCGCTTTAAACTCTTGCTATTTAACAGCTTATCTTCTATAATCATTTTAAATAACACTATCTGCCAGGCCTCGCTCATGAGGCATAGTTTCAAATAGTTCCAGGGAGGTGAGACCCATAATGGATTTCGACCCCAATGTCCGCAGCGCCACAGCGCAGGAGTCCCAGGCAAACCGGCACACCATCAACTGCCTGGTCTTTACCGCGCTTCCCCTGACCGTTAGCTGGGTGCTGGCCCTGTTTGGTGTTTTCATGGTGGATAAGGGCCTGATAACCCTGACTTGCCTGGTGTCCGACGCTATCCTGCTGGTACCGTGGGTGGTCTGTCTCTTTACCGGAACCGAGAAGAGCTGGGTCAAGTATATGGTCCTGTTTTGTGCAGAGGCCGCCCTGACCTTTATCAACACCCTCCTTACCTTCCATACTGTTCTGCTGTTCTCCCTGCCGCTGATCTACGCCTCCCAGTATTCCAGACGGAGGGTCGTGGTATACACCTATATCCTGTCGGTATGCGGGCTTTTCATCAGCGTGATGGGCGGCTACTATTTTGGCATCTGTGACGCCAATATGCTCCTGCTCAGCAACAGTTCCACCGCCGAACTCATCCGCCTGTTTTCCGATCCCTCCGCGGTGATCCCCATCAACCCCAACCCCTGGGTAAGCCTTCCCCTGCAGTTTGTTTTTCCCCGAAGCATCATTCTGCTGGTTTTCATTCCCATTATTCAGAAGATCTCCGGCAGCATCGCCCAAAACGCCGTATATACGGCGGAGCTTGTCCGCCTCAGCGAAACGGACAAGCTGACCCAGCTCTATAACAGGCAGAAGCTGGACGCAATGGCAGCCAGCCATTATTCCACTTTGTACCGGATTGCTGTGCTGTTCATCGACGTCAATGATCTCAAACTGATCAACGATACATACGGCCACGCCCAGGGCGACAAGGCGATCAGCATCGTCGCCGGCTGTATCTCGGGCATCACCAGCGACACTCGAAAGGCCTACCGGATCGGCGGCGACGAATTTGTGCTGATCCTGGAAAACCCCAAGCCGGACGAGCCAGACCGCGTCCTCTCCGAATTTTCCGATATTCTGGCCGTCAGGCAAGCCGGGGCGTTTTTCCCTGTCTCCGCGTCAGTGGGCTGGGCCGCCGGGCCCGGATGGGAGCTACCCTCCCTAATGGAGCAGGCGGACCGCGCCATGTACCACAAGAAGCGCACAGTCCGCAATGCGCCTCCTGTGGAAATTGCTCCGTCCCCAGATCTGGACCGCGCCGGTCTGGATGACCGCACCTTCCAGGCCATCGCCAGCTTGTCCGAGCGGACGTATATTTACCTGTGCAATATGCAGACCAATGTCTCCCGCTGGTCCGCCAACGCTGTGGATTACTTCGGCCTTCCCGGCGAATATATGTTTGACGCCGGCGCTATCTGGGCAGAGCATATCCACCCGGAGGACCGGGAGATGTATCTCACCGACATTGAGAATGTATTCTCCGGCAGGCAGAAGCGCCACTGTCTGGAATACCGTGCCCGCAACAAGTATGGTGATTATGTGATCTGCACCTGCAGCGGCGTCGTCCAGAAGGGCATGAACGGTGAACCGGACTTCTTCGTAGGCACGCTGACCAACCACGGCATCATCGACACCGTGGACCCCGTCACCAATCTCTATAATATTTATGAATTCAATAACGCCATCCAGGCCATTCAGTCCTCCCGTGCGTCAGCCACGGTGCTGATGATCGGCATCAACCACTTCCATTTCGTCAACGACATCTATGACTATGTGTTTGGCAACAAGGTGCTGTACGCACTGGCTCAGGCCATGCAGAAGGAGGCGAAGCAGCGGCGCGGCACAGTCTACCGGATGGATGGCGCCAAGTTCGCCCTGTGTCTCCTGGAGGCTTCACAGGAGGACACCAGGGAGCTGTATGAATCCTTGCGCCATCTGGCCAGCGAATCGCTGACTGTGGAGGGGGCCCCTGTTTCCCTCAGCATCTCCGGCGGTGCCGTCTGCGTGGAAAAATTCGTCGGCAGTGAATTTCCTGTCATTTCCAGCGCCGCCTATGCGTTGGAAATGTCCAAACGGGAGCGCCACAGCGAACTGGTATTTTTCGACAACGAGCTGGGCAGCGATACGCACCGCTCCATGGAGCTGCTGGACGCGCTGCGGCAGGACATTGTCAACGGCTGCCACGGGTTCTACATGGTTTACCAACCCTTGGTGCGGGCGGCGGATGGCCGGGTCGAAGGCGCGGAAGCCCTGCTCCGCTGGAGGAGTCCCATCTTCGGAGAAGTTGCTCCCGGCTGCTTTATTCCCGTTCTGGAAAAGGACGCCTGCTTCTTCACGCTGGGCAACTGGATCCTCCAGCAGGCTCTGACAGAGGTAAAGCCCATCGTGGAAACGGACCCCCATTTCTTCCTGAATATCAACATCGCTTACACCCAGATCGAGCGCAGGGGTTTCCGGGACAGCTTGATGGATATTCTTCGGCAAACAGGATATCCTCCGCGGAACCTCTGCCTGGAACTGACAGAGCGGTGCCGGTACGGGGACATGGAATATCTGCGCGCAGAGCTTCAGTTTTTCCGCTCCCGGGGCATCCGGATAGCACTGGACGACTTCGGTACCGGCGTGTCCTCTCTGCGTCTGATCTGCGACCTGCCTGTGGACGGACTGAAGATCGACCAGGGCTTTATCCTTCAGATCCTGGAAAGCAGGAATGCCCAGATGGTGGTGGAGGCCACTATCGACCTCACCCGCAAGCTGGGCATCAACGTCTGTCTGGAGGGCGTGGAAAACCAGCAGCTTCGGGACTTTGTCCTGCGCTACCCCGCCGACCACCATCAAGGCTTTTATTACGCGCATCCCCAGCCCATCGGCATATTCCACCAGTATTTGGAAGAAAACTGGGCCGCCCATTCCGATAACGCCGAATAAACGCAAAAACAGCTCCCGCCGCAGCCAATGTCATTAAGATAAGAGGATCGAGGCTTCTCGAAAGAGAGGCCTTGATTTTTTTGCCAAAAATTTAAGAAATTGCTTGACACAAGAACAAAATTGTGCGGCCGCTTTCACTGACTTTTGTCAGCGAAAGCGGCC
>JAGBDS010000013.1 GCA_017937405.1 Oscillibacter sp.
ATCGTGCCGCGACGGTGTTGGGGGAGGTCGAGGGGGAGCTTGCTCCCCCTCGAATTACTTCGCAACGGCGTCTTTCAGCGCCTTGCCGGCCTTGAACACGGGCACGACGGAGGCGGGGATCTCGATAGACTCCTTGGTCTTGGGGTTGCGGCCGATGCGGGCGGCGCGCTTCTTCACCTCGAAAGAGCCAAAGCCCACCAGCTGGACCTTGTCGCCTTCCTTCAGGGCGGCGGTGATGGTGTCCAGAGCGGCGGTGATGATGGCCTCGGCATCCTTCTTGGAGCAGTCGGCGGAAGCGGCAACAGCATTGATCAGTTCAGCTTTGTTCATTTGGTTAGTCCTCCTATAAAATCATTTGTGGTTTTTAAAATCTATCTTAAACGCGAACGCGCTTTAAGACTCTTGTTCCTTGGCTGCCCGCCACAGGGCCAGCAGTTCCTCTTTTGTACAGTCCGCCAGGGGCTTGTCCGCTCCGTTTTCCACAAAGCGGAACCGGCTGTCGAACTTGTCACAGGCACGGTGCAGGGCATCCTCCGGGTCCACGCCGGTCATCTGGCCCAGCTTCGCCGCCATGAACAGGGCGTCGCCCAATTCCTCCCGGACGCCGTGAGGCTCGTCCGCTGCTTTGCCGGCCTCCATGGCCTGCCGCAGCTCCCGGACTTCCTCCTCCAGCTTCTCCAGAGCGCTCATGGCGTCATCCCAGTCAAAGCCCGCCTTGGCGGTCTTGGAGGCGGTCTTTTCCGCCCGCCACAGGGCGGGCAGGGTATGAGGTACGGACTCAATGGCGTCCGCCGTGGAGCGCTGGCCTTTTTCCTGCCGTTTCAGGACCTCCCAGTTGACCAGCACCTGCTCGCTGTTGTCCGCCTGCATGGTGCCGCCGAACACATGGGGATGGCGGTACACCATCTTTTGGGCCACGCCGTCCACCACGTCATCCATGGTAAAGCGGCCCCGCTCGGCCTCAATGGTGGCGTGAAACACCACCTGCATCAGAACGTCGCCCAGCTCCTCGCACATGGCCTCCGCGTCGTCCTTGTCCAGAGCGTCCAGGACCTCATAGGTCTCCTCCAGAAAATTCCGGCGGATGGACTGGTGGGTCTGCTCGGCATCCCAGGGACAGCCGCCCGGCCCCCGCAGGAGCCGCATGATGTCCAGGAAATCCACCCAGCCGTAGCGGGACTTACATTGAAAATCTACCATACAATGCCTGCCTTTGCAAGAAAATTTGCTTGTAATCAGCCGAAAATTCCCACTTCTTTATTTTAAGTGGAGAAGTTTGATGAGTTTCTCCCCATGAGGGACGGATTTGACGTCTTCCGCCCGCAGGATGCGCATGGCGACCACCAGCACAGCGTACACCGCCACGCCCGCCAGAATACCCAGCATGGTAGCCAGCGCGTTGGCGCCGTAGGCGGAATGGCCCGCCAGCAGGCGGTTGGCAAAGCCGTACACGGCCCAGGCGGCGCCGCCCATGAGGGCGGAGGCGATGACAGGCTTTGTGAACAGCTGGAGATACCGGGGCTTCTCCGGGGAGTATTTCCACACGAAGAACAGGTTCAGTGCCACGATGACCATGTAGCAGCAGAGGGTGGAGATGGGAGCGCCGTGGATGTTGATGTCGGGATTGCCCACCAGGATATAGTTCAGTGCGATCTTTGTCACGCCGCCGGCCAGCATGGTGCAAATGGGGATGCGCTCATGGCCGTAGGACTGCAGAATGGCGTTGGTCAGCGTCATGATGCAGATAAAGATGCAGGCAATGCCTAACACCCGCAGGTGGGGCCCCGCCGCGGTGGCGGAAGCCTGCTGGGCGGGATACAGCGTCAGCAGGATGGGACCGGACAGCACGCTGAGGCCCACGCCCGCCGGGATAGCCAGGATGGCGATGAGCCGGAAGGCAGAGGAGATGATGCGGTTGGCGCCCTCGTGGTCTTTTCGGGCCACGGCCGCCGCCGCAAAGGGGATGAGGCTCATGGTGACGGGGTACACAAAGGACGGCGGCAGGTTGATGAGGTCCATGCCGAAGGTGTACTGGCCGTATAGGGCGGTGGGGGTGTCGGGCAGCAGGCCGGAGATGGCCTCCAGGCGGCCCAGGACGATCTTGCTGTCGATGAGGGTGATAATGCTCATGGCGGAGTTGCTGAGGGTAATGGGGATGCCAATGGTCAGCACCTTCTTCATCAGCGTCCCGGAGCTCTCCGGCACATCCAGGGATTCCGAGCGGTCCCGGTGAGTGAGCAGGTAGGCGATCAGGAAGAACATGGACAGCACGGTGCCCACGGTGACGCCCAGGATAGCGCCGGCGGCGCTGATCTCCACACCGTAACCCAGCCGCAGGAAATACCAGGCCAGGGACAGGCCGATGGTCAGCTTGCAGATGGCCTCCAGCACCTGGGAGATAGCAGTGGGCTTCATATTCCCCTGGCCCTGAGTGTAGCCCCGCATACAGGCCAGCAGGCACACGCAGAACACGGCGGGAGCCAGGGCCTTGATGGACCAGTAGGCCAGTTCGTCGTTCATAAAGCCCGCCAGCTGTGCCGCGCCGAAGAACATGAACAGGGACAGCACCAGGCCCAGCACGAAGAACAGCCAGATGGCGGTGCGGAACAGCTTCCGTTTCTCGTTCTCCCGGCCCAGGGCGTGGGCCTCGCTGGTCAGCTTGGAGATAGCCAGGGGCAGTCCGGCGGTGGAGACCGTCAGCAGCAGGTTATAGATGTTGTAGGCCACTGTGAAGTGGGCCTTGCCCTCGTCGCCGATGATGTTGCCCAGGGGAATTTTATACACCGCGCCGATGAGCTTGACGATGACCACGGCGGAGGCCAGGATGGCAGCGCCGCCCAGGAAGGACTGCTTTTTCGGTTGATTCGACATGAGGTTTACCTCGAAAGAAACAAAATATGTGGAGAAATTTCTCCTGAAAGGAGCCTATGCGTTCTCCGGGAAATCATACCTGCTCCAGGCAGGCTCAGCTTGTCGAAAAAATTTTTCCGACAAGCTGCTGCAAGTTTTCCGAACTTTATAAAGTTCGGAAAACTTATGATTGAAAACGAAAGACACCCCTCCTGGGTTATCTTCGCGCTAAGTGCCGCCGCTTTGCGGCGGTTGCACTCCGAATCGCGCCTGCGGGCGCAGTCTTTCGTAACTATCTTCCTTCCCGTCGCGCAAGTCTTACGGGTCGATCTGTTCCAAACAGGCTTTCACCAGAGCGGTGAATTTCGGCCCGGCGGCCTGCCCGGCAGCGATGACCTCCTCGCCGGAGAGGGGCTGGTCCAGCACACCCGCCGCCATGTTGGTGCAGAGGGTGAAGCCCAGCACGCGCATCCCGCAGTGGGCGGCGGTGATGGCCTCCGGCACGGTGGACATGCCCACCGCGTCGGCACCCAGGGTACGAGCCAGACGGACCTCCGCCGGGGTCTCGTACTGGGGGCCGGGGAAGTACATATATACACCCTCCCGCAGCCGGATGTCAAGGTTTTCAGCGGCTTTCCGGGCCGCTTCCCGTAAGACAGGAGTGTAAACATGGCTTATATCCGGGAACCGGGGACCGAACTCATCGATATTGGGTCCGCACAGGGGACTGACGCCGAAGAGCTTGATGTGGTCGGTGATGAGCATGATGTCGCCCACGTCAAACTCCCGGTTTACCGCGCCGGCGGCATTGGTGACGATGAGGGTCTCCGCCCCCAGCAGCCGCAGCACCCGGACAGGGTAGCTGACGTCGGCGAAGCTCCAGCCCTCATAGGTGTGGAGCCGCCCCTGCATGACGGCCACGTCCTTGCCGGACAGGCGGCCGAACACGAACTGCCCCTTGTGGTCCGGGGCGGTGGAGCGCTTCATGTGGGGCACCTCCGCGTAGGGCACCACGATGGGGTCCTCCACCTGGTCGCCCAGGGCGCCCAGACCGGAGCCTAAAATCAGCAGCACCTTGGGCGCAAAACTGCCCAGCCGGGCCCGCAGCGCCTCCGCACTCTCCCGGTACTGTTCGTAAGTGTAGTTTTCCATCACAGCTTTCCTCCGCACTCCCGGCAGAAGGTGTCGCCGTCCCGGGTGACGGCGCCGCAGGTGGCGCAGGTGTGGGCCGCCCGCTCCTTGCCGATCTGGGCCTCCAGCGCGGCGATCTGGGCCTTCAGGCTGTCGATCTCCTCCAGCTTGGCCTGCAGAATTTCGGAGTCCGTGGGGTGGCCGGTGTGGGTGGCGTAGAGCATCTCACCCACCTCCCGCATGGAGGTATTGACCTCGGCCTTCAGGTCCACGATGCGGATGTTCAGCTTGGCGACAGACAACAGCTCTTCCGTCTTCTTTCCCACGCCGTAGGCCACGTCGGCGGCAGTATCACCCACCTGCACGGCGGTCCGCTGGACCATTTCCAGGATGTCTATCAGCTTTTCATTCATAACCGGCCCTCCATTCAATTCAATGATTATCATATGTACTGCCGCCCAGGAATTCCCGTGCCAGGGAATCCGGCGCCACATATTTCTCGTCCATGGCCTCGATCCGCTGGAAGCCCTTCAGCATAGCGTCCACCACGCTGTACTTTCCTGGGGGGATGGCCTCCAGCAGAGGCACCACCACGGGCTTGAGCACGGCAAACTCAAAGGCCAGGGAGGAATCGAACATGATGTGGGCGTTTTCCTTGTAGGGGGAAATGTACAGCTTCTCGCCCCGGCGGACGTTGTCCCACAGCTTCAGAGTAAACCCAGCATCACAGCCCCGGAACTGGTAATCCCGGACGATGCGGCGGCACAGCCGCAGCCAGGCGTGCTGGAACACGATATTTCCGTCGTCGTCCACCAGATTGCTGCGGGCGGCGATATACAACCGGAAGGCGTGGGGATTTTTCCCCACGATGATGTCGTTCAGGGCGTGGATGCCCTCGAAGATCGCCAGCTCATCCGGCCCCAGATGCAGGGGGTGGCACATGATGTCGGAGCGCATCTGCCGGGCAAACTCGTATTTGGGGACGTGGATGGTCTCTCCCCGGTCCAGCATAGCGAAATGCCGGTTTAAAAGGTCCACATCCAGGAAAAAGGGAGACTCAAAATCGATGTCCCCGTCCCGGTTCCGGGGCGCGGTCTCCGGGTCCATGGTCTTGAAATAATCGTCCATGGAAATGGTATGGGTCTCAATGCCCATATTCTCCAGCCGCTCCTCGATTTTCAAAGCGGTGGTAGTCTTTCCGGAGCCAGAAGGGCCGGAGAGCAGAATGACCCTGGACTCCCCGCGGTGCTCGGCGATCCTGCTTGCCGCGTTTTCCACTTTTTTCGCAAAGGCAGCGTCACATTCCCGGGCAAACGCTGCAGGGTCGCTGCGAACGGCTTCGTTCAGTCGTGTCAAAGAGTACGGCATAGCAGACTCCTTTCCAAATATGCAGTTAAATGCCTAACTTTCGGTAGAACGCGGCAAAGGCAGCCTGGTTAGCGAGGCCCTTTTCCGGACGCTCTGTGTATTCCTTGGGGTATTTCAGATTGAACACCCGCTCGATGTGATTGGTGCCAGGCTCCACCATCTTGGTGGAACCGCCCGCGCCGAAGGACAGAATGGAGCACAGCTCCGACATGATGTCGATGTTGTACCAGCACTCCCCGCCGGGGCGGCACCAGCCGATGTTTTCAAAGCTGCCGGACATATATTTCTGCCGGTAGAGGTAATAGGGCGCGTAGCCCGCGCTCCGCAGAACGGGTGCGGCATAGTCCAGCATTTCGCCCACAGCCTCCGGGCCGGGGATGGAGAGGCCCTCCAGCAAAATTCGGCTGCCCTTTTTCAGGGCCAGGGTGTGGACGGTCACATTATCCGTCCCGAAGCTCAGGCAGGCGTCCAGAGAACGGCGGAAGCCCTCCGGGGTGTCCTCCGGCAGGCCCGCTATCAGATCCATATTCACATGGGGGAAGCCGTATTTCGCCACCAGGTCCATGGCGCGGCCAATATCCCCGGCGGTGTGGCACCGGCCGATTGCCCGCAGCACATGGTCCTCCATGGTCTGGGGATTCACAGAGACCCGGGTGACGCCGTGGCCTTTCAGCACCGCCAGCTTTTCCGCTGTAATGGTGTCGGGGCGGCCCGCTTCCACAGTGATCTCACCACAGTCATCCAGTTCAAAAGATTCCTCAAAGGCCGTCAGCACCCGGTCCATCTGCTCCGCCGTCAGGGTGGTGGGGGTGCCGCCGCCCATGTAGAAGGCCCGGACCCGCAGTCCTTGCTCCCGGACCATCTGTCCGCCGGAGCGGATTTCCGCAATCAGTGCGTCCACATAGGGCGGCACCAGGTCAAAGCTCCGCTCCACCGACTGGCTGACGAAGGAGCAGTAGGCGCAGCGGGTAGGGCAGAAGGGAATGCCCACATAGACGTCGATGTCTTTCGGTCCCAGCCGCCGGGCGGCGGTCAGGGCGGCGGCACCGGTCTCCAGAGCCAGGGCAGCCCGTTCCGGAGTAACAAAATACTCCTCTTCCAGCATGGTCCGCGCCTCGTCCGGCGTTTTTCCCTCCGCCAGCGCCCAGGTGACAGGCTTGTCGGGCCGGACGCCGGTCAGCATCCCCCATGGGGGTGTGGCTCCGGTGATGGCCCGGGCCGCCAGGAAGAAGCACCGGGCGATGACATGGCGCCGCTGGCCCTCCTGTTCAAACTCCGTGCCGGACAGGGTAGCCCGGCAGGCCTGGGCGGCGGTCTTTCCGCCGTGGCGCAGCTCCACGGTAACGCGGCAGCCGTCCTCCTCCCGCAGGGTGATGACGGCCCAGCTCTCGTCACCGGGCAAAATCGGCTCATAGACCGGCAGCTCACCAGGGAACAGGTTCATCAGACTCTGCTCCACCGTGTACCGCTCGTCGTGGCCCTTCAATACCAGTTTCATATCGTTTCCTTATCCGTTCATAGCCTGGCGGAGGTAGGGGTTCCAGGACCGCTCCCGGTCCAGGGTGCTGTCCTCCATGTGGCCGGGATAGACCTTCAGGTCGCCCTCCAGTCCGCCCAGGCGCTTCAGCGATTCCATCATCTTCTTCACGCTGCCGCCGGGGAAGTCCGTCCGGCCGCAGGAACCGGCAAACAGGGTATCCCCGCAGAACAGCACATCGCCGCAGCGGAGGGTCACACTGCCCTCAGAGTGGCCGGGGGTGGAGAGCACTTCCAGCGTGAGGCTGCCTACCTGAATGGTATCCCCCTCGCCATAATCTTTCGCAGCCGGGACCGGGGGGAAGAGCTGCCGCAGATATGCGTCGTCCCCGCACTGGTCCCGGTGGTTCAGGTACACAGGCACGCCGGGCCACTTGGCGGACAGCTCCGCCACGGCGCCGGTGTGGTCATAGTGGCCGTGGGTCAGCAGGATGGCGCAGGGCGCGCAGCCGGAGCCCTTCACGGCCGCGGCCACCCGGTCCGCGTCTCCGCCGGGGTCGATGACGGCGCACAGCTTTTCTCTCTCGTCGCAGAGGAGATAGCAGTTGGTCCCGATGGGGCCGACCTGTAAGGTTTTGATGTCCATAAAAGCCTCCCTAGGGGCGGTCGGTGTCGAACAGGATGGTGACAGGGCCGTGGTTCAGGGAATCGACCTCCATCTTTGCGCCGAACTCGCCGTGCTCCACGGTGAAGCCCCGCTCCCGGCAGTGGGCCATGAAGTCCTCGTACAGGGGGATGGCCAGGTCGGGCTTGGCGGCCCCGGAGAAGCCGGGGCGGCGGGAGGAGGTGTCCGCGTACAGGGTAAACTGGGAGATGACCAGCAGGCTGCCGCCCACCTGCTCCAGATTCAGGTTCATTTTATCGTTTTCGTCCTCGAAAACCCGGAGATTGCAAATTTTATCCGCCAATTTCACGGCGGTGTCGTGGGTGTCGTTGGGGCCGACGCCAAGAAGCACCAGGAAACCCTGGCCGATCTGGCCGTGGACCTGGCCGTCGATGGTGACGGAGGCGTGGTGAACGCGGGTGACAACTGCGCGCATAATGGAGTCCTCCTGATGGTGGAATGTGGCTCCCCCTCGGGGGAGCCGGGGGTGGCGCCTAAGGGCGCTTTTTTGCTTAAATGCGGGGGTCGTGCGAGTCGGCGCCTCCGTAAAATGAGAGTCTTCTACCGGGTGCGCCTTAGCCCCGGGGAACAGAGATGCTGCTTCCCCGCATTTGGTGGTATGGGAGCGGCTTTCGGGGTGGTCGTCGCATTTGACCAGCTACTATTTCCGCGCTCCTCGCTTCGCTCAGCGCTGGCTGATTCGAGGTCGGCAGAGCGGCAGCGGATGGGAGAAGCAAGTCAAATCGGTTTTGCACCCCGACCTCGCAATTCCCGGTCGCGGGCACAAAACTGCAAATTTCAGCACAACCAGGCCCGCGCCCAGCGATTCGACCGAAAGCTTCCTGTGCAGTCTCTTGTTGGGGCCCCACGTTTCGGCCCAAACTTGACCCTGAAATGGGTCAAGTTTGAGGCCCTGAACGCCTTTCTTTTCCACCGGGCGCGGCGCATTTTCTTTCGGCAAGACGAAAGAAAATGGGGGGCGCATCTCCCGTCCCGCCCCCGTGGGGCGGAACATCCCGCGTATCAGCCGGCAGGCCGGGTGACTCCCAGCACGCCGGAGATCTGATTGAGCTTATTCATCAGCGTCTTGAGCTGTACATCGTCCCGGATGCGGATCTCCACACGGCAGATAGCATAGCCGTCCTCCGTGCTGCGGGTATTCAGGCCCAGGACAAAGGTATTCGTGGTGGAAAGCGCCGCCGAAATGTCCAGAAGCAGGTTGGCGCGGTCCTTACAGATGACCTCCAGAATGGTGGGATAGCTGTCGTTGGTGTCGCGGCCCCAGGAGACCTTGATCCACCGGCCTGTCTGGTAGGGGTCATTTCGATGGGCGGCGTTGGGGCAGTCCGCCCGGTGGACGGACACGCCGTAACCCCGGGTGATGAAGCCCACGATATCGTCTCCCGGAACAGGAGTGCAGCACTTGGAGAACTTCACCAGGCAGTTGTCCAGGCCCTCCACGATAATGCCCTGCTCGCTCTTGACCTTCTTGGGAGCGGGGATATGGGCCGCTTCTTCCTTGCCGGGCTTGGCCGCGGCGGCCTCCAGGGCCTGCTGCTCCTGCTGCCGCTGGCGCAGAACGCGGTTGATCTCGCCCTGCATCCGGCTGACGGCCTTCTGGGCGGTAAAGCCGCCGTAGCCGATGGCGGCGTACATATCCTCCAGATTGGGATAGGCCACCTTTTTCAGCAGCGTGGGCAGCAGCTCCGAGTCCGTTACATCCTTCATGGAAAGGCCGCAGTGCTTCAGCTCCGCCTCAAAGGCGGACCGGCCATTGACGATGTTTTCGTCCTTCTTTTCCTTCTTGAACCACTGGCGGATCTTGCTGCGGGCCTCGCTGGACTTGGCGATCTTCATCCAGTCCCGGCTGGGGCCCTTGGCGGCCTTGGAGGTCATGATCTCCACGATATCGCCGTTTTTCAGGATGTGGTCGAAGGTGACGATGCGCCCGTTGACCTTGGCGCCAACCATGTGGTTGCCCACCGCGGAGTGGATGGCATAGGCGAAGTCGATGGGGCAGGCGCCGGCGGGCAGGTTCTGCACGTCGCCGTTGGGGGTGAACACGAACACCTCGTCGGAGAACATATCCACCTTCAGGGAGTGGATAAAGTCCTCGGCATCGGCGCCCTCCTGGTTCTCCAGCAGGCGGCGGACCCACTCATAACGGCCCTCGGTGCCGGCGCCCTGGCCGTTCTGCTTGTATTTCCAGTGAGCGGCCACGCCGTATTCCGCGATCTCATGCATCTCCCGGGTCCGGATCTGGACCTCAAAGGGATAGCCGTCGTTGCCCATGACGGTGGTGTGGAGGGACTGGTAGCCGTTGGGCTTGGGGGTGCCGATATAGTCCTTGAAACGGCCCAAAATGGGCTTGTAGATGTCATGGATGACGCCCAGGACGTTGTAGCAGTCGCCCACGTTTTCCACCACCACCCGGAAGGCGAACAGGTCAAAGATCTCGTCTATGGACTTGTTCTGATTGAACATCTTCCGGTAGATGGAGTAGGGGTGCTTCATCCGCCCGTAGGCGATGTGCTGGATGCCCATCTCATTCAGGCGCTCGTCAATTTGAATCTGGGTGCGCTTCATGAAAGCCTCGTACTCCGGCTTCTTGGCGTCCAGCTTAGAGACGATCTCCTCATAGCCGATGGGGTCCAGGTATTTTAGGGACAGGTCCTCCAGCTCCCACTTGATGCGCTGCATACCCAGCCGGTGGGCGATGGGCGCGTAGATCTCCATGGTCTCCAGAGACTTCTGCTTCTGCTTGGGAGGAGACTGGTACTCCATGGTCCGCATATTGTGGAGGCGATCGGAAATTTTGATGAGAATGACGCGGATATCCTTGCTCATGGCAATGAGCATCTTCCGCAGGTTCTCCATCTGCTCGTCTTCCTTGGTGGCGTACTGGATACGGGTCAGCTTGCTGACGCCCTCCACCAGGTCGGCAATGGTGGGAGAAAAGAGCTTCGCCACATCCTCATGGGTGGCGGGTGTATCTTCAATGACATCGTGGAGCAGGGCTGCCTCGATGGACTCGCTGTCCAGCTTCAGTTCCTCCGCCACGATCTGGGCCACGGCCAGGGGGTGGATGATATAAGGCTCGCCGCTCTTGCGCTTCTGACCCTCATGACACTTGTCGGCATAGTCAAAAGCGGCACGGATCTGGGCAAAGTCCGCGGAGGGGTTGTAGCCCCGTACGGTCTTTTCCAATAACTCATATTGCTCCTGAATGGTCATGGCTGGTCACCTCGGTTTCGATTGGCTGCGTCCCGCAGCCGGACAAGATAGGGGCACGCGTTCAGATCCACTTTGCCCCGGGCGGGGTTCAGGCACAAAGTCATGGCGTCACCCTGCACATGGAGGGAGATCAATCCCCGCTCCTGGAACACGGTCAGCGCCAGGGCTGTGCGGAGGAAGCTCTCATTTCCTCCGGTACGGACCGCCAGCCGCCGCAGGTAGGGGAGGCGCTCCTCCTCCAGCTTTCCCTGGCGGAGCTGCCGCTCCAGCGCCACCCAGCAGGCAGCGTACTGCTCCCGCGAAGCCCGGAGCCGGGCCGTCTCCTGGCTGCTCACCGGGCCGCCGTCCAGCAGGCGGTGGAGCAGCTCCAGGTCCGCCGCCTCATGGCGGCTGGGGGTCAGGGAGGGACGGATGTCAATGAGCTGCAACTGCAAAGTCGTGGTGCCCCGGAAGGTATTTGCCTGGAGGTAGAAGGCGGCATCCACCCGGCTGCCTGCCGTGATGCCGCATTCCTCCTCCGTGACGGAGAAGAAAATGGCGTCGAATCGGCTGGTGCCCTTGGAGAGCCGCAGCTTTAAATGGCGGCCCTGGCCCACGGACTGGATGGAATCCACCGTGGCGCCCAGCAGGGCGAACACCGGCCGGGAATTCCCGGCGCCGTAAGGCTCCAGATGGCTGAGGCTCTCCACTTGGTCCAGCGTCACCTCTCCGGGGGAGGTGATGGCGGCGTCGATGTCCAGAGAGCTGACAGGCAGCTCGCCGTCCATGGCGGAGCGGACATAGCGGTTCATCCGCTGGCGGAAGGCGTCGATATTGCTCTCCTGAATGGTAAAGCCCGCGGCCAGTTCATGGCCGCCGAAGCCCTCCAGCAAGTCGGAACAGGCGTCCAGAGCGGCAAAGAGGTTGAAGCCACCGTAGGACCGGCAGGAGCCCTTGCCCGTGCCGTCCTTCAAATAGATCATAAAGCTGGGGCAGGAGTATTTTTCGGAAAGGCGGGAGGCCACGATGCCCACCACGCCCTGATGCCATGCCTCGCTGGAAAGCACCAGCGCGCTGCGCTCCTCGCTGCGGAGCTTTTCGATCTGCCCGATGGCGTCGGCGCAGATGGCCTGCTCCACCGCCTGCCGCTCCCGGTTCAGGTCACACAGGCGCTTGGCCAGCAGCTCCGCCTGGGCGGGGTCATCGGCCTCCAGCAAATCGGCGGCCAGATCCGCCGCGCCCATGCGTCCGGCGGCGTTGATGCGGGGAGACAGCACGAAGCCGATCTGTATGGAAGTAATGGGCTTGCCCAGCAGCCCCGCCTCTTTCAGCAGGGCGTGGATGCCTACAAAATCCGTGTGGGGCAATGCCTCCAGGCCGCAGGAGACGATGGTGCGGTTTTCCCCCTCCATCCGCATGACGTCGGCAATGGTGCCGATGGCGGCCAGGGTACAGTACCGGGCGAACAGGGCGTCCTCCCGGTTCTCGCCGCCCAGGGCCAGCACCAGCTTCAGCGCCACGCCGCAGCCCGCCAGATGCTTGAAGGGATAGTGGCAGTCGGGCCGGTGGGGGTCCACCACCGCCACGGCGCGGGGGAGTTCTTCCTTACATTCATGGTGGTCGGTGACCACCACATCCAACCCTAACGAGTTGGCGAAGTCCACCTCGTCGTTTCCGGTGATGCCGCAGTCCACGGTGATCATCAGCGTCGCGCCCTGGTTGTGGAGGCCCTTGATGGCGTCCTTGCTGAGGCCGTAGCCGTCCTCGATGCGCCGCGGGATATACCGCAGGCAGTGGGCGCCGCAGCTTTTCAGATAGTCCAACAGCAGCACCGTGGAGGTGATGCCGTCCACATCGTAATCGCCGAACACGGCGATGGTCTCCCCATCGGAAATAGCCCGCTGGATGCGGCTGACTGCCTTGTCCATGTCGCGCATCAGCATGGGGGAGATGGTCAGGCTCCGGTCCCGCTCCAGATATTCAGCGGCGCCCTCCGGCGTGGTGACGCCCCGGGCGGCCAGCACCGTGCTGAGCAGGTAGGGATACCCCGCGCTGCGCAGGAGGGCCACGTCCCGCTCCTCCGGCTTGCTGATGTTCCACTTCTTGAATTTCACGGCCGTGCCCTCCTTTCCGCAATAATAAATCCAGATAAATCTAAGATAACTAATTTATTATAGCAGGAAAGCGGTGTCAGGTAAAGAAATAATTTTAAAACGCCCTTCCTCGACTGCTTCGGTTTGACGGATGGTGAAAATTCTGGTATAGTAGAAACGATTTGGCACCAAAATGTGCCCAAAGGAGCGAATGAAATGATAAAAAAGCAACTGCAGCGGCTGCTGAGCTGCCTGGCGCTGTGCGCCATACTGGCCGGCGGCCTCACGGCCCCCGCCGCGGCGGCGGGCTTCACCGACGTGCCCGCCGGCCATCCGGCCGCCGAGGACATCCGGCGCTGTGTGGAGCTGGGCTTCTTCCAGGGCGAGTCCGCCACCCGGTTCGGACTGGGCCATCCGATGACCCGGGCCGCCTTCGCCGTGGTGCTGGGCCGGTTTTTCGGCTGGGAAACAGCTAAGCCCACCCAAGCCACCTATACGGATGTACCGGTGAGCGCCTGGTACGCCGGGGCGGTCCAGGCCGCCTACGCCCACGGCGCCGTCACCGCCCAGCGGGCGGAATTCCGCCCCAATGACCCCATCACCCGGGAAGAGCTGGCTGTGATGCTGGTCCGCGCCCTGGGCTACGGCACCATCGCGGGCCTTGCCCAGGACCTTCCCTCCGCCTTCCAGGATGTGACCACCAACGCCGGTTACATCACCATGGTCTGCGACCTGGGGCTGATGGACGGCGTCTCCGCCACCTCCTTCGCCCCCTCCCTCACCGCACCCCGGGAGGAGCTGGCGGTCATTCTGATGCGGCTGTACGATAAGCTGCACCGCACGGAGCCGGGAAAGGTAGGCATCCTGTCCCCGGGAGAAACTCTGCCTGACCTGACCGGCTGTGAAGCCGTCGCGGTAAGCGGCGCCCACCTGCTGACTGCCGGCGGGGCGAAAGTGACCCAGAGCACCGACAGCGCCAGGGCCGCCGCCCTGCGGGACGCCGCTCACGCGGCGGGTGCCAAGGCCCTGCTGTATGTGGAAGGCGGCCCCACCGCCCTCAACGGCACTGCCGCCGAGACTGCCGCCTGTCTCGTTTCCGCGGTGGAGGCAGGCGGCTACGACGGTATCCTGCTGGATATCCCCTCCCTGAAGCTGGCCAAGGAGACCGCCCTGGTCAAGCTGACCCAGGTATTGAAGTCCGCGCTCAGCGGCAAGCTGCTGTATCTGGTGGCGGAAGCTCCCTCCTGGCAGGGCACCCGGTACGACGGCTACAACTATGCCGCGCTGGGCAAGACGGTGGACAAGCTGATTTTGCGCATCGCCTCCTACGAAAAAGCTGACGGCCAGTATCCTGCCGCTCCGGTGGAACCGCTGGAGGAGTTGTATTACGCCCTGGCGGAGCTTCAGGGCAAGGTGGACAGCCCCAAGCTCTCTATCCTGATGTCTGCCAAGACCTCCGTGTGGGTGAGCGGGAAGAAAAACGCCTCCCTCACCACTGAAGAACTGGCAGAGCTGACTGCCAAGGGCAGTCTGGAGCAGCATTACTCCGACCGCTACGGCTGCGCCTATCTTTCTGGCTTTACAGCGGACAAAAAGCCCCTGATCGCCTGGTATCTGGACCAGCAATCCGTGGAAGACCGGGCCCGTCTGGCCGGACTGTTCGATGTGCAGCAGCTGGTGATCGATGACCTGCGGCAGCTTCCCGCTGCCCAGGAGCAGGCGGCACAATGATCCCAAGCCGAAAAAACCGCCCCGTCCAGCCGGACGGGGCGGTCATTATTTCCAAATTTACAGGTATTTCTGCATACCCTCGGTAGCCGAAGAAGCATCGGCGCTGATGGTAACGGTGAACTTGACGTTGTTCTTCTCGCCGAAGACATCCAGCCAATTCAGGAACGCCTCAGTCTCAGCGTCCACATCGTGGCCGACGGTCTTGCACAGATTGTCGATAAACACATGGGTAATATCGTAGTTGCCAGCGCACAGGCCGCTGATAAAGCCACGGAACAGATCGTAGCTGCTCAGCTTGTACTCCTGCGCATCGATCAGGCGGATATGATAGTGGATATCATATGTCATGTTGCGGTTGGCCTCGATGCAAACCACGTTGCCGGGCTCGTCCTTCGCCGCGTTGTTGATCAGTTCGATGAGCTGCTTGGTCTTGCCGGAACCCTTGACGCCCATAATCAGTCTGACCATAGTAAATCACTCCTGTCATATTAAGTCACATGGGATGGGGAACTTTGCTATTGTAAGCATATCATAAAGTTTTGGAAAAGACAATGCTAAAAAGCGATTTTAAACTTTGTTCATAATGGAGATTGACAGTCAAGCTGCCGATAAACCCGGAAAACTTGCGGAACAGGAAGGAAGATAGTCCGAAAGGCTGCGCCCGCAGGCGCGATTCGGAGCGCAACCGCCGCAAAGCGGCGGCACTTAGCGCGGAGATGACCCAGGAGGGCTATCTTTTGTTTTCAATCACAATTTTTTCTGAACTTTTCAAGTTCAGAAAAAATTTGCAGCGGCTTGTTGAAAAGGCTTTTTTCGACAAACTGAGTGGGCCGGGCAAAAACGTCCGGCCCACCGAAAAATCACTTGTTCAGCTTGGCCTCCAGTTCAGCCTTCCGGTCCTCATAACCGGGCTTGCATCCCCACGCGGCAGGCCGCGCGGGGGCCCCGGGATTTGACCAACCTGCCAGAAATCAATTCCGGCAGGTTCGAGGTTTTGCCTGCGGCAAAACGCTCGTACGCCGCACTTGCGGCGACATCTGGGCAAGCCTTTCCCAGAATACTTGAGATCACTTGTTCAGCTTGGCCTCCAGCTCAGCCTTCCGGTCCTCATAACCGGGCTTGCCCAGCAGGGCGAACATGTTCTTCTTGTAGGCCTCCACGCCGGGCTGGTCGAAGGGGTTCACGTCCAGCAGGTAGCCAGACAGGCCGCAGGCGTACTCGAAAAAGTAGATCAGCTGGCCCAGGGCCTCCGGGGTCTTGCCGTCGGCCTCCACGATGATGTTGGGCACGCCGCCCTCGGTGTGGGCCAGCAGGGTGCCCTCCATGGCCTTGTCACGGATGTAGTCCATGGACTCTCCGGCCAGGAAGTTCAGGCCGTCGCCGTCGGTCTCGTCCTTGGGGACGTACAGCTGGCTGTTGGACGCGCCCAGGCGCACCACGGTCTCGAACATGATGCGCTTGCCGTCCTGGATGTACTGGCCCATGGAGTGCAGGTCAGCGGTGAAATCCACGCTGGCGGGGAACAGGCCCTTGCCGTCCTTGCCCTCGCTCTCGCCGTAAAGCTGCTTCCACCACTCGCTCATAAAGCGGAAGGCGGGATCATAGCAGGCCAGCAGCTCGATAGGCCGGCCGGAGCGGTACAGCTCATAGCGGATGGCGGCGTATTTCCAGGCGGGGCAGGCGTAGGTGCCCCCGGCGCAGACATCCATCATCTGGGCGGCGCCCCGCATCAGTGCTTCAATGTCGATACCGGCCACGGCGATGGGCAGCAGGCCCACGGCGGTCAGCACGGAGTAACGGCCGCCGATGTCGTCAGGCACCACGAAGGTCTCCCAGCCCTCGGCGTCCGCCAGGGACTTCAGAGCGCCCCGGGCCTTGTCGGTGGTGGCGTAGATGCGCTTTCCGGCCTCTTCCCGGCCATACTTCTTCTCTAGGGCCTCCCGGAAGAAGCGGAACGCCACGGCGGGCTCGGTGGTGGTGCCGGACTTGGAAATGACGTTGACGGAGAAATCCACATCCGCCACCAGCTCCAGCGTCTCCTGCAGCGCGTCAGCGGACAGGCCGTTGCCGATGAAGTAGACGTTGGGGCCGTCCTTCTTTTTCAGGTTGTAGTTGGGGGAGCACAGGCAGTCGATGACACCCCGGGCGCCCAGGTAGCTGCCGCCGATACCGATGACCACCAGCGCCTTGGAATCCTTGCGGATCTTGGCAGCGGCGGCCTGGATACGGGCAAACTCCTCCTTATCGTAATCACGGGGCAGATGCACCCAGCCGGTGAAGTCGCCGCCGGCGCCGGAGCCGTTCTGCAGCTTCTCCTGGGCCAGCTTCAGCCGGGGCGCCAGGGCCTCCTCATAGGGCATGGGCAAAAAGCTCCGCATCTGGAACGTTCTAACATCCAACATCTTATGTATCTTCCTTTCCTCTCCCCAACTGGGGCTCTATATGTGGAAAGTATACCATTTTGCGGCGCTCCCGACAAGCGAAAACCGTCGTCTTTCCACCGAAAAGCGCCGCTGGGTTTCGGTCAATCCGACAAAAAGGCCATCTTCCACAGCCGCAGGAGCATCTGCCCGTAGGTGACCCGTGGGACCTCCTCCCCGGCCAAAATAGGGATCTCCGCCACCGTCTCCTCCCCGGAGGTGACGGTAAGGGTCCCCAGCTGCGCTCCGGTCTCCACCGGGGCAGGGACGGACTCCGCCAGGGTGACGGTCTGCTGGAGGTCCCCGGCCTTGGCCTTTTCCAGCAGCAGGGAGGTGCCCTCCCCGAGGACAGGCTGGACGGTGGCCTGGGTGCCCAGCGTCACCGGAACGGGGGCCAGCGGCGTCTCTGGGGCCACGTTTTTCAGCGTGTAGGTGGAAAACCCATAGCTTAGCAGGCTCTTGGCGTCCTCGAACCGCTGGGCGGAGGTGGCGTCCTTCATGATGACGGCGATGAGCTCCATGCCGTCCCGCTCGGCGGTGGCGGAGAGGCAGTACCCGGCGGCGTCGGTGGACCCGGTTTTGAGGCCCGTAGCGCCCTCGTAGAAGCGGATGAGCTTGTTGGTGTTCACCAGGGAGGACTGCCCGTTCCGCAGGGTGTCCATCCAGATGGTGGTGTACTGCCGGATGTCCGGGTGGTTTTTGACCAGCTCCCTTGACATGATGGCGATGTCGTGGGCGGAGGTGACGTGGCCCGCCGCCGGGAGGCCGGTGGCGTTTTTAAACGTGGTATCGTTCATGCCCAGTTCTTTCGCCCGCGCGTTCATCCGCTCCACGAAGGCCTCCTCGCTGCCTGCGATCTGCTCCCCCAGGGCCACGGCGCAGTCGTTGGCGGAGACGACGCACACGGCCTTGAGCATATCGCCCACGGTCATCTGCTCGTTTTCCTTGAGCCAGATCTGGGACCCGCCCATGGAGCAGGCGTGAGCGGAGGCGGTGATGACGGTGTCGTAGGTAAGCTGGCCGGAGTCGATGGCCTCCATGGTCAGGAGGATGGTCATGACCTTGGTGACGCTGGCGGGCTCCAGCTTGGCGTGTTCGTCCTTAGAAAAGAGGACGGTGCCGGTCTCCTTTTCCATCAGGAGGGCGGAGGGCGCGGTCACGTCCAGGGCGCGGGCGCTGGTCCCCAGGGCCAGCACGGCGAGCAGCGCCGCGAGCAGTTTTTTCACGGTGAATCCCCCTTTGTCTGTCATAGTAGGATACTATGACGCGCCTGGACGGGATATGCGGTCAGGTGTTGCACACTTCTATGCATTTATCAGAACATTTGTTCTATTAAATGGGGCTAGCCAACTCCGAATTTGATTTTTCGGAGGGTATCACATGAAACAGACACAAAACTATCAACTGAACCAATGGGAAATGACGGACCGCATCAGAATGGAGGATTTCAATGGAGACAACAGCAAGTTGGACGCCGCGCTGAATAGCCAGGCGGAGGCCCTGGCGGCGGAGACGGCGGCCCGGGCAGGCGGAGACCTGTACGTGAAACTGCTGGAGGTGACCACCAACGCCGCCGCGACCCAGGTGGACCTGGATGTGTCCGGCATTGATTTTACGGCGTATCAGAGTGTGGAGCTCCACGCGGAGTTTCCTGACCAAAACTGGTCCCTGAAGCTGGGCATCCAGGTCAACGACGTCACCGACAACGTCTATACCCTCTATCCCATCTCAGGCGGCGGCAGCGGCTACTCCCTCTCCAACCACCTGGCTGCCATCGGCACCCATTTCCCCGGCATGGTCCGCTTTCTCTGCGGCCCGGCGGAGCGGAATGTGACCTGCCTGAGTATCGGCGCCGCAGAGGGCAACTACTGGGGCAATATGGGAGTCGTCGGCTGCAAGTGGGGGGAACTGGCGAAACTGAGCGTAAACACGGGCGGCAGTTCCATTGACGCCGGGGCCCACTTCTGGCTGACCGGACTGAAAAAGTGACGCAAAAGACCCGCTCCGAAAGGAGCGGGTCTTTTGTTATCTCAAACGCAGATGCGTTCTTGATGGGGAGCTATTAGGTAGTAATGTCAGCGCGATCGTAAGCGAACTCGGTGCCAGTAGCAGTGCAGGTCACAACAATCTGCAGGCCAGTCGTATTCAGCTTATCAGTGTCAGCCGCAGCAACCTTGCCACCCAGAGCGCCGTTCTTCACAGCGCTGATGGTATAACCATCGGCGACCCGCAGGGTAGCCACCAGATCAGCAACGGTATCGCTGGCCTTAGTGCCGCTGGGAGTCTTCACAGTGCCCGGAGTGATGGTGGTACCAGAAACGGTAGCATCAGTCACCTGAACATAAGTGCTGGTAGCGGTGGTGGTCATCACAGGAGCAACCTCCAGCTTGACAGCCAGCGTGTAAGCCTTCACAGTACCATTGGCAGCAGTGACGGTCACAGTCCAAGTGCGGTCGCCGCTCAGAGCAGAATTCAGAGTGGTCATTTCAGTGTTCACGCTGTCCTTCACGGTAGCGGTAGCGCCAGCAGCGGGAACAACAGCCGCACGAGGAGTGCTGGAATCGTTCTTAGCAACGGGAACCAGAACCTCATACTGCTCAGTGGTAGCATTCCAAGTAGCATCAACGCCCTTGACCTTCAGAGAGGTGATGGAGGCATCGCTGGAAGCGGGAGCGTTCACGGTGGTCTTGTTCACGGTGATGTACAGGGTCTCGATGACATCGCTGTTGTCGGAGATGCGCTTACCGGCCACGTTGTAGTCGTTCAGCTTCACGGAGGTCAGAGTGGCCTCAACGCCGGCGCCGTCGGTAACGGTAGCGACATAGGAAGCGGAAGGATCAACGTTGACGTTGGTGCCCTTGCGGGTGACCAGAACGACCTGAGAGTCGGAGGTCAGACGGAACTTGTCGGTGCTGTTGAACCGCAGGATGCCGTTGGAGAAGGTGACAGTGTCAGCGGTGCCGGCAGCGTTCACGGTCTTGTTGAAGTACTTGGCAGTGTTGTCAACAGGCTGGATGTTGGTCAGGAAGCTGTCGGAGTTGGCGCGGGTCTTGTAGTACAGGCCGAAAGCGTTGCCGTCGCCATCCACAGTCACGTTGGACAGGTCGGCGTCAGCGCGGACAGTGCCAGCCTCGCCAGTGGCGGGATCCCAGGTCTTGTAGTCGACGAAGTTCTTGTTGTCGGTGGTACGGCCAGTGGAGTCCTTCTTCACCAGGTACACCAGAGCCACGTTCTCGCTGTCGGAGATAGAGGCATCATCAGCGTCCTCAGCGTCCACAAAGACATAATCAGCATAGCCAGTGTTCTTGTTCAGCAGGTAGTAGACAAAAACATCATCCTGAGTGTCGCCAGAAGCAGAGCCGTCGCTGTCCTTGTACTTGAAGGTCAGGTCGGGGAACTTCTCGATGCCGGTGTAGGTAGTGTAGTCGCCGTCGCTGTCCTTCAGAACCAGAATGGTGCTGTCATTACCGATAGCGGCAGTACCAGAGTTGGGAGTACCCATGAATGCGATCTTGCCATTCACCAGAACGGTCTTCACAGTGGAGGAACTGTTGCTGGTGTAAGTAGCAGTGTTGGTAGCAGTCAGGCTGGTAGCAGTGGAAGCAATGTACTTGCTCTCCACGCGGTGCAGGACGTACTTGCCGTCAGCAGCCTTGCTGTAGGTATACCAAGTATTATCATAAGTACCACGGTTAGTGTAGATAGTGCCACCGTTGGTCACATAAGCGCTGCCGTTATACAGCTTGGAGATGGTGATCTCCTCGGTGGTGCCGTCGGTGAAGACAGCGTTGGCAACAGCCTTGGTGTTCAGGCCGCTGGTACTGTCGATCTCCTTGATGAACACATAGTTGCTGGAGACCAGAGCGGTGTCGATACCGATGATGTAGCCGTACTTATCCAGGACAACGCGGGCGGTCTCACCAACGGTGTACAGGGTGCCGGTGGTGGCGGCGCCGGCCATCTTGGAGTAAGACTTCTTCTCGCCGCCGATCTTCACGCTGTCGCCGGAGGCATACTCAGTGACCTCGCCCTCGAAGGTCTCGGCCACGGCAACGCCCTTGACCTCATAGATGCTGGAGTCCTTGGCGGTCTTGACAGCGGTGATCAGCAGATAGTCGTCCTTCTTGACGTCCTCAACATCGAAGTCCTCGCCCTTCAGCTCGTAGCTCTTCAGAGCGACAGAGGTGCTGTCGGTGGTCTTGATCTTGACGGACTCGTTCTTGGTGCTGTAGTTCTCAGCAGCCTGGAACAGCCAGGTGTTGTACTGAACGATGGTGACGACATCGAAGGTATATCCGTAGACTTCCGCAGTCTGGACATAGACCTCGGTGACAACGCCGTTGCCGCTGATGCCGGCGGTGCCGCTGTCGTTCTTGGCGAAGTACTTGGAGTAATCGGGATCTTCGACAGGAATGCCGTTCTGATACACATCCAGGACAGCCTCGTCCTTGCCCAGGGCAGTGACGGTGCTCTTGCCGACCAGGTCATACAGAGTGGCCATGGTGACCTTCTTGGTGTAGGTCTCCTTCAGGGCGCCCTTGTCGACATAGTTGCCGATGACGGTGCTCTTGTACTTCCACTCGGTGGAGGGACGACCAAAGGCATCCTCAGTGGTGCCAGTGGTAGTCAGCTTGGGGAAGTACTTCTCGGCGAACTGCATCTTCTCGTCGTCCTTGATAGTGGCGTTGTTGTCGTTCTTGTCCTCAACGTCCTTGGCCTTGGAGCCGGCGATGACGACCTCGGCGCCGCCCACAGAGACGGAAGTCTTGGCGTCATACTCGACCATGGTGGCCTTCAGGGTGTTGAAAGCATACAGGCAGGCCTCTTCACGGGTGACGATCTTGGTGCCGTCGAACTCGCCGGTCAGGCCGTCATCCAGGCCAATGCCCAGAGCCTGCTTGGCAACGTTGATGGACCAGTTGGGGGTGTTGTAGCCCTCGACGTCCTTGTCATAGCCCAGAGCGCCCAGCAGCAGCTTCATGAAAGCATAGCCGGTCAGGGGAGCAGAGGGACGGAAGGTGCCGTCGGTGTAGCCGTCGATGATGCCGGCCTTGGCGCAGTAGGCGATGTAGCCAGCAAAGGTGTTGTCAGCGGCAACATCCTTGAAAGGAGCCGCGTCGGCCTTCAGGGCGCCGGCGGTGGTGGGGCCCAGGATCATGTTGCACAGGATCTTGGCAGCCTGGCCACGGTTCAGCTGGGTGGTGGGCTTGAAGGAACCGTCGGTATAACCGTCGATGACCTTCAGGGCGGACATCACGTCGATGGCTTCATTGTAGTTGACCTTGTCGCCATCGGTGAAGTCCTTGGCGCCGGCGCTGATGGTGACCAGGGACATGGTCATTACCAGAGCCAGAACCAGAGAAAGGAACTTCTTCATGGGGTTTCCTCCTTTTGAATTTACCGGGTTTCCCGGCATTTGATTTTGCGGGGCGCGCCGGCCTTCTCTGCCCGTCCGACCACGGCATCGGGGGCTAGCCAACCCCGTTTCTGCCGGGCGGGCAGAGAACAGTCGGCGCCTTCCGCAAGGTGAGAATATGATAAAACCCCTTGCGTTTCAATGGTTTGGGCCGTCTTTTAACACAAGCGAAAACCGGCGCACAATGAGCCTTATCCGATTGTCAGGAAAGGATAACCAGCTGTCGAATTTGAGGGATACGGGCGTAACAAAAGGGGGCGGGCCACCGGCCTCGCCCCCTTGATGCGCTCCTTCACTCCGCCTTGCGGTCCTCGTTTTGGGGAAGATAGTATTTCTGGCCGGACTGGGCCAGCTCACCCCGCTCCACCATGCGGCGAAGGATCAGCGCGCACTGCTTCCGCTGGATGTGCAGCAGGTCCGCGATGTCCTGGCGGTAGGCGAAGCCGAACTTCTCCAGATACGCCCGGATGGTCTCCAGATGCTTTTCCGGCGGCACCACGTCGCCGGGGAGGTAGTATTTCCCGCCGATGCGCACCAGCTTTCCCCGCTCCGTCAGGCGGCGGAGGCGGGTGTAGGCGGCGGTCTTGGACAATCCCAGCAGGTCCATCACATCTCCCCGGTCCAGCACCCCCTGGGCAGCGGTCAGAGACAGCAGGCGGGCGTCCTCGTCCTCCCGGCCCTCGTCCCGGCGCAGGTCACGCAAAAGGACGTCCTCCATCCCGCCCCGGATCAGCACCGCCCGGGTCATCCGGGACAGCCGGGGCAGGTCCACGGGTTTCCGGGAGTGCTCCGTCAGCAGAACGTGGGGCTCCCCGGCGGGGGCGCGGCGGCGGGTGTCCTCCAGAAGGCGGCGGAGGGCGTTGGTCAATGGCACCTCCCGGTCCGGCAAGCGGAGGCAGTCACCGTCCACCTGGTCCCAGGTCAGGGCCACGATCTCCTGGGCCTGGAGGCCCAGCTGCCACGCCAGCCACAGGGCCAACCCCGCCGGAGTGTCCCGCTCCGTCTGGAGCACCTTCCACAATTTGAACTCGTCCACATGGGCGGCGGAACGGCGGGCGGCTTTCTTCTCCGGCGCGTAGGCAGCAAATCGGGCCTGCAGGGCGGACACCTCTACGCCGCTGATACGGGCCACGGCGGGCCAGTCCTTGTCCGCCAGTTGGCGGATGATCCAGTCGTGGCGCAGGTCCATCAGCCGCACCGCGGTCTGCCCCTCCCGGTCCAGTGCCTGGCGGACCAGCCGGGAGATGGACTCCGGCCGGAGGGGCGTCCTGTCCCGGGAGGACAGCACCACATAGGGAGACACCTCACTGTGGGCCTGAAACAGCCGCCACAGGCAGGCCCGGACCTCCGGGTCCAGAGGGATCATCCGGTCCGGCAGATCCAGGCGGTCATCCAGGAAGGACACCATCTCCCAGGTCAGGGCGGAGATCTCGTCCCGGGAAAGCCCCTGCTGCCAGGCCAGGCGGAGGATGATACCCTCCGGGCTGATGGGCTCCGCTTCCAGCACCCGGCGCATAGCGGCCTCGTCCGGCCGGTTCACCACATATTCCCGCATGGCTGCCTCCTTTTTGTAGTTATGAATGCATGATAAATAAAACGGAATTATGGAAAATTCCGCCTGTGCCACAAACTGTCGTTATTCCGCCTCCAGGCTTGACGGGGCGGTGCGGACACCGGTCAGGTCCCAGCAGCCGTGCCGGGTGATCAATCCGCCGGACAAGCGGCCGTCCTGAACGGTAAAGAGGGCGTCATAGGGCTCCTTATCCACCGGGGAGCGCAGGGCGCCGGAGATCAGGTACTTTCCCTCCTGCAACACGCTGCCGGAAAAGCGGTTCTGGTGGCCCAGCATCCGAAGATAACCGGAGACCACCTGGGCATTTTCCTGAAGCATCAGCTCTCCCGCCCGGGGGCCCAGCTGACTTTGGAGCATCACTGCATAGCAAACCTTTTTCACAACATCACTCCTGTTACGGCGCATTATAAATGGGCCGGATTTTGGTAAAAACGGTCATTTCTGGTAATATTGTCATGTTTTTTGACAGTTCTATAAAAAGTGTCAAAAAAAGAGCGGGGGCAACTGCCCCCGCTCCGCGGTATCTCCGATCATTCGATTGTACCCCTCCGGGCCAGGTTCTTCCAGGCTGCGCCTGCCAGGCCATCCCGCAGGTCCCGCTCCAGCAGGGCGATGACCTCCTCTGGCGGCTGGCAGAGGTCGCCTTCCAGCCAGTCCTCCAACAGGGACAGCAGCATCGTCCGCCACCACAAAAATCTCGCCTGTTCTGCCGCCGGGTCCGGCGGCGTGCCGCTGCGCTCCAGGTAATATGTAAGCGCCGGCTTCAAAAAGTTCTCCACGGCGCCATCCAGTACCTTCCGCAGTCCGGCCCGTCCCCGGTTTTCCAGAATAGCCAGGTAAAACGCCCGGTTTTCGGCGGTATAGGCCAGCAGGTCCGCCGCTGCCTGCTGCCAGGTCAAGCAATTCTCCTGCCGGGCGGGCAAGCAGGCCCGCTCCTGCTCCATGGCCCAGTCAAACAGCTGGCTGACATCTGTAAAGTGATAGTAAAAGGACTGGCGCCGGATGCCGCACAGCTCCGTCACCTCCCGCACCCGTATCTGGTCCAGGGGCTTTTTTGCCAGCAGCTGGCGCAGTGCGTCGGCTAGGTCTTTTTTCGTTCGGTTCATCTCCTCCGGCATAGGCTTTCCTCCCATTTACAGCATTTTTTACCGTTACTTTCCCATAAGCATACCTCGCCCTTTTCCGTTCCGTCAAGCATGGCACCCGTCCCATGGGCGTGAAACGCAAAAAAGGCCGTGCCGCGGAACTTTCATTCCACAGCACGGCCTTTTAGGTCCACCTCAGTCGATCAGGCCCGCTTTTCGCAGCGCCATCACGATCACAGGGATCAGCAGGATATGGACGATGATGCCGGGCACGGCGTTGACAAACGCCCCGGCCATAAACGCCGCCCAGGTAAAGGGCTCTCCCGCCACGCCGGACAGGGCCACCCGAACGATTCCCCAGACCACCCGGCCCGCCAGCATGGCGGCCAGCAGGGATACGTAGACATTGGCGGTCTTTTTCGGCAGGCGGGCGTACAGCAGGCCGCTCACCAGTCCATAGGCCGCCAGCTCAAAGCACATAGCAACGCCGGTGGGGAAGATGGGCGGCATTCCGAACAGGGCGAACCGCAGCAGCGGCGCCACGGCACCGACGGCCATGGCCCACCAGGGCCCGCAGAGGAAGCCCGCCAGCAGGACGGGAATGTGCATGGGACACAGGGCGCTGCCCACCTGGGGGATCTGGCCCGTCAGGAACGGCAGCACCATGCACAGGGCCAAGCACACGGCGGCGGATACCATCCGGCGGATGGCGGGGTTTGCGGTTTTTGTTTGCATTGGAGTTTTCTCCCTTTCAAATGGTTTGCCGTCTTGAACGGGAGCCGCGTCTTGAGGCGCGATTATGTGCCTTGGGATTTTTCCGGCTTGGCCGGGGAATTACACATTCAACAAAGAGCGCAGCAGCTCCACCGCCTCGTCCATCAGTCTGGACAGCGTCAGGTCCTGGGTGCCCACCACGATGTTGCTGCACTGGTTCACAGGCAGCAGCAGCTTTTTCGCGCCGCTCTGGCCCACGGCCACCGCCATGGCAGGCGTGATCTCTCCCATCAGGGAATCCGCCGACAGGATACCGATGGGCCCCACGATGATATCCGCCGTCCGGCAGGCCACCAGCACCGGGTTTTCCCCCGTGGCGCCGGCGGAGGCCCCGGCCTTCAGCATGGCCGCTGTGGCGATGGCGTTGGTGCCTACCGCCATGATCTCACAGGGCAGCTCCGCGGCTTTGGCCCGTTCGATGAAAAGCTGGCCCATCCGGCCGCTCTGACCGTCAATGACCACCACCTTCATGGCTCCACCTCCAAAATGAGATCGCACCGTCCCGCCGGGTCCAGGGCGTCGAAATACCGCTGCTCCAATGGTATCCAGCGGATGAAAAACCGCTCTCCCACCTCCGGGCCATTCCGGGCCAGGACGCGGCAGCGCTGCACCTCCGGCGGGATTTTCAGAAATACAGTCAAATTATAGCTGTCGGCCAGCAGGGGATGCATACTGTACACCCCCTCCACGATGTTCAGCGCCTTGGGCGCGATCGTCGCTGGGTCAGCCAAAGTTTGCGTCTGGCAGTCGTAGCGGCGGAAGGTCACCGCTTTTCCAGCCTTCAAAGGCTCCAGCACTTCTTCATAGAACCGCTCCCGGTCCACATTTCCGCCCGGCTCCGCCAGACGTTCTTCTGTCCGCTGTTCCGGGCGGAGGAAAAAATCGTCCATGTGGAACACGTTGCAGTCATAGACCCGGGCCAGCAGGGATGCCAGGGTGGTCTTTCCGCTGGCGCTGCCGCCGTCGATAGCCATCAGCAGCCGGGAATTCTCCGCCAGGCGGCGGTCCATGGCCGCCAGCAGGGGAATGGCCCAGGCGTATTCCCGCCGCACCACCCGGTAGGCCGGGGCATAGGCGGCCCGGAACGCCGGGGAGTGGTGGCAGGCGGGGAACCCGGCCCTGCGCCAGTCCTCCACCGCCGCGGCGGTCTCCTCATAAGAAAAGGGCAGCTGCCCCTCCGCCGCCAATTCCAACAAGTCCGCCAGTTTCTCCTCCAGCGCCTCCACGGTGCCGCAGGGCGTCTCCGCTGACAGGGCGAACAAGTGGAACAGCGTCTCCGCCGCCAGGCCCGTTTCCTTTAAAATCCCCAGATGGACCCGGCTGAAGCCGCCGTCCAGCGGCTCGATTTCCGAACAGTCCGCCCGGGGCAGCTCTTCCCGGAGATACGCCAGCCCCGCCGCCTCGTCGGTCACAAAGTGGCCGCAGCCAAACACGCTCTGGTGGAGGGCTTTCAACAGGTCCCCGGGCCGGAGGGCCGGATACCGGGCGCACTGGCCCAACAGAAATTGCTTTGTATCTCGCGCCACAGCGTCGTCCCTCCTCTCTCACAGGTGCCATCATACCATTGTTTCCTCCTCCGGCGCAAGGGCCACTCTCAAAAAAACCGCCGAACCTCCGGGAATCCAGGGATTTCAACCAGCTTCTGCCCTTTTTTTCAAGTTTCAAGATCCTTCGACAAATTCAGACAACATATACCATACGATTTGTGTATGATACGGATATGAGCCTAGGATTCTATGGGCACCGAAAAAGGAAAGAGACATATGAAGACGATTTCTAAGGCAATACCGCACAGAAAAGATGCGGAATAAAGGCAAGTGTGGTAAAATATAGGCATGGATAAGCAAGTAAGTCTGTCTGGCCTGAGCGATGAATTGGCGCAGGTACGGACAAAGAAAAAAGAATTTCTATCGCAG
>JAGBDS010000068.1 GCA_017937405.1 Oscillibacter sp.
GATTTACAATCTGCTGACCACCAAGCCGGAGGACGCCGCCAATGGAAAACAGACAGAGTAGACCGGGCGGTGCTTCTGGTCACGGTGGCCAGAAGTTTCATCAGGACAGCGAACAGGCCAAGCTCCACAAATCCAAGCTCCGCATGGAGAGCCGGGAGGAAAAGCTGGGCAAGGCCCGTGATCGGCTGGTCGCACAGAAGCCGCCCAAGAAACCCGGCCCCGTGAAGCGGGCAGGCCGGGTGGCCGGGGCCGAGGCCCATGCCTTTGTGCATGGGAAAATCTATCAGGAGGAGCATGACAACGTAGGCGTGGAGGGCGGTCACTTTGTCGAGCGTTCCGGGGAGGCTGCCCTCCACTATGGTAAACGCAAGGTGAAACAGGCCGTCCGGGAGCACCCGGCCAAGGCTGCCGCCCGCGCCGAGTCCCGGTATATCAAGGCCACGGCGGATTACAACGCCCGCAAGTTTGCCCAAGAACAGCCCGAGACCGCTAAAAGCGCCGCCAGGATGTGGCATAAGCACAAGCTGAAGCGGGAGTATCAGAAGCGGGCGCGGGAAACCGCCAAGCAGAGCGCCAAGGCTGCCGAAAAAACGGCAGTCACCACGGAAAAGCTGGCCGCCCAAACGGTGGCCTTTGCCAAGCGGCATCCCGTGGGATCGCTCCTTGCGCTGGGCTGTGTGCTCCTGCTTCTGCTGATGCAGTCGTGTATGTCCTCGATGGTGACGGTGGGCAACGGCCTTGTGGGTGCGGTGGCCGCCAGCACCTACAAGGCGGAGGATGTGGATATGCTGGGGGCCGAGGCCGCCTATTGCGGTCTGGAGGACGAGCTTCAAGACTATCTCGACACTTACGAGGAAACCCACGATTACGACGAATACCATTTTGACCTCGATGACATTGAGCACGACCCCTATGTGCTGATCTCCATGATCTCCGCGCTCCATGAGGGGGCGTGGACGGTGGATGAGGTACGCTTTACGCTCCAAGACCTCTTTGACCGCCAGTACAGTCTGACCGAAGAAGTGGTGACGGAGCGGCGGTACTACATCGAAACGGACACATGGGTGGACGAGGACGGCGTGACCCACACGGACAGCTACCGGGTGTACTACGATTATTTCATCTGCACCGTCACGCTGGAAAACTTTAATCTCTCCCATGTGCCGATCTACATGATGACTGAGGAACAGCTCTCCATGTACGCCCTGTATATGTCCACGCTGGGCAACCGGCCCGACCTGTTCCCGTCCTCTCCCTATGTGGGCAAGTATGTCACAAACGGCCCCACGGAGCATGAAGTCCCGGAAGCATATCTGTCCGACGAAACCTTTGCCGCCATTCTGGAGGAGGCTGAGAAGTATATCGGGTTCCCCTATGTGTGGGGCGGCTATCAGCCCAGCACGTCCTTTGACTGCTCTGGGTTCGTCAGTTATGTCTACAACCAATGCGGCTGGGACTTCGGACGGCTGGGGGCGCAGGGCCTTTACAACATCTGCTCCCGGAC